>JBLNDP010000239.1:0-27582 GCA_050261755.1 Clostridia bacterium
CTCGAGGGCGTGCTGGACGACACGCTGCTCGAGTCCTACGTCCTGGAGGCGCACGAGCGGCGCGAGCTGGGCGTACTGGCGAGCCGCCATTGCGGCTGGACGATGCTCGGGCTGGACGAGGTGACCGGCAAGGGCGCCTCGCGCATCCCGTTCTCGGACGTCGAGATCGCGCGCGCGACCCAATACGCCGCCGGCGTCGCCGACTGCACGCTCGCCCTGCATGAAATCTTCGTCGGAAAGATCGACGGCGACGAGAAGCTGCGGCGCGTCTACAGGTCGATCGAGATGCCGGTCATGCCGGTGCTCTTCCGCATGGAGCGCAACGGCGTGCAGCTCGACGCGGCCAAGCTCGAGGCACAAAGCCATGAGCTCGGCAAGGAGATGCTGGAGAAGGAGCAGCAAGCCTTCGCCGCAGCCGGGCAGCCGTTCAACCTGGGCTCGCCGAAGCAGATCCGGGAGATCCTTTTCGAGCAGCAGAAGCTGCCGGTCAAGAAGAAGACGCCAACCGGCGAGCCGTCGACCGACGAAGACGTGCTGGCGGAGCTCGCCCTGGACCATCCGCTGCCCAAGCTGATCCTGGAAGTCCGGTCCTTATCGAAGCTCAAATCGACCTACACCGACAAGCTTCCCAAGAGCGTGAATGCGCGCACGGGGCGCGTGCACACGACCTATTCGCAGACCACGGCGGTCACCGGGCGGCTCTCCTCCAACGATCCGAACCTGCAGAACATCCCGATCCGCACGCCGCAGGGAAGGCGCATCCGCGAGGCCTTCGTCGCGCCGCCCGGGCGCCGGATCGTCTCGGCCGACTATTCCCAGGTGGAGCTGCGCATCATGGCGCACCTCTCAGGCGACGAGAGCCTGCGCCATGCGTTCCTGCGCGGCGACGACGTGCACCGCGCGACCGCGGCCGAAGTCTTCGGCGTGCCGCTCGACAAGGTCAGCGCGGACGAGCGGCGCGCGGCCAAGGTGATCAACTTCGGCCTCATCTACGGCATGTCGGCCTTCGGCGTGGCGCAGAACCTCGGCATCGAGCGCGCGACCGCGCAGGCCTACATCGACTCCTACTTCTCGCGCTATCCCGGCGTAAAGCGCTACATGGACCGCACGCGGGAGCAGGCCCGCACGCAAGGCTACGTCGAGACGGTCTTCGGGCGGCGCCTGTGGCTGCCGGAGATGAAGAGCGGCGCGCCGGTGCGCCGGCAGGCGGCCGAACGGGCGGCGATCAACGCGCCCATGCAAGGCACGGCCGCCGACCTCATCAAGCTCGCCATGGTCGCCGTGCAGCGCTGGCTCGACGAGGCGAAGCTCGGCACGCTGCTCGTCATGCAGGTGCATGACGAGCTGGTCCTGGAGGTGCCGGAGGCGGAGCTGGACGTAGTGAAGGCGAAGGTGCGCGAGCTCATGCAGGGCGTCGCGAACCTCGAAGTCGCGCTCGTCGCCGACGTGGGCGTCGGGTCGAACTGGGACGAGGCGCACTAGCGCCGGACTGCGCCCCGCAGGCGCTACTTCAGCGCGCCGAACACCTTCTGGATGATGCTCGCGCCGGCGCTGACCGGGTCCTGGCGGATCTTCTTCTCCTCCTCGGCGACCATGACGTAGAGGCCGTCGAGCGCCTTCTGCGTCACGTATTCGTCCAGGTTGGACTGCTCCTTGCCGATCAGCCCGAGCTGGGCGCCACGGCCGGCGTACTCGTTGTATTTCTGCGCGAGGCCGACTTTGGCCGTCGCCTTCTTCACGATCGGCAGGAAGCGGCCGTGCAGCGGGTCGCGCGTCGTGCGGCGGAAGTAATCGGTCGCCGCGGTGTCGCCTCCGGTGAGAATTCCCTTGGCGTCCTGCACGCTCATCTTGCGCACGGAGTCGATGAAGATCTGCCGCGCTTCGGGCACGGCAGCCTCGGCCGCGCGGTTCATGGTCACGACCAGCTCATCGGCATACTTGCCCATGCCGACGCGGCGCATGAGCGATTCGGCGCGCGCAAGCGAATCGGGCAACGGGATCTTGACCTTGGCGTTCCCCAGGAAGCCGTCGGTGCGCCCCAGCGAGGCCACCGCAGCCTGGGTTCCCTTTTCGAGCGCCGCCCTCAGGCCGGCGACGGCGTCCTGATTGGAGATCTTGTCGAGCTGTGCGCCGGCCGGGGCCGCGATGACAAGCGCGACCAATCCGGCGAAAATAGCGGTCTTCACGTGCTTCCTCCCATGAATCGTGCGACAAAGATTATCGCCGCCCTCGCCTTGGCGGCAACGGGCGTAGCGGTCGGATACCTCGCGACGCCGCGGCCGCTGCCGGCCACGCGGCTCGCCACGCTTTCCGGGCAGAGCGTGGCGCTCGCAGACCTGCGCGGCAAAGTGGTGCTGGTCAATTTCTGGGCCACGAGTTGCGACGTCTGCGTGGCGGAGATGCCCAAGCTCGTCCAGCAGTACAACCGGCTCGCCGCGCGGGGCTTCGATACCGTCGCGGTGGCGATGAGCTACGACCATCCGAATGCCGTGGCGGGCTTCGCGCAAGGGCAGCATCTTCCTTTCAAGGTCGCGCTCGACACGAGCGGCGAGCTTGCCCAGGCGTTCCGCGTGATGGGCACGCCGACCTCGGTGCTGCTCGACCGGCACGGCAAGGTCCTGGCGCGGTTCGAAGGCGAGCCCGACTGGCGGTCGTTCGACGCGCTCGTCGAGAAGTCGCTCGCCGACCCGGCCTGACGTCGAGAAGCGTCGCTCGATTCGGACCATGTCGGCCGGTCCGCGAGGGCCATTGCCCGCCATCTCGGGGTGTGATCATGGCGTCTCCTTTCCAACGGGAGTCGTCCAGTGAAACTGAAGCTTGCCGCAGCCGGCGCCCTCGGCGCCTTTCTTCTCTCCGGTCCCCTGCAGCATGTCGGCGCCTTGCCGCAGACGGCGATCGGCGACGCCAGCAAGGCGCTGATCAAGATGGCCCTCAACGTGAGCTCGACGCCGGCCTTCGCCTCGTGCGGCGGCTTCGGCGGACCGCAGGGCAACAACGGCTTCGGCAATGGCGGCGGCGACGGCGTGCCGGGCCATTCCGGCTTCCCGGACAACAACCGCTAGGCCGGCGCCTCGCCGACCAGTCCGCTCGCCTGCCGGTCTGCATGGTAGGACGAGCGGACCATGGCCCCGACGGCGGCGTGGCGGAATCCCATCCGCGCCGCCTCCGTCTCGAAGGTCCTGAAGACGTCCGGATGGACGTAGCGCTCCACCGGCAGATGATGGGGCGAGGGCTGCAGGTACTGCCCGATCGTGACCATGTCGACGTCGTGCACGCGCAGGTCGCGCATGACTTGCAGGATTTCTTCGTCCGTCTCTCCCAGGCCGACCATCAGGCCCGACTTCGTCGGCACCGCGGGATGGGCCTTCTTGAATTCCTTCAGCAGCATCAGTGAGTGACGGTAGTCGCCCCCGGGCCGCGCGCGCTTGTAGAGGCGCGGCACCGTCTCGAGGTTGTGGTTCATCACGTCGGGCGGCGCGGCGCCGAGGATCTCGAGCGCGCGGTCGAGGCGGCCGCGGAAGTCCGGAACGAGCACCTCGATCGTCGTCTTCGGAGATTCTTTACGGATAGAAGCGATGCAGTCGACGAAGTGCTGGGCGCCGCCGTCCTTGAGATCGTCGCGGTCCACGCTGGTCACCACGACGTAGGAGAGCTTCAGCGCCGCGATCGTCCCGGCCAGGTGGCGCGGCTCCTCGGCGTCCGGCGCGAGCGGGCGCCCGTGCGCGACGTCGCAGAACGGGCAGCGACGCGTGCAGATGTCGCCGAGGATCATGAACGTCGCGGTGCCCTTGCCGAAGCATTCGCCGATGTTCGGGCAGGAGGCCTCCTCGCAAACGGTGTGCAGCTTCTGCTCGCGCAGGATGCGCTTGATCTCGTGGAAGCGCGAATCCGGCGCGGCCGCCCGCACGCGGATCCAGGCGGGCTTCGCCAGCACTTGCGCGCGCGGGACGATCTTGATCGTCTTGCGTGCGCCCTTCTCCTTGACGCCCGGTTCACGCATCGGCGATGCGGGAAAGCAAAGCCTTCACGAGCCCCTCGGCCATCTCCATCGGCGTATGCGGAAAGCCGAGATCCCTGGTTTGCGTCACGCGCAAGCCCGGATAGCCGCAGGGATCGATGGCCAAAAACGGAGAAAGGTCCATGTCGACGTTCAGCGAGAGACCATGATAAGCGCGGCCGCGCGAGACGCGGATGCCCAGCGCGGCCACCTTGGCGCCCTCGACGTACACACCCGGTGCGCCCGCGCGACGCTCGCCGCGGCCGCCCAGGGCGTCGATGACGGCCTGCTCGAGCAGCCAGACGAAGCGCTTCACCTTGATGCCGCGCCGCGCGAGGTCCACGAGGGTGTAGAGGACGACCTGGCCGGGACCGTGATACGTGATGTCTCCGCCGCGGTCCGCCCGCACCACCGGGATGGCGTTCGCCGGCCGCACCTGCGCCGCACCTTGACCGAGCGTATAGACAGGCGGGTGCTCGACGATCCAAAGCTCGTCGCGGGTGGCTTCGTCGCGCTTTGCCGTGAACGCCTTCATCGCCGCAAAGGTCGCCGGATAGTCGGCCTGGCCCAGTCGGCGGATCGCCGCGTCTTCGAGGACGACGCTCATAGGGCCATGACGACCGACGGATGGTCGCAAAGCTCGCGGTACAGCGCGTCGAGCTGCTCTCGCGAGGTGGCGCGCACCACGCACGTCACGCTCAGGTAAGTCCCCTGCCGGCTCGGGCGCATCTCCACCGTGCCCGCGTCGAAGTCCGGCGCATGCTTGAGCACGATGTCGACGACCGCCTGCGCGAATCCGGGGCCCTTGCGACCCATGACCTTGATGGGGAAGTCGCAGGGAAATGCGAGGGGTGAGCCGCCCGCGGAGCTGCCTTGGTCGGCAGGCATCTCAGGCCGAGACCGACTCCCGCTTGCCCGCGCGCATCACGGTCTGCTTGAACTCCTGGTAGAGGGCGTACATGCGCTGGAACACGGGACCCGGCCGTCCTGCGCCAATCGGCCGCGCGTCGAGCTGGACGATGGGGAAGACTTCCTTCGAGGAGGAGCTCACCCAGAGCTCGTCCGCGGCACGCACCTCCCCCTCCGTGATGTCGCGCAGCTCGATCGGGATGCCGTTCGCGCGCGCGAGCTCGACCACGACGTCGTAGGTGATGCCCGGGAGGATGAGGTTGGACTTCGGCGGCGCGCTGACGACTCCACCCTTCACGATGAATACGTTGCACGACGCCGCCTCGGTCAGCTTGCCGTCGCGAAAGAGGATCGTCTCCGTGAGCCCCGCCTCGGCGGAGAGCTCGCGCAGCAGGCAGTTGCCGATGAGCGAGATCGACTTGATGTCGCAGCGCAGCCAGCGGTTGTCGGCCGCGCTGATGGCGGCGCCGCCCTTCGCCACCTGCTCGCGCGGCGGGTTGACGAGCGGGTTCGACATGATGAACACCGTCGGCTCGACGTTCTTGGGAAAAGCATGGTCGCGCTTCGCGACGCCGCGCGTCACCTGGAAGTACACCGCCTGGTCGTCGAACGGCTGCCGGTCGATCACGCCGTAGATGAGCTCGCGCCATTTCGCGCGCGCGTGCGGGTTGCGGATCTTGACCTCGCCGAGGCTGCGCTCGAGGCGCGCGAGGTGCTCGTCGAGGCGGAAGGGGACCCGGGAGTACACCGGCACGACCTCGTAGACGCCGTCGCCGAAAATGAAGCCGCGGTCCAGCACCGGGACCGTCGCCTCTTCGATGGGGAGGAACCTGCCGTTCAGAAAGACCATGCCACCCTCGCTACTTCAGCCAGAGCCTCAGTGTATCCCACGCGCGGCCGAAGAGCCCGGCCACGGGAACGGGCTCGAGCGCGACGAGCGGATATTCGCCGAGCGGCTTGCCGTCGAGCGAGACGCGAAGCGTGCCGACGCGCTGGCCCTGCGACACCGGCGCGACGAGCGGCTGCTGCGAGAGAAGCTCGGCCTTGAGCTTCTCGCCTTCGCCCTTGGGCACGGTCAGCACGAGGTCGCTCGCGAAACCGGCCGGCACCGTCCTCGCCGCTCCCTTCCAGACCTGCAGCGCCTTCACTTCCTGGTTCGCGCCGCGCAGCTTCACGTCGTCGAAGAACTGGAACCCCCAGTTGAGGAGCTTGAGCGATTCCTGCGCGCGCGCGGAGTCGGAGGTGGCGCCCACGACGATGGAGATGAGCCGCCGCTCGCCGCGCTTGGCCGAGGCGATGAGGCAGAAGCCCGCCGATTCGGTATGCCCGGTCTTGACGCCGTCCACGCTCGGATCGATCCACAGCAGCCGATTGCGGTTCGGCTGGCTGACGCCGCTATAGCGGAATTCCTTCTGCGAGTAGTACTGCGCGTAGGACTGCGGGAAATCTCGGATGAGCGCCGTGGCAAGCAGGTAGAGGTCGCGCGTCGTGGTGTAGTGCTGCGCGTCGGGCAGGCCGGTGGCGTTGCGAAAGAGCGTGTCCTTCATGCCCAGCCGCTCGGCCTCCTCGTTCATCATCCTGGCGAAAGACTCCTCCGACCCGGCCACCGCTTCGGCGAGCGCGATCGCGGCGTCGTTGCCGGACTGCACCTCCATGCCGCGGACCAGGTCGTCCACGCTCACCTGCGTGCCGGCGCGCAGGAACATGCGCGCGCCCGGCGCACGCGATGCGTTCTCCGAGACGCTCACGCGCTGCTCGGGCGAAAGCTTCCGGTCGCGTATCGCCGAGAAGACAAGGTAGCCGGTCATGAGCTTCGTGAGCGAAGCCGGCTCGATGCGCTCGTCGGGCGCCTGGGCGGCGAGCACCTGGCCGCTCGTGAAATCGGCGAGGAGCCACGACTTGCCGATGACGGAAGGCGGCTGGGGCACGGCCGCGCGAGCGAGCGAAGAGAAGCACAAGACGAGGACGAGGACGAGACGCATGGAACTGCCCGGAAAGGGGCCGATTCTAGGCTTAGCGCGTGACGAGCAGCGGCTTCAGGTTCATCTCGGCCTCGATGCGCCGCGCAATCGCGCGCGCCGCGTCGCTCGTGGCGTATGGCCCGACGTGCAGCCGCCACAGGTTGCCGATGGAGAGAACCCGCACGCCATCGCTCAGCCACGCGAGCTGGCGCGTCACCCGCGATCGCAGGTCCTCGGCGTTCTCCTTCGAGCTGAAGGCGCCGACCTGCAGGTAGACGCCCTTCGGTTCGGCTTGCGGCTCAGCCGTCGATTCCGCGGGCGCGCCAGGCTCGGCGTCGCGCGCGCTCTCCGGCGCTTTCGCTTGCACCGGCTCGTCGGGCGATACCGCCTCCACTTCGACGCGCGCGCTCCCCGCCGAGGCGAAGCCCAGCTTGTAGGCGGCGGCGTAGGAAAGATCGATGATGCGGTCGGAATGGAACGGGCCGCGGTCATTGATGCGCACCACCACGCTGCGGCCATTCGCGAGGTTCGTGACCCGGGCGTAGCTCGGGATCGGCAGCGTCTTGTGCGCGCCCGTCATGGCGTACATGTCGTAGGGCTCGCCGCTGGAAGTCTTCTGGCCGTGGAATTTCTTGCCGTACCAGCTGGCGATGCCGCGCTCCTTGTAGGTCTGGCCGGTGGAAAGCGGCGTGTAGCTCGCGCCGAACACCGTGTAGGGCCGGTTTGCGAATCGGTGGGGCGCCTCGCGCTTCGGCACGGCGTCCGGGATGGAGGCCAGGTTGGCGGGCGGCGCATCGCCGGGACCGTCGTCCTTGTAGTAGCCGCCGGGACGCGCGGGGGCGGGTGGCTCGACGCTCGCCTGCGGCGCCGGCGACTCGGGCGCAGGCTCGCGCGTCGCGGCGCAGCCCGCGACGAGCAGCACCAGCATCAGGCCCAGCGCTCGCTTCATCCCTCGTATACGACGTTTCCCGCGACGATCGTATATAGCACGCGCCCGTTAAGAGTGCTGCCGAGGAAGGGCGTGTTCTTTCCCTGGCTCTTCAGGGACTCGGCGCTCACCCGCCACTCCGCGGCCGGGTCGAAGAGCGCCAGGTCGGCCGGCGCGCCGCGCGACAGCGTGCCGGAGGACACGCCGAGGATGCGAGCCGGCTCCGAAGTGATGCGCGAGAGCGCCGCCGCGAGCGGCAGCTCGCGCCCGGCCGCCCAGCTGAGAGTAAGCGGCAGCAGGAGCTCGAGGCCGGTGGCGCCCGGCTCGGCTTCCGCGAAAGGCAGGTGCTTGCCATCCTCGTCGACCGGGGTGTGGTCGGACACCGCGCAATCGATCACGCCCTCCGCAAGCCCGCGCGCCAGCGCGTCGCGGTCCCGCGCACCGCGCAGCGGCGGATCGAGCCGGCACTGCGAGTCGAAGTAGCCGATGTCGAGCTCGCTCAGGTGCACATGGTGGATGCCGACGTCGCAGCTTACCGGCAGGCCTTCGGCCTTCGCCGCCTGCATCATGCGCACGGCGCCGGCGCTGGAGAGCCGGCACACGTGCACGCGCGCGCCGGTCGCACGGACAAGCTCGAGCAGCACGGCGAGGGCAATCGTTTCGGCGAAGGCGGGAATGGCCGGCAAACCGAGCCGCGTCGCCACTTCGCCGTCGTGCGCGACGCCGCCCTTGGCGAGCCAGGTGTCCTCCGCGCGCAGCCACACCGGCAGGCGGAAGGTCGCGGCGTATTGCAGGGCGCGCCAGAGCACCTGCGTATCCGTGAGCGGCGCGTTCGCCTGGGAAAAGGCGACGCAGCCGGCTTGGGCGAGCTGCGCCATTTCCGTGAGGGCTTCGCCGGCGAGCTTCACGGTCAGCGCGCCGACCGGGTACACGCGGGCGCGGGTCAGCGTCTTCGCCCGCCGCCGAAGCATGTCGACGAGGCCGGGCTCGTCGAGCGGCGGGTCGGTGTCCGGCGGGCAGGCGAGGCTCGTCACGCCGCCGGCCACGGCGGCGGCCATCTCCGACTCGAGCGTCGCCTTGTATTCCTGCCCCGGCTCGCGCAGCCGCGCGGCGAGGTCGATGAAGCCCGGCGCGACGACGAGGCCCTTGGCATCGATCGTCCTCTCGGGCTTCGAGAAGGGCTGCGAGACTTTTCCTTCCTCCAGGTAAAGGTCCCCGACTTCGTCCCTTCCCGTGGCCGGGTCGACGATCCGTCCGCCCTTGATGAGGATCTTCATTGCGTCAGTTGCCCGCCACGATCGACATCACGGCCATCCGCACGGCGATGCCGAAGGTGACTTGCGGAAGGATCACGGAATGCGGCCCATCGGCGACCGTGGAGTCGATCTCCACGCCGCGGTTCATGGGGCCCGGGTGCATGACGATCGCGTCCTTCGCGGCGAGCGCGAGCTTGTCGCCGGTGAGGCCGTAGTGCTTGTTGAACTCCTGCGCGGAAGGAAGGAGCGCGCCCCGCATCCTCTCGTTCTGCAGCCTCAGCATGACGACCACGTCGGCGCCGCGCAGTCCCTCGCGCATGTCCGTGAATCGGCGCACCCCCAGCACCTCCACGGCGCTCGGCATGAGCGTATCCGGGCCAATCACGCGGATCTCGGCCGCGCCGAGGATGCCCAGCCCCTGGATAAGCGAGCGGGCCACGCGCGAGTGCAGGATGTCGCCCACCACGGCGACCACCAGGCCGGCGAAGTCCTTCTTGTAGTGCCGGATAGTGAAGAGGTCGAGCAGGCCCTGCGTGGGATGCGCGTGGCGGCCGTCGCCGGCGTTGACGACGTGCTCGTGCGGCTTCACGTGCCGCGCGATGAGGAATGGCGCCCCGGAGGCGTTGTGGCGCACGACGAAGATGTCGGCATGCATCGCCGAGAGGTTCGCCACCGTGTCGAGGAGCGACTCTCCCTTGGTCTGCGAGGAGGCGGCGATGTTGAGGTTGATGACGTCGGCGGAGAGCCGCTTCGCCGCGATCTCGAACGTGGTGCGCGTGCGCGTCGAGGGCTCGAAGAAGAGGTTGAAGACGCTCTTGCCGCGCAGGATCGGCACCTTCTTCACCTCGCGCTCGGTCACCCCCGCGAACGACTCCGCCGTGTCGAGGATCTGCAGCAGGATCTCGCGCGGCAGGCCGTCGATCGAAAGGAGATGCTGCAGCTCGCCGTTGGAATTGAGCTGCGGATTACGCTGCACGGCTGGGCTCCAGCGCGAGCATGAGCTTCCCCGAGTCCGCCCTCTTCAATGTCAGGCGCATTCCCGCCGGCACGTCCACCTTAGCGCCGCAGTGCTGGGCGCAGATCGGCAGCTGGCGGCCGCCCCGGTCGGCGAGCACCACGAGCGAGATGCTCTGCGGCCGCCCGTAGTCGAAGAGCTCGTTCATGGCCGCGCGCACGGTGCGGCCGGTGTAGAGCACGTCATCCACGAGGAGCAGCTCGGCACCGTTCACGTCGAAGGGAATCTTGGTGCGCTTCGGATCGTGCTTGAGCCCGCGCGCGGCATAGTCGTCCCGGTAGAAAGCGATGTCCATGAGCCCCAGGGGGCTCTTCAGGGCGAGGAGCTGGTGCAGCCGCTCGGCCAGCCAGGCGCCGCCCGTGTAGAGGCCGATCATGGCGCTCTTCGGCCCGATGCGCGGCCGCAGCTCGTCGGCGAGCTGGGCGCAGAGCTTCTCGGCGTCAGGCAGAGGAGGCACTCGTCTCTCCGAAATATTGCTCCAGGATGAGCTGCGCCGCGACGGAGTCGACCGACTTGTTCTTGACGCCCTTCAGGCGCGACTCGGCCTCGACGGACGTAAACCGCTCGTCCACGAGCGAGACGGGAACGCGATAGCGGCCCTGCAGCTGCCGGGCGAAGCGCTCCACCCGGCGGGCCAGCGCATGCGTGCCGTGCTCCGCCACCGGCAGGCCGACGATGAACCGCCGCGGCCGCCATTCCGCCACCAGCTTGCCGATCTCGTCGAAATTGCCGACGGCGGGAAGCGGGTGGGCGCTGCCCAGCTCGCCCTCCCCTACCGCAACGCCAATACGCTTGAGTCCGAAGTCGAAGGCGAGGACGGTGCCCTTCTCAGGCATGTCCCGCTTCGTCCTGCAGGCGCGCGTAATCGAGGCCGAGGAGCTCCATCGCCGCGGGCAGCCGTTCCTCCGCGGGCGTCTCGAACAGGATGTCGTCGGACGCCTCGACCGTGAGCCAGGCGTTTTGCGTGATCTCGTGCTCGAGCTGGCCGGGCGACCAGCCGGCATAGCCGAGCGTGACGAGCAGCCGCGCCGGCCCTTCGCCGCGGCCGACCGCCTCGAGAATGTCCTTCGAGGTCGTCAGGCCGATGGCATCGCGCACGCGCAGCGTGGTCTGCCAGTCGCCGGCGGGCATGTGCAGCACGAAGCCGCGGTCGGTCTGCACCGGGCCGCCGAAATAGATCGGCGCATCCGCAACGGCCGTATCGCGCATGCTCATCGACAGGCGCTCGAACAGCGCCTGCAGCGTCATGTCGATGGGGCGGTTGACGACCAGGCCGAGCGCGCCCTGGTCGTTGTGCTCGCAAATGTAAGTCAGGCTCTTCGCGAAGTACGGATCGACCATGCTGGGCATGGCGATCAGGAAGTGATGCGTCAGGTTGATCGAGGACATGCTGCCGGGCGCCATTTTAGCCCAGCCGCTGCCTCAGATCTCGACCATCTCGAAGTCGTCCTTGCGGGCGCCGCACTCGGGGCAGGTCCAGTTCATCGGCACGTCCTCCCAGCGCGTGCCTGGCGCAATGCCCTCGTCGGGCAGGCCTTTCTCCTCATCGTAGATGAAGCCGCAGATGAGGCACATCCAGCTCTTGTATTTGACTTGGGTTTCGGTCATGGGATCGTTAGTAGAATCGGCCCGGATATTAGCGCATGTCTTCCGCCCCGCCGCCGATCGTGCTGACGTTCGCCGCATCCGATCCAACGGGCGGCGCGGGACTGCAGGCCGACGTGCTCACGCTCGCGGGCATGGGTTGCCATCCGCTTTCCGTCGTCACCGCGCTCACCGTGCAGGACACGAGCGGCGTCGCCGAAGTGCATCCGGTGGACACGCGCCTCGTGCTCGCGCAGGCGCAGCGCCTGCTTGCCGAGTCGCAGGTGCGCGCCTTCAAGCTCGGCGTGCTCGGCTCGCCCGCGAACGCGCAGGCCGTCGCCGGCCTGCTTGCGCGCCATCCGGGCGTTCCGGTGGTCGTCGACCCGGTGCTCGCCTCGGGCCGCGGCGACGCGCTGTCGAGCGGCGACATGGTGCCGGCGCTCCGCGAGCACGTTCTTCCGCAAGCGACGGTGGCTACGCCAAACGGCGACGAGGCGCGCCGCCTGACCGGCCAGGACGACCTGGCGCGCTGCGCGGCGGCGCTGGCCGACATGGGCTGCGAGTATGTCCTCGTCACCGGCGGACACGAGGCAGGCGACGAGGTCGTCAACGTGCTCTACGACTCGGGCGGCGCGGTGCGCGAGGACCGCTGGCCGCGCCTGCCGGGCGAATACCACGGCTCCGGCTGCACGCTCGCCTCGGCGCTGGCCGGCGCGCTCGCGAGCGGCATGCAGGTCGCGGAAGCGGCGCACGAGGCGCAGGAATACACCTGGCAGTCGCTGCGCGCCGCCTTCCTCTCCGGGCGCGGGCAACGCACGCCGGACCGCTTCTTCTGGGCCGGCGGGGAGCGCGCATGACGCCGAGGCTGCGCGGGCTGTACGCGATCACGCCGGACTCAGGCGACAGCGCGGCGCTCTTCGCCAAGGTGAATGCGGCGCTCGAGGGCGGCATCGCGATGCTGCAGTACCGGCGCAAGCGGACCGCGCCCGACCAGCAACGCGTCGAGGCGATCGAGCTGGCGAAGCTCTGCGCGCGCCGCGGCGTGCCGTTCATCGTCAATGACGACGTCGCGCTCGCCGTCGAGGTCGCCGCCGATGGCGTGCATGTCGGCCGCGAGGATCCCTCGGTCGTCGAATGCAGGAAGAAGCTCAAAGGCCGTTTGCTTGGCGTTTCCTGCTACAACGACGTCGCCGCCGCCAAGAAGACCGTCGCCGCCGGCGCCGATTATGTCGCCTTCGGGAGCGTCTTTGCCTCGCCCACGAAACCCGGCGCGGTACGCGCGCCGCTCGACCTTTTCGGCGCGAAGCTGGGCGTGCCGCTGTGCGCCATCGGCGGGATCACGCTCGACAACGCAACGGCGGTTGTCGAGGCCGGCGCCGACCTCCTCGCCGTGATCTCCGACCTCTTCGACGCGCCCGACATCGCGGCGCGCGCGAGGCAATACGCGAAGCTCTTCACATGAAAAACGAACAGCTCTTCGAGCGCGCGCAGCGCTCCATCCCCGCGGGCGTGAATTCCCCCGTCCGCGCGTTCCGCTCGGTCGGCGGCGTGCCGCCTTTCTTCGAGCGCGCCGAAGGCGCCTATCTATGGGATGCGGACGGCAAGCGGTACATCGACTACGTCTGCTCGTGGGGGCCAATGCTCGCTGGCCATACCCATCCTGCGGTGGTCGACGCGGTGCAGAAAGCCGCGGCCCGGGCCCTCTCCTTCGGCGCGCCCACCGAAGCGGAGGTCGAGCTCGCCGAGCTCGTGTGCCGGCTCGTGCCTTCGATCGAGCGCGTGCGCCTCGTATCGTCGGGCACCGAGGCGACCATGACGGCCATCCGGCTCGCCCGCGGCTTCACGGGCCGCGACGGGATCGTGAAGTTCGAGGGCTGCTATCACGGCCATGCGGACGCGCTCCTCGTGAAGGCGGGCTCGGGCGCCCTCACCTTCGGCAATCCCAGCTCCGCGGGCGTGCCCGCCGATACCGCCGCGCATACCTTCGTGGCGGACTACAACAATATCGAGCAGATCAGATCGCTTTTTTCCAAAAGCGGGAAAAGCATCGCTTGCGTGATCGTCGAGCCGGTGGCCGGCAACATGAACCTGGTGTTGCCCGAAGCGGGATTCCTCCAGGAATTGAAAGCGCAGTGCGAGCGGCACGGCGCCGTGCTGATCTTCGACGAGGTGATGACCGGCTTTCGCGTGGCGCTCGGCGGCGCACAGGCTCGCTATGGCATCCGCCCCGACCTGACCACCCTCGGCAAGGTGATCGGCGGCGGCCTGCCCGTCGGCGCAGTCGGGGGCCGGCGAGACATCATGGAGAAGCTCGCACCGCTCGGCGCCGTGTATCAGGCCGGCACGCTTTCGGGCAATCCCGTCGCCGTGGCCGCCGGGCTCGCGACCCTGAAGCTCATTCAGAAGGAAGGCTTCATTTCCAAGGTGGAGGCCACCACCGCATCGCTGGTCGCGCGCCTGGCCGCCGAGGCCAAGAAGGCCGCCGTGAGCTTCGCCGCACAGTCGATCGGCAGCATGTTCGGGCTTTACTTCCGCGATGCACCGCCGCGCAGCTTCGCTGAAGTGATGCAGTGCGACCGCGAGCGATTCAATAGATTTTTTCATGCCATGCTTGAGCGCGGCGTATATCTCGCGCCATCCGCCTACGAGGCGGGCTTCGTTTCGGCCGCGCACGGCGCAGCCGAGATCGAAGCGACGGCCGTAGCGGCGCGCGCGGCGTTTGAAACCGTGCGGTAGCGCGGCCGGTACAAACTTTGCGTCATGCCTGCGGTCGAATGCGCATGAACGCAACGATCATGATCCGGGAGCTCGGGCGCCTCGACGCAGCGGCGCTCTGTCGGCATTTCCTCGCGCTTGAGAAGGAGGACCGGCGCCTTCGCTTCGGCGTGCCGCTCCCCGACGGCGGAATCCGCGCCTACGTCGAGCGAATCAACTTCGAGCGCGACACGGCCTTCGGCGTCTTCGACGACGACCTCGAGCTCGTCGGCGTCGCGCACCTCGCGCGCGACGGCCTTCGCCACGCGGAGCTCGGGGTGTCTGTGCTTCCCGCCGACCGGCGCCGGGGACTTGGCGCGGCGCTCCTTGCCCGCGCGCACCTGCGCGCGCGCAATTGGGGCGTGCGGGCGCTGTTCATGCACTGCCTCACGGAGAACTCGACGATGATGGGCCTCGCGCGGCGCCAGGGCATGCGCATCGTCGCCGAGCGGGGCGAAGCCGACGCCTGGCTCGAGCTGCCGCCGGCCGACGCGGCCAGCTACTTCGGGGAGGTGTTCGACCAGCGCGTCGCCGTGCTCGACTACGCCTTCAAACAAGGAAGAGCGTGGCTAGCCCCAGGAAGATGAAGAAGCCGCCGGAATCGGTGCAAGCCGTGATCAGCACGGAAGAACCGACGGCCGGGTCCTTGCCGAAACGCGCGCGCAGCCACGGGATGGCCACGCCCATCAGCGCGGCGAGCATGAGGTTCAGGATCATGGCGAGCGCCATCACGCCGGCGAGCGCAACGTTGAAGTAAAGGACGTACGTGATCGCGCCCAGCAGCGTGCCCCAGATGACGCCGTTCAGGAGCGCGACGCCGAGCTCCTTGCGAAGGAGCTGCCGCCAGTAGCCGCCGTGGATCTGCCCCAGGGCGAGCGCGCGCACGATCATCGTGATGGTCTGGTTGCCCGAGTTGCCGCCGATGCCGGCGACGATCGGCATGAGCGCCGCGAGCGCCACGAGTCGCGCGATCGATTCCTCGAAGGCGCCGATGACCCGCGAGGCGATGAAGGCCGTGACGAGGTTGACGGCGAGCCAGGACCAGCGGTTCTTGAAGCTGTCCAGCACCGGCGCGAAGACGTCTTCCTCCTGCGCGAGGCCGGCCTCGGCCAGCTGCGATTCCGCGCTTCGCCGGCGGATGTAGTCGACCACGGCATCGACGGTGAGGCGCCCGACCAGGCGGTCGGCCGCGTCGACCACGGGGGCCGAGACAAGGTCATAGCGCTCGAACGCGTTGGCCGCGTCCTCGGCGCGGTCCTCCGGGTAGAACTTCACGCTCTCCGGCACCATGACGCCCTTCACCTCGACATCGAGGTCGGTGACGATGAGGCGCGCGAGCGGCAGCGTGCCCTTCAGGCCGAGCTCCCGGTCGACGACGAAGAGCTGGTCGGTGTGGTCGGGCAGCTCGTCGAAGCGTCGCAGGTAGCGCGTGGCCGCCTCGAGGGTCACGTCGTCGCGCACGGCCACGTGGTCGAAGTCCATCAGCGATCCCACCGAGCCTTCCGGGTAGGAGAGCGCGGCGCGAAGACGCTCGCGCTCCTCGGCAGGAAGTCGCCGCACGACCTCCGCCATGACTTCCGCCGGCAGGTCCGGCGCGATGTCGGCAATCTCGTCCGCCTCGAGCGTCTCCGCGGCGGCAACGAGCTCCGTCGAGTCCATCGAGGCGATGAGGGACTCGCGCACCGCGTCGGAGACTTCGAGCAGGATCTCGCCGTCGCGGTCGGCCTTGACGACGTTCCAGACGTCCAGCCGCTCGTCGAGGGGCAGGGCGTCGAGGATGAAGGCGATGTCGGCGGGATGGAGCTGCTCGAGGAGACCGTGCAGCGCTTCGCGGCGGCCTGGCGGCAGCTCTGCCGCGCCCTCCTCCCGTTTCAGGAGGTCCTGGACGTCCCGCAGGCTCCTTTGCAGCTCATCGGTCTCCAGCCGGGCCTGCACGTCTTCCATGGCCCGAGAGTACCAATCCTCAGGGAATCTGCGCCGCGCTCATGCGCGCGAGGATCGTGTCGACCCGCCCGGCGATGTAAGGCGTGAGCCGCGTGCCGCCGTAGCGGCGCGGGCTCGGAAGAATGACGGCGAGGAACGCCGCCTGCTCCGGTCCCAGCGCCGCGGCCGGCAGGCCGAAGTGATAGCGCGCCGCCGCTTCCGCGCCGAAGACGCCCTCGCCCCATTCGGCGACGTTGAGGTAGAGCTCCAGGATGCGTCGCTTCGACATCACGTGCTCGAGCATCCAGGTGATGGCGGCCTCCTGCCCCTTACGCATCCACGAGCGTTCGCCGGAAAGAAAAAGGTTCTTCGCGAGCTGCTGGCTGATCGTCGAGGCGCCCGCAACCACGCGGCCGCGCTTCTCGTTTTTCGCCATCGCCTTCTGGATCGCCTCCCAGTCGAAGCCCTCGTGGTCGAGGAACTTGGCGTCCTCAGCCGACACGACGGCGCGCTTGAGATGGACCGAGATCCGCTCGTACGGCACCCACTGGTAGTGCAGCCGCGCGCCCGGGTTCTTCGCCCGCATCGATTCCAGGCGGCGCTCCATGAAGGCGGTGCTCGAGGGGTTGAAGGCGTTGAGGTACAGCACGTGGGCGAGGAACCAGGCCTGCACGAGGAATACCGTCATGACCAGCGCGCCCAGCGCGTAGGAGAAGGCCTTCCAGCAGGCGGCCAGGATGCGCACGGCGCCTCCCTTTCGCATCAGCGGCGGACGCCTACTCCGTCCAGATCTTGTCGCCCTGGCCGAAGAACCAAGTCCGCGTGATCACGAGGAGGTCCGTGTCGCGCGCGATGTCCGGGGGGAAGGCGGCGAAGGGCGTCGCCATGCGCACGATCTTGAAGGCGGCGTTGTCCAGAACCTTGAGCCCGGAGGAGCGGTCGAGCTCGATTGCTTCCACGCGGCCGTCCGGGCGCAGCGTTACCGTCAGACGAAGGCTGCCATAAAGCTTGCCGCGCGCCTCCGGCGGGTAATTGAGCGTTCCGACCCGCTCGACCTTGCTGCGCCAGTCTTCCTCGTACCGAGCGAAGCGGTATTCGGCCGCGTTGGCGCCGATGAATTTCTTCCGCGGCCGCTTTTGGTACTCCGAGATCTGCTTGTCGATCTGCGCCTGCAGCCGGATGGCCGCGAGCGCGAGGTCGGCGAGGTCGCGCCCGCTCTGCTCGTGCGCCGGGTCGACCGCCGGCGCTTCCTTCGGCGCATCAGGGGCCGCGACGCGGTTGCGCGCCTCGCGCGCCTGGGCGAGCAGCTGGCGCTGCTGCGCCTCGAGCTGCTGGACGCGCTTCTGCGCCTGGGCGAGGTCCCTGCCGGGATTGCGCGGCTCGACCACGGGCAGCGGGCTCTTCGCGCGGCGGTCCTCGTCGACGTTGCCGCCGCGGTCCAGATTCGCCTGCGCCAGCACGCTCGCCTTGCTCGGGCGCTCTTTCGTCTTGGCGTTGACCAGGACCACCTCGAGGGGCGCATTGGCCGATTGCCAGCGCAGCGCTTCCGGGAACTTGAAATGGACCGCGAGCAGGATGGCGTGCAGGACGATCGACGCCAGGACCGCGGTGGCGAGCGCGCGATCGCGCGGCTCGAGGGTGAACCCCATGCGGTCCGCGAACCCGTCCATCGTCAAGTGCAATCTCACCTCTCGCCTACAAGTCTTTCATATTCTAGGCATTTTGTGCTGATTCTACGCGGCTGCGGCGGCGCCATCGAGGTCTTCGGCCACGCTCGCGACGCCCAGGGTCTCGAGATACGTGCAAGCCACGGAGCGTTCGAGGAGATCGAGCGACCCCAGCGCCAGGCGCACCCGCGTGCCCGGCTCCAACGCGGGCAGCGACGCTACGCGCACGACGAGCGGCAGGTTCTCGAAGCGGGCCAGGTTCTCGCGCAAAAGCACCGCGGTCGCCGTCTCCACCCGCTCCTGCTCGAGCCAGCGCAGGCACCAGTAGCCCTCCATCGCGCGCTGGTGCTCGTCATAGCGCGCGTAGGTGACCTCGAAGGCGCGCAGGGCGGAAAGCAGGCCCTCGGAGCTTCGCCCGAACGGCGCCTTGCGCCCGCCGAGCGTGGCGGCCAGCTGCCACTGGTTGAGAAGGTCGACGTAGCGGCGCAAAGGCGAGCTCATCCACGCATAGCTCGACACGCCGAGGCCTTCGTGCGGCTCGGCATGCACGCTCATTCGTACCTTGCCGACGGTCTGCACGCGGTAGATCGCCGCGACGTCGCGCTCGGCAAGCAGGTCGCCCCAGGTGCTGTTGGCAAGGATCATGAGCTCCGCGACCAGCTTGTCCAGGGGCGAGCCGCGCTTGCGCGGCACGATGCGCACGCGGCCCTCCTCGACGTGGAAGGTGTATTCCAGCCGCGCGGGTCCGCGCTCCGCCTTGCCGCGGCGCGCTTCGAGCCCTACGGAGAAGCGCCACAACGTGCGGAGATCCTCTTCGTAGGGCAGGCCGGCGGCGGCGCCCGCCGCGAAAGCGTCGTTGAGAATGTCGTAGCGCGCATGCCGCAGGTTCGCGGCCACGGCGATGCGCTCGAGCCGCGAATGCCGGCCGCGAATTTCCCCGTCCGGAGTCGCCTCGACATAGAGGGACACGACGGGCCGCGTCCCGCCCTCGTCGAGCGAGTAACGGGCAATCACATCCTCCGGCAGCATCGTGAACTTGCGGCCCGGCATGTACGCCGTAGACAGCCGATCGCGTGCGATGGCGTCGAGCGGCGAGCCGGGAGCGAAGCCGAGCCCCGGCGCGGCGATATGCACGCCGATGCGCACGTTCCCTCCCGGCAGGGGCTGAACGGAGAACGCGTCGTCGATCTCGCTCGTACCGACGTCGTCGAGGCTGAAGGCGACCGCTTGCGCGAGCGGCAGGTCGTCCGTCTCGGGGGGCAGCTCGTGCGGCGGGAACGCCGTGCCGCGCGGGAAGAACTCGTGCAGGAAGCGCTGCAAGTGATACTCGTGCGGGTCCGGAAGAAGGCCGCAGCGCTGGAAGAGCCGGGCAGGCGCAAGGCCGGTGCTCTTGCACGCCTGCTCGAAAGCCTTGGTCTCGGGCTTCGCGCGATCCGGCGCATAGAGCAATTCTTCTCGCAGCGCGGCGATCGGCGCCGGGCATTCGAAGCGTTCCAGCGCCTGCGTCCATTGCGCCATCTGTTCCTGCACGCGCTTCTTCTTTTCCACCGCCGCAAGGGCGAGCTTCAGGGTTTCGGCCGGCGCCGCCTGGAAGCGCCCTCGACCCCGGCGATAGAAATAGACGGGCGCCGCGTGCAGCTTGAAGAGCACGCCGGCTGCCTCGACCGGGCCAGGTTCCCGGCCGACGTATTCGCGGGCGAGGTCACGGAAGGCGAACTCCCCTGCCCCGCAGCACTGCCACAGGAAATCGGCATCCAGCGCGGCGGCGAAACTCTGCGCCTCGGCGAGGAGCTGCGCGGCGCCCGGCTGCTCGAATTCGAGGAGCACGGCGGCTGCCTTCACCTTGCTGCGACGCCCGTGCGGACTTTCCACCTGCAGGCTCGCCGGCGCCTGCGAGAGCACCGTGCCGACCTTCAGCTCGCCTTCTTCTTCGTACAGGACGTGCATGCCTGCCGCTCAGCCCGCCAGGCCGGCGAAGCGCAAAATGCGCGGCAGGAGGGCCGGGAAGCTTTGCAGGCTATGGTCGCCCCCCGGTATGACGACCTGTTCGGCACCAGCGTAGCGCTGCAGCGCGCGGCGATAGTCCAGGACCTCGTCCCCGGTCTCCACGAGCAGGAGGTAGCGCTCCGGCGTGATCGCGGAAACATAAAGCTGAGCCCACTGACCCAAGTGTCCCTCGGTCAGGTCGTAAGGGACGCCCGTATGAAGGTTCTTTTGCGGGCCGAGGTAGGTGCGCAAGCCGACATGCGGGTCAATGGCCGGGTTGATGAGGACGGCCTTCGCCTTTCGCCTTTCCGCGAAGTGCGTCGCATAGAACCCCCCGAGCGAGGAACCGATGAAGCAGATCGGCTGGCCCACCGTCGACTCAAGGGAACGCTCGATCTCGCGCACGGCGTCGCTCGCGAGCGGCGGCAGCGCTGGACATACGTACTGTCCGCTCAAGCCATTCCTGGCGAGGTATCGGCCCAGCAACTGGGCTTTGTGGGACTGGGGCGAGGAATTGAAGCCGTGCAGGTAGACGATGACCGGGGACGTCATGCGCTCCTTTTGCGCGCGAGCGCGGCCAGGAGCTTGCCGTGCAGGCCGCCAAAGCCCCCGTTCGACATGACGAGGACATGATCGCCGGGATGCACGTCCCCGGTGATGGCGTCCACCAGCGCCGGAAGGTCCCCGACGCAGGTCGCCTTGGCTCCGAGTGGCGCGAAGACCGCTCGCGCGTCCCAGCCGAGGCCGGACGTGTACACGAATACCCGGGTGGCCTCATGCAGGCTCGCAGGAAGCGCGTCCTTGAGGACGCCCCGCTTCATCGTGTTGGAGCGAGGTTCCAGCACGGCGATGATCCGCGAAGAAGAGCCCACTTTGCGGCGCAGGCCCTCGAGAGTGGTGCGGATGGCCGTCGGATGATGGGCGAAGTCGTCGTATACCGTGACCCCGCCCTCCTCTCCGCGAACCTCCATGCGGCGGCGCACTCCGCCGAAGCGTGACAACGCGGCGACCGCATCCGAGGGCTGCACCCCGGCTGCCCTGGCGGCGGCCACGGCGGCAAGCGCGTTCAACCGATTGTGTTCGCCCAACAGAGTCCAGGTCACGCGCCCTGCCCTGACTCCCCGCCACGCCACTTCGAAACTGCCGTCTTCGGCGGGCGGCCCCGCCTGCCATCCGCTCTCCTCGCCGAACGTTTCGAGGGGCGACCAACAACCCAATGTGAGGACTCGCTTCAAGGCGACATCCTGCCCATTGGAGACGATCAAACCGGTCCTGGGGATTGTCCGCACGAAATGGTGAAATTGACGCTCAATCGCTGCAAGATCATCGAAGATGTCGGCATGATCGAACTCGAGATTGTTCAATATCGCGGTGCGGGCGCGGTAATGGACGAACTTGGACCGCTTGTCGAAGAAGGCGGTGTCGTATTCGTCCGCCTCAATCACGAAGTAGGGCGAAGCGGTGAGGCGCGCCGAGACCGGAAAGTCTCGAGGTACGCCGCCGATCAGAAAGCCGGGGTCCTTCCCGGCGGTTTCAAGGATCCAGGCGAGCATCGCGGCGGTCGTGGTCTTGCCATGCGTGCCCGCCACGGCGAGGACGTGCCGGCCGGCGAGGACGTTGTCTGCCAGCCACTGCGGTCCGGAGACATATCGCTCTCCGCGATCGAGGATCGCCTCCATCAGCGGGTTTCCCCGCGTCACGACGTTACCGATCACCCAGAGCTCCGGCTTGAGATCCAGCTGCTCCTCGCCAAAGCCCTCCGTGAGGCCGATGCCGAGCTTCTCGAGCTGCTCGCTCATCGGCGGATAGACGTTCGCGTCGCAGCCGGTGACGCGATATCCCGCCGCCTGGGCGATGGCGGCGATCCCGCCCATGAAGGTGCCGCAGATTCCGAGGATGTGGATATGGCCACGCATGGAAGGGGGCCGATTTTATGCGAGGCCTACGCTATGATCGGCCGGCGCCCATGGCACGCAGGAGCAATCGGAGTACCGGAGTGCGGGCGCGCATCGCGGCGGCCGCGGCGCGCCTCATGGCCGAAGACGGCATCGACGATTTCGCGCTCGCCAAGCGCAAAGCGGCGCGCCAGCTTGGAGCCGACGAGCGCGAAGGCTTGCCGGCGAACGACGAAATCGAGGCGGAGCTCGCGGCCTATCGGGCCCTTTACCAGGCCGAAGAGCATCCCGAGCGTATAGCGGAGCTACGCGCGGTGGCGCTCGAGGCGATGACCGCCTTCGAGCAGTTCCGGCCCTACCTTACCGGTCCAGTGCTCAGCGGGCTGGCGGGTCCCTACGCCCAGATAGAGCTCGAGCTTTTCCCCGAAAGCGCGAAGGAGCTCGAGATCTTCCTCGTCGATCGCAACCTGCCGTTTACGACCAGCGAGGGGCGACGCTTTTCCGGAGAGCGCGCGCGCCCCGTAAGTGTGTTCTCACTTACCTGGGATGGGGTGCCGCTTCGGATATCCGTGCTGGATCCGCGAGACGAACGGCTGGCTCTCAAGACCACCCAAGCGGGTAGGGCGCGGGAGCGGGCCGGGCTGTCAGAAGTCCGCAAAATGCTTGAACTTCGCCGAAATTGACGTCAAGGCCTCCCATCGTGTTCGACTCGGACTCATCGGCCACTCTCCCTCTCAGCCTTCCGTGAGGGCGCTCTCCGGGCCGAGCCGCGGCAGTCGGCTAAAATGCCGCCTTCTGCGGCGAAAATGGCCAATCTCTCCAAAAGTCCGGCAAAACGCGTGCTGATCGTCCACGGCCCCAACCTCAACTTGCTGGGGACTCGGGAGCCCGCAGTCTATGGCCGAGAGACGCTGCAACAGATCGACCGCAGGCTGGTCGAGCGGGGCCGCCGCTCCGGGGCGGAAGTGCGCACTTTCCAGCACAACGTCGAGGGAGAGCTGGTGAGCCGCGTGCAGCAGGCCCGCAAGGAGAAGGTCGACTTCATCGTCATCAATCCGGCCGCGTATACGCACACCAGCGTCGCCCTGCGCGATGCGCTCGCCGCAGTGGCCATCCCGTTCATCGAAGTGCACCTCTCCAATGTCCATGCCCGGGAGCCTTTTCGCCATCGGTCTTATTTCTCCGACCTCGCCGTGGGCGTGATCTGCGGCCTGGGAAGCCGCGGCTACGACCTCGCCCTCGACTTCGCGCTGGGCGCCTCACGCGCGCCGAAGCCGGCCCGCTAGCGCGCGGCCGCAAAGGAGCACCATGGATCTACGCAAGCTCAAGAAGCTCATTGATCTCGTGCAGGAATCGGGCATCGCCGAGCTGGAGATCACCGAGGGCGAGGAGAAGGTGAAGATCGTGAAGGGCGGGGCGGTCGACATCGCCCCGCTCGGCGCGGCCGCCGCGCCCCCCGCGCCGAGTGCCGCTCCGAGGGCTGGCGCACCCGCCGTGGCCGGCGCACCCCCGGCACCACCGTCGGCCGAGCCGCCGGCCGGCCAGGAGGGGCACGTGGTCAAGGCCCCGATGGTCGGCACGTTCTACCGCTCGCCGTCGCCGGACGCGAAGGCGTTCGTGGAAGTCGGCCAGTCGGTGAAGGAAGGCCAGACGGTCTGCATCATCGAGGCGATGAAGCTCATGAACGAGATCGAGTCCGACGCCACGGGGGTGATCAAGGCGATTCTGGTGGAGAACGGCCAGCCGGTGGAATACGGCCAGCCGCTGTTCATTCTCGGCTGAGCCCGTGTTCGAGAAGATCCTGATCGCGAACCGCGGCGAGATCGCGCTGCGCATCCAGCGCGCCTGCCGCGAGCTCGGCATCCGCACCGTGGTGGTCCATTCCGAGGCCGACACGGAGGCGAAGTACGTGAAGCTCGCCGACGAGTCCGTGTGCATCGGCCCGGCGCCCGCATCGGCCAGCTACCTCAACATCCCCGCCATCATCAGCGCCGCGGAGGTGACCGACGCGGAGGCGATCCACCCGGGATACGGCTTCCTGTCCGAGAACGCGGACTTCGCCGAGAAGGTGGAGCGCTCCGGATTCGTCTTCATCGGCCCGCACCCGGAGAACATCCGCCTCATGGGCGACAAGGTGAGCGCCAAGCAGGCGATGGTGAAGGCCGGCGTGCCGACGGTGCCGGGGTCGGACGGCGCGCTTCCCGAGGACCCGAAGGAGATCGTGCGCATCGCGCGCAAGATCGGCTATCCGGTCATCATCAAGGCGGCGGGCGGAGGAGGGGGGCGCGGCATGCGGGTGGTGCACACCGAGGCCGCCCTTCTCAACGCGGTCAACATGACGCGCAGCGAGGCGCAGGCCGCCTTCGGCAACCCGGTGGTGTACCTCGAGAAGTACCTCGAGCATCCGCGCCACATCGAGTTCCAGGTACTGGCGGACGGGCAGAAGAACGCGGTCTACCTCTTCGAGCGCGACTGCTCGCTGCAGCGGCGCCACCAGAAGGTGATGGAGGAGGCGCCGGCGCCGGACCTGCCCGTGAAGCTGCGCGACAAGATCGGCGAGCGCTGCGTGGAGGCCTGCCGCAAGATCGGCTATCGCGGCGCCGGCACGTTCGAGTTCCTGTACGAGAACGGCGAGTTCTACTTCATCGAGATGAACACGAGGATCCAGGTCGAGCATCCGGTCACCGAGATGATCACCGGCGTCGACCTGGTGCAGGAGCAGATCCATATCGCCGCCGGGGAAAAGCTCCGTCTGCGCCAGAAGGACCTCCAGGTGCGCGGGCACGCGCTCGAATGCCGCATCAATGCGGAGGACCCGTACCGCTTCACGCCTTCGCCGGGGAAAATCACCTCGTACCACCCGCCCGGCGGGCCCGGCGTGCGCGTCGATTCGCACGTCTACCAGGGATACACGGTGCCACCCAACTACGACTCCATGGTCGGCAAGGTCATCGCCTACGGGGCCTCGCGCGAGCAGGCGATCGCGCGCATGCGCATCGCCCTCTCGGAGATGGTCGTCGAGGGCATCCAGACCAATATCCCGCTGCACCGCGACCTGCTGAATGACACGCGCTTCGTGCGCGGCGGCGTATCGATCCACTACCTCGAGCAGAAGCTCGCCGACGAGCACAAGAAGAAGTAATGCCCTGGCTCGCCCTCACGCTGCGCCTCGGCCCTGAAGGGGACGACGGGCTCGGCGACGCGCTGCTCGAGTCGGGCGCTTGCTCGGTTTCCGTCGACGGCCTGGACGGCGCCGACCCCAGCCTGCAGGCCCTGTTTCCCCTCGACGCGGATGCGGCGGGCGCGCTCGCACGCGCGGCGGCGTCGCTCGGCCGGGCCGCACCGCCCGCGCAGCTCGGGCGCGTCGACGACGAGGACTGGGTCCGGCGCACGCAGTCGCAGTTCCAGCCGCTGCAGGTGGGCGAGCGCCTGTGGGTCGGACCCACGTGGCACGAGCCGCCCGCCGGCATGGCGGCGGTAGTGCGGCTCGATCCGGGCCTCGCCTTCGGCACCGGCAGCCATCCCAGCACGCGCCTCGTACTCGCCTTCCTCGAGGCCGCGATACGCGGCGGGGAAAGCCTCCTCGACTACGGATGCGGCTCCGGTATATTGGCCATAGCCGCCGCCAAGCTCGGCGCCGCCCGTGTCGACGGCGTGGACATCGATCCGGAGGCGTTGCAAACGGCGGCCGCCAACGCGCAGGCGAATGGAGTGAGGCTGCAGCTCGCGCTGCCGGAGGAGACGCTTCGCGCCGAGTACGACATCGTGGTCGCCAACATCCTTGCCCAGCCGCTCATCGTCCTTGCGCCGTTGCTCGCCGCACACACGGCAAAGGGCGGGCGCATTGCCCTTTCCGGCATTCTCTCCGCGCAAGCGGCCGAGGTCGCCGCAGCCTATGAGCCGTTCTTCGCCTGCGAGACGAGCCGCACGCTCGACGGGTGGGCGCTCGTCGAGGGACGGAGAAGGTGAGCGGCCTCGTCACCCGGTGCCAGGTCTGCGCGACGGCGTTCCGCGTGCAGCGCGCCCAGCTCGCCGCACGCGGCGGGAAAGTGCGCTGCGGGAAGTGTGGCACGGTATTCGACGGCGTCGCCGGCCTGGTCGAGGAGGGGACGCAGCTTCTGCACCTCGAGCCCTCGCCGCAGCTCGGGCTGTTCGACCCGTCCCGGCGACCGGCGCAGGATGCGGCGAGACGCGACGAAGACATGGCCGTGCCGGAGTTCCTCGCCGACGAGCCGCCGCCACCTGCCGGCCGGCTCGCCTGGGCGATGCTCGCCTTCGTCGCGGGCGCCGCGCTCGCGCTGCAGGCCGGCTATCGCTACCGATCGGAGATCGGCGTGCTCTTCCCTTCCGCCCGGCCGGCATTGCAGGCCGCATGCAGCTTCGCCGGCTGTGCCGTGCCGCTGCCGCGGCGCCCCGAGCTGATGAGCATCGACTCCTCCGACCTGCAGGCCGACACGCGCTCGGAGAGCCTCATCGTCCTCAACGCGCTCTTGCGCAATCGCGCGCCCTTTCCTCAGGACTATCCGTCGCTGGAGCTCACGCTGACCGACGATGCGGACCAGCCTGTCCTGCGCCGCGTGCTCGCGCCGCGGGAGTACCTCGACAAGCCGCGCGCCGGCTCGGCCGCCCAAGGCCTGCCGGCCGGCGCCGAAGCGAACCTGCGGGTCAACCTCGACACCGACGGCGTGCGCGCCACCGGGTATCGGCTCTATCTCTTCTATCCGCAGTGAAAGGAACGCTTCCCTGAAGAAGATCCTCGTTACCGGCTCGATCGCCTACGACACCATCATGGTGTTCCGCGACCGCTTCCGTCATCACCTGCTCCCCGACCAGCTGCACATCCTCAACGTGTGCTTCCTCACGCCGGAGATGCGGCGGGAGTACGGCGGCACTGCGGGCAACATCGCGTACAACCTGCGCTTGCTCGGCGAATCGCCCGTCGTGATGGCGACCGTGGGCGACGACATCGACCCGTACCTGGCGCGGATGCGCGCGCTCGGCATCGACGCGGCCCGCTTGATGAGGCTGCCGGGCGAGTTCACGGCGCAGGCTTTCATCACAACCGACCTCGATGACAACCAGATCACCGCCTTCCATCCTGGCGCGATGAACCGTTCTCATGAGAACCGCGTCAGCGCGGAGCTCGGCGCCGGCCTTGCCATCATCGGTCCCGACGGCAAGGACGGAATGCTGCAGCACGCGCGCCAATGCAGCGATCTGGGAGTGCCGTTCGTGTTCGACCCGGGCCAAGGCCTGCCGATGTTCTCCGGGGAGGAGCTCCTCGAGCTCGTGCGGATGGCCGACTACGTCGCGGTGAACGACTACGAGGGCAAGATGCTCGAGGAAAAGACCGGCCGTTCCCTCGAGGAGCTCTCGCGCGAGGTGCGGGCGCTCGTCTGCACGCAAGGGGCGCGCGGGTCGATCGTCCTCGAGGGAAGCGCACGCCACGACATTCCGGTCGCCGAGGCGACCGAGGTCGTCGATCCCACGGGCTGCGGCGACGCTTACCGCGCAGGACTTCTCTATGGGATCGCCCGTGGCTGGGACTGGCCGCGGACCGGGCGGCTCGCCGCCGTCATGGGGGCCATCAAGATCGCCCAGCGCGGCGCGCAGAACCATGCGCCGACGCGCGAGGAGATCGGCGCGCGCTTCGAGCGCGCCTTCGGCTATTCACCCTGGAGGGACTGACGCCATGAATCTCCGCACC
>JBLNDP010000240.1:0-2956 GCA_050261755.1 Clostridia bacterium
GCCGGGGCCTTTCACCCCCTGGAAGCGGCCGAGGAAGAACACCACCGCCCGCTCGTACTCGCGCATCACCTTGATCGCCGAGAAGGCGACCACCAGGACGACGATCAGGACGCCGACGCCGAAGCTGAACGGAAACATCATTTCTCTCCTTCGCTGACGACTTGCAGGATGAGGCCATCGATGGCTTTGACGCGCAGCCGCTCGCCGCGGCGCACCGGCCCGGCCGAGCGCACCTTCCAGCGCTCGCCGCGCACGCGCGCCCCGCCCTCGCGCGCGAAGTCCTCGCGCGCCTCGGCCTCGGCGCCGATCATCTGCTCGCGCCCGGTGACCACCGCGGCGCGCCGGCTCCTCGCCAGCATGCCGATGACGAAGAAGAGGAAGGCGGCGCTCGCCGCAGCGACGCCGCCGATCACGGCATAAGGGATCTCGAATCCGGGGAGGCTCGTGTCCTCGATCAGCATGATGGAGCCGACGACGAAGGCGATCAGCCCGCCGATGCCGAGCGAGCCGAAGCTGGGCAGGAACACCTCGGCGACCATGAAGCCGATGCCGAGGAACATCAGCGCGAGCCCGGCGTAGTTCACCGGCAGGAGATGCAGCGCATAGAGCGCGATCAGGATCGCGATCGCCCCGACCACGCCGGGCAGCACGAGCCCCGGGTTCAGGAACTCGAAGAGCAGCGCATAGGCGCCGGCGAGGACGAGGATGTAGGCGATGCTCGGATTGGTGATCACGGCGAGGAAGCGCGTACGCCAGTCGGGCTCGACCTCGTGGACCGGCGCATTCGCGGTCTTCAGGCCGAGGCGCCCGTCGACGGCCTTGAGCAACGCCGGCACGTCGGGCGCGACGACGTCGATCACCTTCATCTTCAGCGCCTCGTCCGCCGGCAGGCTCACCGCCTCGCGCACCGCCTTCTCGGCCCATTGCGCGTTGCGGTGGCGCATCTGCGCGAAGCCGCGGATGTAGGCCACCGCGTCGTTGGTCGCCTTCTTCGTCAGCGTGTCCTCGCCGCCTTTCTTGTCCTTGTCGTTGCTGCCGCCGCCGCCAATGAAGACCGGCGAGGCCGCCCCCAGGTTGGTGCCCGGCGCCATGGCGGCGATGTGCGAGGCGTAAAGGATGTAGGTGCCGGCGCTCGCGGCGCGCGCGCCGCTCGGCGCGACGAAGCTCGCGACCGGCACCGGCGAGGCGAGGATCGCCTTGATGATCTCGCGCATCGAGGTGTCGAGGCCGCCCGGGGTGTCCATGCGCAGCACCACCAGCTGGTCGCCCTCCTTCGCCGCATGCTCGATCGAGCGCTTCACGAAGTCCGCGGCCGCCGGGCCGATCGCCCCCTCGAGGGGCACGACGACGACCGGCTGGGCCAGCACCGGCCCGGCGACCATCGACGAACAGGCGGCCAGCAAGGCAAACCAGAGTGCGCGCAGCGCCACGGCGCCGCTATTCTTACGTCATCCAAAGAGGAGCCGCAATGCCTGCCAGCGCCATCGACTCGCCCGTCTTCGGCAACCTGTTCGGCACGCAAGCCATGCGGGAGGTGTGGTCCGACGAGAGCCGCACGCGCAAGTACCTCGAGATTGAGGCCGCGCTCGCGCGAGTGCAGGCGCGCCTCGGCCTGATCCCGCAGAAGGCCGCCGACGAGATCGTGCGCAACTGCCGGCTCGAGCGGATCGACATGGCGAAGCTCGCCGCGCAGACGGCGCGCATCGGCTACCCGGTGCTGCCGGTGGTGCAGCAGATCGTCGAGCGCTGTGCCGAAGGCCTGGGCGAGTGGTGCCATTGGGGCGCCACCACGCAGGACATTACCGACACCGCCACGGTGCTGCAGATCCGGGACGGCCTGGCCATCATCGAAGCGGACCTCGAAAACCTTTCCGCTTCTTTGGCTCAGCTGGCAAAACGTCACCGCGACACGCCGATGGCGGGCCGCAGCAATCTGCAGCAGGCGGTGCCGATCACCTTCGGCTACAAGGTGGCGGCGATCCTCGCCGGGGTGGAGCGCCACCGCGAGCGTCTGCGGCAGCTCAAGCCGCGCGTGCTGATGGGCGAGTTCGCCGGCGCCGCCGGCACCCTCGCCTCGCTCGATAAAGGCGCGCTCGAGACCCAGGATGGCTTGATGCGCGAGCTCGGCCTCGCCCAGCCGCCGATCGCGTGGCACACGATGCGCGACACGATCGCCGAGGTGGGCTGCTTCCTCGGCCTGGTGAGCGGCACGCTCGGCAAGATCGCCATGGACGTGAAGCTGCTCATGCAGACCGAGGTGGCGGAGGTCTACGAGCCGTTCGCGCACGGCCGCGGCTCCTCGAGCACCATGCCGCAGAAGCGCAACCCGATCTCGTGCCTCTACATCCACGCCTGCGCGGCGGTGGTGCGGCAGCACGTCGCGGCGCTGCTCGACGCGATGGTGGCCGACCACGAGCGCTCGACCGGCCCCTGGGAAATCGAATGGATCGCGCTGCCCGAGGCGTTCGTCCTCACCGCGGGCGCGCTTCACCAGGCTAACTTCATTCTCGCCGGCCTCGAGGTCGACGCCGGGCGCATGCGCGCCAACCTCGACGTCACGCACGGCCTCGTCGTCTCCGAAGCGGTGATGATGGGCCTCGCGCCCTACCTCGGGCGCCAGCGCGCGCACGACCTCGTCTACGACCTCTGCCGCGAGGCGATCCGGCAGGAGCGGCCGCTGCTCGAGCTGCTTGCGCAGGACGGCGAGATAACGAAGCACGCCGACCGGAAGAAGCTCGCCCGGCTTTGCGACCCTGCGAACTATTTGGGGCTTTCCGGCGTGATGGTCGATCGGGTGCTTGCAGGGCTCGCAAGGACGCCCTGACAGACTTTGATCCTCGTTTCGAGCCGGCCCGCGACAATCCTTCCTATGGGAACAAGAAAGCGAGGGCCGATGAGGACCTGGCTGCGTGCCCTCGCCGCCGCTGCCCTGCTGAGCGGTGCCGCGCAAGCCCAG
>JBLNDP010000241.1:0-4229 GCA_050261755.1 Clostridia bacterium
CCGCACCAGTCCTGGATCAGCGCTTCGTAGATGCCGACGGACTGGCGGATGCGGTCCATGTTGACGTACTCGTCGGTCTGGTGCGCCTGCGCGGCTTCGCCCGGTCCGAGGACGACGGTCGGCGCGCCCGGGTAGGCCTTGAGCAGGTTGCCCGCGTCGGTGTTGTACGGCGCGGTCTTCGGCTGCGGCTTCGTGCCGAGGTGCTTGCCGGCGATCTCGAACACGCGCTGCACCCATTCCTCCTCGGGCTGCGTCCAGACCGCGTTCATATTGGAGAAGACGTCGATCTCGGCGTCGCCGAGGAGATTCTTCAGGCGGGCGAGAAGCGCAGCGTGGTCCACGCTCGGAACGGTGCGGATGTCGACGCCGATCGTCGCCACATCGGGCACCAGGTTCACGCCTTGTCCGGCGGCGAACGTGCCGACGTTCATGGTCGGCTTGCCCATGACAGGATGTCCCGCATTTTGAAAGTCAAAACCTTCCAGCTGAGCCACGGCACGCGCGGCCTTATAGATGGCGTTCACGCCGAGCTCCGGCATGGACCCGTGCGCGGAAACGCCGCGGAACGTGGCGTAGAACTTGAGCGAGCCTTTGTGGCCGACGAACGGATAGTTGGAGCTCGGCTCCGCCACCACCATCGCCCCCGCCTTGCCGAGAAGCTGCGTCTGGACGAGGTGCTGCGAGCCGATGCAGCCGCCCTCTTCCGCCGCGGTGAGGACGAGGACGATGCCCGGCGTGCCGTTCAACTTCTTGGCGAGGTTCCTGGCGGATAGCAACACGCCCGCGATCCCGGCCTTCATGTCGGAGGTGCCGCGGCCGAAGAGCTTGTCGCCGTCCGTCTCGCCGGCGAACGGGTCCTTCGTCCACTTGCGCGAGCCGAGCGGCACGACGTCGAGGTGGCCGGTCAGGCAAAGCGGCGGCTTCCTGGCGTCCCCGCCTACCCGCGCGATGACGCTCGTGCGCTTGTCGTCGTACTCGTGGTAATCGACCTTGAAGCCCCAGTCCTGGAGCATGGCGCCTACGTAGCGGGCGCAGTCGCGCTCGCGCCCGGGCGGATTGATGGTGTCGAACTGGACGAGCGACTTGGTGAGCGAGACGGGATCGAGACTGGCCATGCGGCGAATGATACGTCCCTCCGGCGAACCCCGCCGCCGGATGCCTGTCACACGGCTACAGGAAACTTGCCGCCATGGCGTCCCGCGTCCTGATGCTCCTCTTGCTCGCCGCGTTCCTCGTCCCCGCATCGGCGGCGGGCCAGGCGCCCGGCTTTGGCGTCGTACAAAGCATCACCCGCCTTCCGGCCGCCGCGCCGGAAGAATCCGCGTCCAGCGGCGCCTCGTCGGCCCCGTCGAAAGCGAAACGCAAGGCGCTGTACCTCGTGCGCGTCAAGATGGACGACGGCAGCTACCAGGTCCGCGAGGTGGCGCGGCGCCCGGCACGCATCGGCCAGCGGGTTCTCGTTACAAACGCAGGCGACGTCCTGCCCGAATAAATCCAGACCCCGATTAAGATCGGGGAATGGACCAGCCCAAGCGACCGATCGCCCTGCGCGCGAGCGACGTCCCGCCGCGCAAGAAGTCGAGCAATTATCCAGAGCCCTTTTTCTCCCGCATGGCGAAGCGCGAGAAGCGCCAGCTGGGCGACGTCTTCGGACTGAAGAGCTTCGGCGTCAACCTCACCCGCCTCGCGCCCGGCGGCGAGTCGGCCCTGCGTCACTGGCACACGAAGCAGGACGAGTTCGTCTACATCGTTTCCGGACGGCCCACGCTCGTCACGGACGCGGGGGACACGGAGCTTTCCCCCGGCATGGTGGCGGGCTTCAAGGGCGGCGAGGCGAATGGCCATCATCTGGTCAACCGTACCCGCGAGGACGTCGTGTACCTGGAGGTCGGCGACCGCACGCCGGGGGACGAGGGACGCTATCCCGACGATGACCTGACCGCCGCCGTGGTCGACGGGCAATGGCGCTTTACCCGCAAGGACGGAACGCCCTACTGAAAGATCCCGTAACACAATCGAACCAAATCGAACGACCCTGCGCCGCGTCGCACGCTCCAATGAAGCATGGACAAACGCAAATCGTTGAAGAAGGCTGCGTTCACCGCAGCCGCGGCAGTGGCCCTGCTGTCGGGCTGTGCCGTCGTTCCCGCCGAGCCGGTCGTTGCCTATCCCGGCCCCGTGTACGCGGCCCCGGTTGCCCCGCCCGTGGTTGTCGTGGGCGGCGGCTACGGTTACTACGGGCACCGCTGGCGCCACTGGCGCTGAGCCGCGATGCGTGAGCGCCTGCGGATCGCCGCGGCGCTCGTGCTCGTGGCCGGGCTCGCCATAGGCCTGGGCATCTACCTCGGCGCCAGCGACCAGGCTCCCGGCGCGCTGGACCAGATCTACGGCTCCAAGCTGTACGCGCGCCAGCTGCAGCAGTTCGGCGGCAAGGCGTCGATCCTCTTCGACGAATTCGCGCGCTGGTTCGCGAGCCTCTGGGAAGGCCGCCGGCTCGGCATCACCATCGGCGCGCTGAGCGTCGCGCTCAGCGGCGCCCTGCTCTACGGCGCAGCCCGCGCCAAGGACTGAAGCCAGGCGCCCGCCGCGGCGCCGATCTCCGCGTCGACGTCCGCTTCCGTACGGCCCGATGACTTCAACACCTTGAACGAGTGATCCGCGCCGGCGATCCAGTGCATGCGCCAGTGGCCGCCGAGCTTCACCAGCGCGCGTTCCATCAGCGGCTTGTCGCACAAAGCATCGCGCGTGCCGTTGATGCAGAGCACCGGGCAACGGATCGCTGGCAAGTGCGCATCGCGCAGCTTTTCCGGCTGGCCGGCCGGGTGTAGCGGATAGGCGAGGAGCAGCAGGCCGTCGCATTGCAGTCCTTCCGCGGCGAGCACGGACGCGACCCGGCCGCCCATAGAGCGCCCGCCGATGATCAACGGCTGCTTTTCGCGCCTTTCCCTTTGAATGACTTCCTGGAAAAAGCTTTTCAGCACCGGCATCGGATCGATCCGGCGCAAGCCCTTCTCCCGGTAGGAAAAGTTGAAGCGCACCACGTCGAATCCCTGCGGCGAGAGAACTCTGTCGACGCGCAGCATGGCGGCGTCGTCCTTGTGGCCGCCCGCGCCGTGGGCGCAGACGAAGACGGCGCGATTGGCAGCAGGCGGCGGCGACTGCTTGTCCATGACAGGCGATTGAAGCGCGATGGGGACAGGCGTACTTTACCGCCATGTACAACGTCGTCGTGGAATGGCTGGATGAAGACAAGTCGCGCGCACGCTTCGCGCTGCCGGGAAGGCGGGAATGGACGGCGCAGCACGTCAGCGATCTCATCCAGGTGCTCGCGCAGATCCGCGAGGAAATGACCCCCGCCGTTTCGGAAGAGCCGCCTCGCCTGCACGAGCCGCTGCACGACCCGCGCTACGCGACCGAGCTGCATCCCTTCTCGGGCGGCACGCTGCTCGAGTTCCGCCATCCGTCGCTCGGCTGGCTGGAATTCGTGCTGCCGAGCGCCGAGCGCGGCCGCATCGTGCGCTTCCTCGCCGAGCAGGAGGTGACCTGGGAGAAAGCGCGCCCGCGCTGAATAGGAATCGTCCTAGCCATCGATTTGACCTGCATCAACGGGGTGGGCGCCCCTCGGCGGAGGATGACGGCATCGCAAAGCAAACAAAAGGAGCTTGCAATGCTGTTCACGAAGGACGACTTCCGCATCAAGGCCGAGAACTTCGACCTCACGAAGGGCGCCAACATCCTGCGCATCATCGCCGGCGCGTTCATGTTCCCGCACGTCGCGGGCAAGTTCGCGGCGATCTCGACGCTCACGCTTCACACCGGCACGGTCGGCTTCTTCGCCAAGGCCGGATTCACGCCGGCGCCGTTCTGGGTCTACCTCGCCGCATTGGCTGAAACCGCCACCGGCATCGCGCTCATCCTCGGCATCTGCACGCGCTACGCCGCGCTTGGCGCCGCGGCCGTGCTCGGCATCGCCGTCTACGCGCTGCAGGTCGTGAAGGGATTCGGCTGGACGTGGAACACCGGCGGCTACGAATACCCGGTCTTCTGGGCCATCGTCTGCATCGCCATCGCGGTCGAGGAGTTCAAGGCCGTCGCCGCCTCGCAGAAGAAGCCCGTCGCCGTCGGGACGCCCAAGCTCGCCATCTAGGCTCTCCCGCCTCCACAAGAGCCCCGCAATGCGGGGCTTTTTATTTTCTGCCGGCCTTCAGGGGATAGACTTCGGTCCGCCC
>JBLNDP010000242.1:0-12914 GCA_050261755.1 Clostridia bacterium
CTCTTTGCCGCGGAGAAGCCCACCTTCGCCGTCGCCCTGGTGCCGCTAGGCCCGGGCAGCGTGCGCGTCGGCGACCCGGTCGAAGTGACGTGAACCTCTCCGTCGTCGTGCCGGCGTTCAACGAGGAGAAGCTCCTCGCCTCGTCGCTCGCCGCCATCGGCGACGCGCTCGGCGCCGTGCAAGCGCGCGGCTGGCGAAGCGAGCTCATCGTCTGCGACAACAACTCGACCGACCGCACGGCGGAGATCGCCCGGGGCGCCGGCGCGACGGTGGTCTTCGAGCCCGTCAACCAGATCTCGCGCGCCCGCAATGCCGGCGCCGCCGCGGCCACCGGCGAATGGCTGCTCTTCGTGGATGCGGACTCGTACCCGACGCGCGAGCTCTTGGCCGAGGCCGTCGAGGCGATGGCCTCGGGCGGCACCCTTGCCGGCGGCGCCACCGTGGCCTATCCCGACGTCGCGGACGCCGCGGCGCGGCTGGCGATCGCCTCCTGGAACTTCGTGAGCCGCGCGGGCAAGTGGGCGGCGGGCTCCTTCATCTTCTGCCGCGCCGACGCGTTCCGCGAGGTAGGCGGCTTCAGCGCCGAGCTCTTCGCCAGCGAGGAGCTCGATCTCTTCCGCAAGCTGAAGGTCGTCGCGCGCAGGCGGGGCGAGGGCATCGTCATCCTGCACCGCCATCCGCTGCACACGAGCGGCCGAAAGCTCGTCCTTTATCGCCGCAACGAGCTTTTCCGCTTCGTCGCCAGGACCATCCTGAGCGGCGGGGGCGCCTTGCGCCGCAAGGAAGACTGCGCGCCCTGGTACGACGGGCGACGCTAGCCCTCGCCGGTAGTCCGACCGGCGGACGGCCGTCGCGTCCGCCCGGGAGGGATCGCTTCCTATAGTGCGGCATGCCGTCGGTCGCGCAGCCTCGCCTTCGCCTGCCGGGGTGGGGGCTTCTCCTGCTCGGCCTGCTGGTGGGGGCGCTTTATCTCGCCCGCGAGGTGCTGATCCCGCTCGCGCTGGCGATCCTCTTCAGCTTCCTCCTCGCGCCCGCCGTGCGGCGCCTCGAGAACTGGGGCGTGAAGCGCGGCCTTGCCACCGTCTTCGTCACGCTGCTCGCAATGCTCGTCATCGCCGGCGTCACCTGGTTCGCGGGCAACCAGGCCCTGAGCCTCGTCGGCAAGCTGCCGCAGTATCGCGAGAACATCACGGCGAAGATCGAGAAGCTGCGCGCGCCGCCCAAGGGCGACCTCGGCAAGGCGGCCGAGGCCATCAAGGACATCGAGAAGGAGATGCGTCCCGGCGGCGGCCGGGCGGCGCCCCCGCCCCCGCCGAAGGGGCCGGAGCCGAGCGCCGTGCCGACCAACGCGCTGCAGATCATCGGCAAGCTCGGCCTCTCGCTCATCGCCCTCATCGGGTCGACCATCGCCGTGGTGGTGCTCACCGCGCTCATGCTCCTGCAGCGCAACGACCTGCGCGACCGGCTGATCCGCGTGGTGGGCGAGGCGCACATCCACCTCACCACCCAGGCCATGGAGGACGCCGGCCGGCGCGTGAGCCGCTACCTCATGATGCAGCTGCTGGTGAACGCCTGCTACGGCGTGCCGCTCGCTACCGCGCTCTGGCTGATCGGCCTGCCGAACGCGCTCCTCTTCGGCCTGCTGGCGACGATCCTGCGCTTCATTCCCTACCTCGGCGCGGCGATCGCCGCCTCGCTGCCTATCCTGCTGGCCTTCGCCATCTCCGACGGATGGCAGACCATCGCCTGGACGGTCGGCGTCATCGCCACGCTCGAGTTCGTCACGGCCTACATGGTCGAGCCCTGGCTCTACGGCGAAAGCACGGGGCTCTCTCCCATCGCCATCGTCTTCTCCGCCATCTTCTGGACCTGGCTGTGGGGCCCGCTCGGGCTCCTGCTGGCGACGCCGCTGACCGTCTGCCTGGCGGTGATCGGCCGGCACATCCCGCAATTCCGCTTCTTCCACGTGCTCCTCGGCGTGGAGCCGGTGCTTCCGGCGCCGGTGCGGCTCTACCAGCGCCTCGTCGCCCTGGAGTACGAGGAGGCGCTCGAGCTGGCAGAGCACGCGGCGAGGCAGGACGGCGCCGTCGCGCTGTACGACGAGGTCATGCTGCCGGCGCTCCTCCTCGCCAAGCGCGACCGGCAGCGCTCCGCCCTCGACGAGCGGCACGAGCGGTTCGTCTTCGACGGCCTGCTTCGCATCGCCGAGGACATCGAAACCGGGGACGGCGCCCGGGACGCGGCTGCCGCGGAAGGAAACCGGGCCCAGGCTTCGGTTTCGATCCCGGTGTGCATCGTGCCGGCGCACGACGATGCCGACGCGATCGCCGGCGCGATGCTTGCCCGCGCGATCTCCCCCGAGCACTACCGTGCCGTCGTCCTCGCGCACGAGAAGCTCGCCGGCGAGATCGTCGAGGAGGCGGCGGCCAGCGACGCCCGGGCAATCTGCGTGTCCGCGATGCCGCCCGCCGCCGCCGCGAACGCGGCTTACGTCTGCAAGCGTCTTCGGCTCAGGCTTCCCGACCGCAAGATCGTCGTCGCGCTCTGGCACGCGAACACGAACCTGGAGGCGATCGCCGAGCGGCTGCGCCACGCGGGCGCCGACGAGGTGGTCACGCGCCTGCCGCAGGCCATGGAGCGCCTCCGCCTGATCGCGCCGGTCGCCGCCGGATAGAATCCGGCGAGTGAGGCAACAGGCCCTCCCGGGATAGTGGCGGAGTTCGCCGAAAAGGAGCCGAAGCGCGAGGAGGTCGACGCGCTGACGGGCCCGACGCTCCTCGAGTTCGGCAGCCCCTGGTGCGGGCATTGCCGGCGCGCGCAGCCCGTCATCGAGGGGGCGCTTGGCCGACATCCCGGCGTTCGCCACATCAAGGTCCATGACGCGAGCGGGCGGCGCCTCGGCCGCTCCTTTCGCGTGAAGCTCTGGCCGACGCTGGTCTTCCTGCGCGACGGGAAGGAGCTCGAGCGCCTCGTGCGCCCGGGCGATCCCGCCGCCGTCGCCGCGGCGCTCGCACGCATCACCGCCTGATGGCAACGCCCTCGGCAGTGCTCCTCCTCCTCGTGCCGCTTTTCCTCTGGCGGATGTATTCGCGCGTCCGGCGCCTCATCGGCCGCCAGCGCCTGTCGAAAGTCCGGCCGTGGATCACGCTGGCGATCTTCCCGTTGATCACGCTCCTGCTTGCCTGGGCGACGTGGGCCGAGCCGCTTCGCCTCGGCTGGCTCGCGGCAGGATTCGCGGTCGGCGTGCCGCTCGGCCTCTTCGGGCTCAGGCGCACGCGCTTCGAGCCCACGGTGCAGGGCCTCTTCTACACGCCCAACGTGCACCTCGGCATCGTGCTGTCGCTTCTCTTTGCCGGCCGGATCCTTTACCGGCTGGTCGAGATCTACGCCTTTCGCACCGCGCTGCCGACCGATTTCTCGGGGTTCGCGGTCAGCACGCTGACCTTGTGCGTCTTCGGTCTGCTCGCCGGCTACTACATGACCTACGCGGTCGGGCTGGTTCGCTGGCGCAGGACCGTCACAGGTAGCGGCTCGACCACGCAGCAATGACGTCTGCCGCGTAGCGCGCGTCTTCGGCGCGCGTGAGCAGGTGATCGGCGCCGTCGAGGGAGACGAAGCTCTTCGGATGCCGCGCAGCCTGGAAGATGCTGGCGGCGTTGTCGATGCCGACCGTGGCGTCCTGCGGCGAATGCAGGACGAGGAGCGCCTTGCCGAGGGCGCGGATGCTCGTCGCCGGGTCGTGTCGCCTCAGGTCCTCGAAGAATTCGCGCCGTACCCGGAAAGGCCGTCCACCGATGTCGACCTCCGCTTCGCCATCGGCAAGGACCTTGTCCTTTCCGTGCCTGAGCAGGTGCTCGACGTGGGCCGGATCGAACGGCGAGCCGATGGTGGCGAGGGCGCGTGCCTCGGGAAGGGCGCCGGCAGCCGCGAGCACCGCGGCGCCTCCCAGGCTGTGCCCGACCAGCAGTCCCGGAGCCTGGTGCTTCTCCTTCAGGAAGCGCGCCGCGGCGACGAGGTCGGCGATGTTGGACGAGAAGCTCGTGTCGGCGAAATCGCCGCCGCTCATGCCCAGGCCCGTGAAGTCGAAACGCAGCACGCCGATGCCGCGCTGGGCGAGCGCCTGCGCGACGAAGGCCGCCGCCTTGCTGTCCTTCGAGCAGGTGAAGCAGTGCGCGAAGAGCGCGCAGGCGCGCGGCGGCCCTTCGGGAAGGTCAAGGCGCGCGGCGAGGCGAACGCCGCCCGAGCCGGGGAATTCGACCGGGGTGGAAGCCATTAGACTCGTTCCATTATGGATCAGCCCTCCGATTGGGTCGTGCGCTGGGCGAGCGCCATTACAGCCGGACCGGTGCTCGACGTCGCCTGCGGCGGCGGTCGCCATGCGCGGTTCTTCAGGGATCGGGGGTTCGACGTCGTCGCCACGGACCGCACGCCGGTGGAGCTGGGGGGCATCCGTTTCGTCGAGTCGGATCTGGAGCAGGGCCGATGGCCGTTCGAAGGGCAGAAGTTCGGCGCAATCGTGGTCACCAATTACCTGCATCGCCCGCTGTTCCCGCATCTCGTGGAAAGCCTGGGGCCCGGCGGGGTGCTGATCTACGAGACGTTCATGGCCGGCAACGAGCGCTTCGGCCGGCCGAGCAACCCCGATTTCCTGCTGAAGCCGCAAGAATTGCTTAAGGCGTTTTCGGCCCTGGAGGTCCTCGGCTTCGAGGAGGGGCAAGTGGAGCGTCCGAAGCCTGCGATGACCCAGCGCATTTGCGCCCGAAAGTCGGCGAACCTGTAAAATCGCCGCCATGATTACTGGCTCCCTGGTGGCGATCGTCACCCCGATGCTGGAGGACGGCCGGCTCGACCTGCCGCGCTTCCGCAAGCTCATCGACTGGCACGTGGAGGAGGGCACCGACGGCATCGTCGTGGTCGGCACGACCGGCGAGTCCCCCACCGTCGACTTCGACGAGCACAAGGAGCTCATCCGCATTGCCGTGCAGCACTCGCGCGGGCGCATCCCGATCATCGCCGGGACGGGCGGCAACTCGACCGCCGAGGCGATCGAGCTCACGGAGTCGGCCAAGCAGGCCGGCGCCACCGCGAGCCTCTCGGTCGTGCCGTACTACAACAAGCCGACGCAGGAAGGCCAGTACCGCCACTTCCGCAAGATCGCGGAGACGGTCGACCTGCCGATGATCGTTTACAACGTGCCGGCGCGCACGGTCGCCGACCTCGAGAACGACACGGTGCTGCGCCTCGCCGAGGTGCCGGGCATCATCGGCATCAAGGATGCGACCGCCAACCTCGGGCGCGGCACGGACCTCATCCGCCGCGCGCCGCGCAACTTCGCCATCTACAGCGGCGAGGACGTCACGGCGCTGCCGCTCATCCTGTGCGGCGGCCACGGCGTCATCTCGGTGACCGCCAACGTCGCGCCCAAGCTCATGCACCAGATGTGCGCCGCGGCGCTGGTCGGCGACGTGAAGAAGTCGCGCGAGCTGAACAACCGCCTGCTGCCGCTGCACCAGAGGCTTTTCGTCGAGACGAGCCCGGCGCCCGTGAAATGGGCCCTGGCGGAGATGGGCCTCATCGAGAACGGCCTGCGCCTGCCGATGGTGCCGCTCACGGAAAAGAGCTACGGGGCCGTGCGCGAGGCGCTGCACCACGCCGGCATCGCGCTGCCCGGATTGCGCGTCGTCGAGGGCCGGGCTTCGTGAACAGCCGGATCGGCCTAGCCGCGCTGGCGGCGCTCGCCGCGCTCGCCGGCTGCAGCTCCTTCGACGCCGACAACATCCTCACGCGCAAGATCGACTACAAGAGCGCCGGCAAGCAGCAGCTGCCGTCGCTCGAGGTGCCGCCCGACCTCACCACGCCCGCGCGGGACAATCGCTACCTCGTGCCCGAGACGGGCAAGGGCAGCGCCACGCTCTCCGGCTACGAAGCCGAGCGCAAGGAAACGGCGCGCACCGGCAGCACCGACGTTTTGCCGCAGGTCGAGCGCATGCGCATCGAGCGCGCCGGCAGCGAGCGGTGGCTCGTGGTGCAGGAGCGCCCGGAGAAGCTCTGGCCCGTCGTGAAGGACTTCTGGCAGGAAAACGGCTTCCTCATCACCACCGAGGTGCCCGAGGCCGGCGTCATGGAGACCGACTGGGCGGAGAACCGGGCCAAGATCCCGCAGGACTTCATCCGCAGCTTCATCGGCAAGGCGCTCGACTCGCTCTATTCGACCTCCGAGCGCGACAAGTTCCGCACGCGCCTCGAGCCGGCGGCCGACGGCAAGAGCACCGAGATCTACATCAGCCATCGCGGCATGGAAGAGGTCTATGCCGACGAGAAGAACCCGACGATGGGCAACATCAAGACGGTGTGGCAGCCGCGCGCGCCCGACCCCGGCCTCGAGGCGGAGTTCCTGCGCCGCCTGATGGTGCGCCTGGGGGCCCAGGAAGAGAAGGCGAAGCAGATCGCCGCGAACCCGGTGTCGGTGGAGAAGCGCGCCGAGCTGGCGGGCGACTCGCTCAAGCTCTTCGAGCCGTTCGATCGCGCCTGGCGGCGCGTAGGCCTCGCGCTCGATCGCGTGGGCTTCACGGTCGAGGACCGCGACCGGCAGAAGGGCCTGTACTTCGTGCGCTACGCCGACCCGGACTCGGAGATGGCGCGCAAGAGCGCCGACCGCGGGTTCCTCTCGCGGCTCTTCTCCAACAACAAGGACTCCAACGTCAAGGCGGAGCAGTATCGCGTCCAGGTGCGCGAGGACGCGAACGGCAGCGCGGTCGCCGTGCTCAACAAGGACGGCGCTTCCGACTCGTCGGTCACCTCCAAGCGCATCCTCGCGCTCCTGCACGAGCAGCTGAAGTAACCCGTTGCGCTTCGCTTCGCTCGGGAGCGGCTCCAGCGGCAATTGCCTGGTGGTGGAGCACCGCGACACCCGCGTCCTCATCGACTGCGGCCTGAACCTCACCGAGACCGAGCGCCGCCTCGCGCGCCTCGACCTCCTGCCCGGTCAGGTCAGCGCGATCCTCGTCACGCACGAGCACGGCGACCACGCGGATTGCGTGTTCACGTTCGCGGCTTGCCATAACGTCGAGGTTTTGCTGACGCACGGTACCCTCCAAGCCCTGCGGGAGACTGGCAAAGTCCTGGACGGAGTGAAGACGCGCATCGTCAACGGCAGAGAGACCTGTCAAGTAAGGGATATCGAAATAAAACCGTTCACCGTGCCGCACGACGCGCGAGAGCCGGTGCAGTACGTGCTTTCGGACGGCGACAAGCGCCTCGGGGTCATCACCGACATCGGCGTGCCGACGCCGCACGTCGAGCAGGTGCTCTCCGGGCTGGACGCGCTCGTGCTCGAGTGCAACTACGACCTGGACATGCTGTGGGGCGGGCCGTATCCGAAATGGCTGAAGAGCCGCATCGCCGGGCCATTCGGCCACCTGGACAACCGCCAGTCGGAAAAGCTGCTCGGCGCGCTCGACCGCTCGAAGCTGAAGCACGTGATCGCGGCGCACCTCTCCCAGCAGAACAACCGGCCGGAGCTGGCGCGGGGCGCGCTTGCGCGCGCGCTGGGATGCGAGGAGGGCTGGATCGGCCTCGCCACCCAGGAAGAAGGCTTCGGGTGGCGAGACCTGATCTGAAGGACTAAAGGCTTACTTCTTCTCTTCCTTCTTCGGCTCGGTCGACGGCGCGGGCGTGGCCGGCGCGGCAGTCGCGGGCGCGGCGGCCGGAGCGCTGGACGAAGGAGCGGCGGCGTCGGCCTTCGGCGCCTCGTCCTTCTTCGCTTCCGGAGCCGGCGTGGCCGGCGCGGCGGGCGCGGGGGCCGGAGCGGCGGCCTTCGGCGCTTCCGGGGCTTTCTTCGGTTCTTCCTTGCTGCAGGCGGCGAGCGCGAGCGCGGCCGCGGCAGCGACGAGCAGTTGCTTGTTCATGGATTTTTCCTTTTCGAACGACACAGTGGGGTAATTGCTGCGGGGCGGAATTCTAAGCGATGCGAGGCAGTATTCGCGCGTAAGTCGCGCGAAAGCTAGACCGTCTCGCGCGGCGGAACGCGCGGTGGACGGCGCCTAGAGGCCGGCGGTAGAGGCCGAGACCGCCGGGTACGACGCGGCCCAGATCTCCAGGAAGCGGCTGCGCATGGCGAGGCCGTCGTCCTCGTCGCCCAGGCCCAACGCGCCGCGGAAGAACGTCGCGACCGGGCGCCGGACATAGTGCGAGGCGTCGAGCACGAGGAAGGAGTCCTGGAGGTTGCGGATCTCCTCGTGCGTGCGGTTCACCTGGATGGCATGCGCGTAGCGCGCGAGCAGGGTCATCATGCGCGGGCACTGGCGCGTCAAATGCTCGGTGTCGTGCGCCGCCATGTAGACGCGCCGCGTGCGGCTCGCGGCGAGGAAGCGCTCGAGCTTCTCGACGCGCGCCGGATCGTTGAGGCGCAGCGACGACAAGTCGGGATCGAAGATGCGCAATTCGCGCCCCGGCTGCTCGAGCAGGCGGTCCACCGCCGCCTGGAAGTCTGCGCGGCTGTCGAATCGCTCGTAAACCGTATCGCTCAAGCGGGCCTTTCGAAGTGGAGGTAGCCGGCGGCCCGCCAATCATAGACGAGATCGCGCAGCCGGGATCGCGCGAGGCGCGCGCCGGCGATCGCGCGCCGGTCGGCGAGCTCGCGCGCGAGCGCCGCGTCGCGCCCGCGCAGGCGCAGCCGCTCGCCGTTCAGGAAGAACTGCTCGCCCGCGTAGAGGAGCTGCGTCTTCGCGTCGAGCCGCACGCTCGCGCGTCCCAGCGGAGCGGCGGCGCGCCGCGGCGCGAAGACGACGTGCGGCTTCGGCTCGCTCAGGTATTCGCCAAGGAGGCTCGCCGCGTCCTTTTCGCTCCAGCGGATGCGATCGACGAGCCGCTTCGCGAAGCGCACCATGTCGCGCGGCAGCGCCGCGGGATGCGAAGTCGGCGCGAGGCCGGGGTCGGAATACGAAGCGTCCGGCAGGCCCCGCTCGTGCAGCCAATCGAGGAAGCGCGCGGCGAGCTCTCGGCCCTTCGGGGCGCGGAAGCCCACCGAGTAGGTGAAGCAGGGCTCCAGCGCGATGCCGTCGTGGGGCCATCCCGGCGGGAGATACAGCAGGTCGCCCGCTTCGCAGATGAATTCACCATGAGACTTCTTTCCGGGCGTCCAGACGCGCCATCTGCGCCTGCCGGCGCCTTGAACGAGGAAAACATCGTAGGAATCGACGTGCGGGCCGACGCCGCCGCCGGGCGCGGCGTAGCTCACCATCACGTCGTCCAGGCGAGCCTGCGGCAGGAAGGCGAATCGGCGCAGCAGCCGGTCGGCCGCCGCGACATGGAGGTTCACGCCGCTCACCAGGATCGTCCAGTCGCGCGCCGGGAAAACCCTTTGGTATTCAACAGGCCCCTGCGTGAATTTCAAGGCGCGCCGCGCTCGTACCGCGATGCGGGATTCGACATCGTCACGCGCGGCGAGCCGGCGCAGCTCGCGCAGGCTTGTCGCGCCGCGAAATCCGGGCAGGGCGCGGCGGACGAAAAGCGGACGCTTCTGCCAATGCCGCCGCAAAAACGAGCGCGCCGTCAGTCCGCCGAGCAGCTCGAGCTTCATCGTGCGCGTATTTTGTAGCAAGGCCGCGACAACGCGCGTCCGGCGCTTGCAAAAGCAAAAATGTTTTGGCATAGAATCGATCGCGATGCTGCAACCGGGACAAGCGGCTCCGTCGTTCGTGCTTCCCGACGCCGACATGCAGGCGGTGAGCCTGTCGGACTTCAAGGGCAAGAAGCACGTGGTCCTGTATTTCTACCCGCGCGACGGCACGCCCGGCTGCACCATGGTCACCACCGACTTCTCGGACCACGAGGAGCAGTTCGGCCGCTGCGACTGCGTGATCCTCGGCGTATCGCGCGACGACTGCCTCACGCACGCCGATTTCCGCGACCGCAATGGCGTGACGATCGGCCTGCTGTCGGACCCCGAAGGCGAGGTCTGCCGCCAGTACGGCGTCATCCAGCAGAAGGAGACCGAGGGCGTGCGCCACGAGTGCCTCGTGCGCTCGACCTTCGTCATCGACAAGAAGGGCGTGATCCGCCACGCGGCCTACGGCGTGAATCCGCGCGGCCACGCGGCCGAAGTCTACGACCTGGTGAAGACGCTCGGACGCGAGAAAGTCCGGGTCTGAGCCTGGCCGTGGCCCGGGACACCGTGGTGTCCCTCAAGGTGGAGATGCACGACGCCCAAGGCACGCTCATCGACGCGCCCGCGGAGCCGGTCGCGTACCTGCACGGCGGCTACGGCGGCCTGCTCGAGGCCCTCGAGCGCGCGCTCGAGGGCAAGCGCGCCGGCGACGAGGTGCGCCAGCAACTGGAGCCGGAAGAGGCCTTCGGCGACTACGATCCGGGCCTCCTGCGCATGGAGCCCCTCGCGCGCTACGGCGAGGGGCTGAAGGCCGGCATGGAGGTCGAGGAAGAGGAAGCCGGCGGCGAGAGCAGGATTTACACGGTCACCGACGTCGCCGGCGGCCAGGCGGTGCTCGACGGCAACCATCCGCTCGCCGGCATCGCGCTGCGCTTCTACCTGAAGGTCCTCTCCGTGCGGGCCGCCACCGAGGAAGAGATCCGGCGCGGAGTATCATCCCCCTAGGCATCCGCAGCGAGGGGGAGGGACACAAATGTTGATGGGGATCCTGTCGTACGGGATCGGCACGCTCGTCGCCTTCGCGGTGATCGCGGCGATCGCCTTTCTGTTCATCAGCGACGTCACGCAGAAGAAGCATGGCGTGCTGCGCACCTACCCGGTGGTCGGGCACCTGCGCTACTTCTTCGAGCAGCTCGGCGAGTACTTCCGCCAGTATTTCTTCTCGGGCGACCGCGAGGAGATGCCGTTCAACCGCGCCACGCGCGCGTGGGTCTACCGCCTGGCGAAGAACGAGGGCGGCACGATCGGCTTCGGGTCGACGTACGACCTGCACGGCCCGGGCGCGCTCATCTTCGTCAACCATCCCTTCCCGGTGCTGGAAGAGGAGCGCCTGCCGACGCCTTCGCTGCTGCTCGGCGCCGGCTACTGCAAGGACCCGTTCGAGGCGCGCTCGATCGTGAACATCAGCGGCATGAGCTTCGGCGCGATCTCGGCGCCGGCGGTGCGCTCGCTCTCGCGCGGCGCGGCGGTCGCCGGCTGCTGGATGGACACCGGCGAAGGCGGGCTCTCGCCGTACCACCTCGAGGGCGGCTGCGACGTCATCATGCAGATCGGAACGGCGAAGTACGGCGTGCGCGACGCGCAGGGCAACCTCTCCGACGAGCGGCTGCTGGAGCTCGCGAAAGGCGTCAAGGCGTTCGAGATCAAGCTCTCGCAGGGCGCGAAGCCCGGCAAGGGCGGCGTGCTGCCCGGGCGCAAGGTCACGCCTGAGATCGCCCGCATCCGCGGCATCCCGGAAGGCCGCGACTCCATCAGCCCGAACCGCCACCGCGACATCGCCAGCATGAACGACCTGCTGGACCGCGTCGTGCGCATCCGCGATCTCACCGGCCGGCCCGTCGGCGTGAAGACGGCGGTGGGCGGATGGCGCTTCATGAACGAGCTCACCGAGGCCGTGGCGCGCCGCGGCCTGGAATCGGCGCCGGACTTCATCGCCGTGGACGGCGGCGAGGGCGGCTCGGGCGCGGCACCGCAGGCGCTCGCCGACCACATGAGCCTGTCCATCGAGGAGGCGTTGCCCCGCGTGGTCGATTCGCTGATCGAGTCCGGGCTGAGGGACCGGATCCGGGTCGTCGCCTCGGGCAAGCTCGTCACGTCGGCGCGCGCCGCCTGGGCGCTCTGCGTCGGCGCCGACTTCATCAATACCGCGCGCGGCTTCATGTTCTCGCTCGGCTGCATCCAGGCGCTGCGCTGCCACCAGAACACCTGCCCGACCGGCGTCACGACGCACAACAAGCGACTGCAGCGGGCCCTCGTGGTCGAGGAGAAGTACCTGCGCGTCGCCAACTACGCCAACAACATGAACCGCGAGATCGACATGATCGCGCACTCGTGCGGCGTCCGGCACGCCCGGGAGCTTCGCCGGGAGCACGTGCGCATCGTGCAGGCGAGCGGGCAGTCCGTGGCCCTTAACATGCTCTATCCGTACCCGGAGCCGAAGGCGCAGATGAAGGTCGCGTGACGCGCATCGCGCTAATCGTCGCCACCTTTGTCCTAGGCCTCGCGCTCGACACGCGCGCCGACCTGCCGGCCCAGGCGGTCATCGGCGCGGCGACGTGGGTGGTCCTGGCCTGGGTGATGCGCGACGCCGGCGGCGATCTTCGCCGCACGATCCTCGCCTGCGTCGTGCTCGCCACGGCGGGCGAGATGTTCCTCTCGCTCGTCCTCGGCCTCTACACCTACCGGCTCGGCAACATCCCTCTCTTCATACCGCCAGGGCACGCCTTGCTCCTGCTGCTGGGGATTTCTCTTTCCGGAAAAATGAAAGATACGCAAGCCGTGGCGATCATCGGCATTGCCGGCGCGTATTCGCTATGGGCGGCGGTCAGCGGAATCGACACGCTCGGCGTCTTCCTTTTCGCGATCCTCGCGGTCACGTCGATCCTGCTGCCTGCGCAACGGCGCTTGTACGCGAGCACGTTCCTCCTCGCGCTCGGCCTCGAGCTCTACGGCACCGCGCTCGGCAGCTGGGCGTGGGCTCGCGAGCCGCTCGGCCTCGTCACCACCAATCCGCCGCTTGCCGCCGGTGCCTTCTACGCGGCGCTCGACGCGCTCACCGTCCTGGCGACAAGAGTAACGCCTGTAGCGAAACGCCTGGCGGCTGCGTCCGGCCGCGCATAATCCTTTCCATGATTCTCGAAGTCGCGCCGTTGCACGTGAAGGCGGGGCAGGGCCCGGCGTTCGAGGCGGCGTTCCTCCAGGCGCAGAAGATCATCAGCGCCATGCCGGGATACCTCTCGCACGAGCT
>JBLNDP010000243.1:0-10277 GCA_050261755.1 Clostridia bacterium
GCTTTTGGCCGATAGCGGACATTAGAAATAATCGGAGCACGTCCCCGATCGGGTGTGTGACACCGACGGGCTGAACGCACCGCGTTACGCCTGTCACATCCGGCGCGTTGACGCCTTGTCGCCCCGCAGCTACTTTCACTGGCGTAGGAGCGGCACGCCGCTCCTAGCCGGGTCGATCGCAGGCACCCGGTCCCGAAAGACGATCGTCCAAGCGCTGCTCCATCCTCACGGAAGGAGATGTCGCATGGATTCGCTTCTCAGGATTTCTACCGTCCTCGCCCTGTTCGCCTGCGCGAGTGCTTGGGCGCAGCCGACGCCTCCGCGCGAGACGCGCGGTGCCACCATCTCGCACGTCGAAACGCTCAACCTCGATCCCTGGGCGAACGACATGAGCGGGCGCCAGCTGCGCATCCGAAAGTTCACGATCCAGCCGGGCGGCGTGCTCGCCGTGCATAACCACGACGATCGGCCGGACGTCTCCTACCTCGTGCAGGGCGAGCTGACCGAGTACCGGGAAGGCGGCAGCGTGAACCGCCGGCGCGGCGACACGGTCCACGGTGCCGGGAAAGGCGTGACGCACTGGCAGGTCAACGAAGGCAGCGAGGCAGCGGTGCTGATCGTCGTGGACCTCTTCAAGCCCTAGGCGATCGGCTTTCACCGAAGCGCCGGAGAATCCGCCCCGAAAGCGGACGTATAAAGAATCGGAGCACGTCCCCGATTTCGGGTTTGCCGGATTCGCCTAGAGCTTCGGAAGCTGGATGGGGCGCGCGGTCTCGAAGGCGCGCGCGGCCCTGAGGACGAGCGCGTCCGCGTAGCGCGGGCCGACGATGTGGAGGCCCACCGGCAATCCCGCTTTGGTGAGGCCGCAGGGGATGGAAGCGGCGGGCTGCTGCGTGAGGTTGAAGGGGAAGGAGAACGGCGTCCAGTCGGTCCAGCGGTTCTGCAGCTTGGTGTCGGCGACTTCCTTGCCCGCGTCGAAGGCGGCGACCGAGAGCGTCGGGGTGAGCAGCAGGTCGTAGTCGCGGTGGAAGAGGTTCATCTGGATCGCGAGCTCGCCGCGCTTCTTGGTCGCGTCGAAATACTCTTCCATCGTGACTTTCTCGCCCTGTGCGGCGACTTCGAGCAGGCCCGGATCGATGAGCTTGTGCTTCTCCTTGGGAATCGTGCGGAGCAGCGCCGCCGCGCCGGAGAACCAGTGCGCGCGGAAAATGAGCTCGGGGTCCGCGAAGCCCGGGTTCTTCTGCTCGACGGTGGCGCCGAGGTCCTCGAACACTTTCGCGGCGGCTTTCACCAGCGATGCGACTTCGCCGTCGACCTTGGCATAACCCAGGTCCGGGGAGAAGGCGATGCGTAGCCCCTTCACGCCGTCCTCGAGCGCCATGCGGTAGTCGCGCGAGTCGTAGGGCAGCGCCATCCAGTCGCGCGCATCCGGCAGCGAAAGGACGTTGAGCATCAGCGCCGCGTCCTGCACCGTGCGGGTGATGGGGCCGATATGCGCCACGGTGCCGAAAGGCGAGAGCGGCCAGGCGGGCACGCGCCCGAAGGAAGGCTTGAGGCCGAAGGTTCCGGTGAAGGAGCAGGGGATGCGAATGGAGCCGCCGCCATCGGTGCCGACCGCCAGGGCACCGAGGCCCGCGGCCACCGCCGCGGCCGCGCCGCCCGAGGAGCCGCCGGGGGTCTTGTCGGTGTTCCAGGGATTGCGGGTGATGCCGGTGAGCGGGCTGTCGGTGACGCCCTTCCAGCCGAACTCCGGCGTCGTCGTCTTTCCGATGAGGAGCGCGCCGTGCTCTTTCAGCCTTGCGGTTGCGGGAGCATCGTCGTTCCAAGGGCCTTTCGGGTCGACCGTCTTCGAGCCGCGCAGCGTCGGCCAGCCCTTGGTGAGGATGATGTCCTTGATGGAGGTCGGCACGCCGTCCAGCAACCCCCTCGGCTCGCCGCGCAGCCATCTCTGCTCGGACGCCTTTGCGTCGCTTTCGATGCTTTCCGAGACCAGGTTGAAGGCGTTCAGCTTCGGGTTGAGCAACTCCATGCGCGCGCGGATGGCCTTGGCCACTTCGACCGGCGAGAGGGAATGCTGGCGATAGTGCTCGAGCAGCTCGGTGGCGCTCAGCGTGCAGAGGTCGGCCATGCGGCAGATTCTAGAAGAGCCAGTTGCCGCCCAAGGCGGGAGGAAGCGAAACGCAACGGCCGCGCCGGGTTTTCCGGACTTCCAGGCCGTTCTTCTGGCATAGGGCCGAGAACTTCGCGGGATCGGAAAAGCGCAGGCCAATCGCGGCGATGCCCGGCGCCGGCGGCACGTGATCCAGGAAGGTGGCGAGAGCTTTCCCGGTCGCGATATGGATGGTTCCGCGGGACGCCGTGAGGACAACCTCGTTCTTCTCCGAGACCGGGAGCAAGCCGGAGAACTCGGCCCAGCGCGCGGCGGTTTCCTCGGGATCCTCGGCGACGATGTAGACGGCGGTGAGGCCGATGACGCCGTTCGTGTGCCGAGTGGCGAAGTCGTGCCACGTGATCTCGGGGGTGAGGTGCTGGCAGTACTGCGCCCGGCACTCCGGCATCTTCTCCGGCGGGACATAAAGGACGCGGAACCCGACTTCGCCTTCGTTCGTCTTCCTGCGCAGCTCGACCAGGGAATCCGGCGTGAATCCGTGCGCCGCCAGGCGGACATGGTCCTCGGCCGCCGCCGGCGTGCCCCAGCTCACGAGATGAACCCCCGGATAGCGTCTCATCCAGCCGCGCACGCGCGCGGCGTTCGGCGTGTCCAGCGTAGGCGCCAGGATCTCGAGATAGCCTTCGCGCAGCATCACGCAGCGGTTGGCCGAGCCGGCGGGCTGGCCGTTCGCCTGGTGGTGCGAGACCGGCGTGGAGAAGAAGCCGAGCTTCGAGAGGAGATCGCCGGCCGCTTCCAGGTCGGGGACGAAATGCCCGACGTGGTCGAGGACCAGCTCCCCCGGCGCGGCGACGGAGAAAAGCCTATTTGCCAGAGCCGAGACCCAGCGAGCGGCCGATCACTTCCTTCATGATCTCGTTCGTGCCGCCGTAGATGCGCTGCACGCGCGCATCGACGTAGGCCCTGGCGATCGGAAATTCCATCATGAACCCGTAGCCGCCGTGCAGCTGCAGGCAGTCGTCGACCACGCGGCCCTCGAGGTCGGTTGTCCAGAGCTTGGCCATTGCGGCGATTTCAGGGGTCAAAGACTTGCTCAAAAGCAATTCAATGCAGCGATCGACGAACACCCGGCCGACCTGCGTCTCGGTGGCAAGCTCGGCGAGCTTGAAGCGCGTGTTCTGGAAGCTGGACACGGGCTTGCCGAAAGCCTTGCGCTCGTTGACGTAGGCCTTGGTCCACTCGATCGCCGCCTCGCACTTGGCGACCGCGGAAACGGCGATCTGCAGGCGCTCCCAGGGGAGCTCCTGCATGAGGTAGATGAAGCCGTTGTTCTCCTGCCCGAGCAGGTTCTCCGCCGGCACCTCGACGTTGTCGAAGAACAGCTCCGCGGTGTCCTGGCCCTTGAGGCCCATCTTCTTCAGGCGCTTGCCCTTGGTGAAGCCCTTCATGGACGTATCGACGACGATCAGGCTGGTGCCCTTGGCGCCCTTCGCCGGACCCGTCTTGGCGACGACGATGACCAGGTCGCAGTTCCAGCCGTTCGTAATGAAGGTTTTCGATCCGTTCACAACGTAAACGCCGCCTTTCTTCACGGCCGTCGTCTTCACGGACTGTAAATCGGAGCCGGCGCCCGGCTCGCTCATGGCAATGGCGGAAATCATCTCGCCGCTCGCCATCTTCGGCAGGTACTTCTTCTTCAGCGCTTCCGAGCCATAGTGGAGGAGGTAGGGCGCGACGATCTCGGAATGCAGGCCGAAGCCGAGCGAGGAGCAGTTCGCCCACGCCTGCTCCTCCATCACGATGATGCTGTACAGCTTGTCCGCGTCGGCGCCGCCGTACTCCGCCGGCATGCTCGCGCACAGGTAGCCGTTGGCGCCGGCCTTGCGCCAGACGTCGCGGTCGGCGTAGCCCTGTTCCATCCAGCGCTCGTCGTGCGGCACGACTTCCTGCTGCATGAAGCGCCGGACGCTGTCGCGGAACGTCTCGTGCTCGGGGGCGAAGAGGGTGCGCGGGATCATGCGCCATAATATAGCGGCATGAACAAGCCCGTCGAAACGCCGGCAAAACTCGCCACGCTGTCGGGCGCCGAGGCGGTCGTGGAAATGCTCGAGGCGCACGGCGTCGAGGTGGTCTTCGGCCTCTGCGGCGACACCAGCCTTCCCCTGTACGACGCTTTTTTTCATCAGAAAAGCATCCGGCATGTCCTGACGCGCGACGAAAGGCATGCCGCGTACATGGCGGACGGCTACGCGCGCGTGACCGGCAAGGTCGGCGTGTGCGAAGGGCCCTCCGGCGGCGGCGCGACCTACATCCTCCCGGGCCTCGTGGAGGCGAACGAGTCGTCGATCCCCATCCTCGCGATCAACACCGACGTCTCGGTTTCGTCGCGAGGCAAGTTCACCCTGACCGAGCTCGACCAGCGGACGCTCATGAAGCCGCTGACGAAGTGGAACGCCGTCCTGGACCGCGCGGCCGACATCCCCCGCACGTTCCGCAAGGCCTTCGAGGAGATGACCAGCGGCCGGCCCGGCGCCGCGCACATCGCGCTGCCGTTCGACGTGCAGAACGGCCCGGTCGAGCGCAACGATGTATGGGCGGATCCGAGCTTGGGTCTGTTTCCTTCCAGGAGAACCCAACCCGATCCGTTCTTCGTCGAATTGGCCGCGAAGTTGATCAGGAAGGCGAAAAGCCCGGTATTCATCTGCGGGGGTGGCGTGGTGCTCGCCGGCGCCGAGGCGGAGCTCTGCGAGCTGGCCGAGAAGATCGGCGCGCCGGTCGCCACGACCGTCAGCGGCAAGGGCTCGATCGACGAGCGCTGCGCGCACTCCGTCGGCGTGGTGGGGTCGAACGGCGGCACGCCGGAGACGCGCGCGGTGGTCGATGCCGCGGACCTGGTGATCTTCGTCGGCTGCCGCGCGGGCTCGGTGACCACCGAGCGGTGGCGCCATCCCGCTCCCGGCGCCGCGCGCGTGATCCACATCGACGTCGATCCGGCGGTGCCGGGCGCGAACTACAAGGTCGACGTGCCGATCGTCGGCGACGCGAAGCTGGGCCTGGCCGCCCTCAATGAAGCCCTGGGAAACTACAAGCGCGATGGGGACCTCACGGCGGTGGACGCGAGGAAGCGCGAGAAATTCGAAAAATTCCACGCCCTCGCGACTTCGAACGAATCGCCGATCAAGCCCGAGCGCGTGGTGCACGAGCTGTCCTCGTTGCTCGACGCCGACGCGATCGTCGTCGCGGATCCGGGGACGCCTTGCCCCTATTTCTCCGCCTATCACGTCGTGCGCGGGACGGGCCGGCGCTATTTTTCCAACCGCGCCCATGGCGCGCTCGGCTATTCGCTCGCCGCGTCCATCGGCGCGCACATCGGCCGCCCGTCGGTGAAGACCGTCGCGGTCATGGGCGACGGCAGCTTCGGCATGTGCGCCGGCGAGCTCGAGACCGCGGTGCGCCTCAAGCTGCCGATCACCTTCGTCGTGATCTCCAACGCCGTCTACGGCTGGATCAAGGCCGGGCAGAAATCCGGCTTCCAGCAGCGCTACTTCTCCGTGGACTTCGGCGTCACCGACCACGCAAGGGTTGCGGAGGCGTTTGGTCTTCGCAGTTTCAAAGTCAATGACCCGGCCAAGTTGCGGTCTGTGCTGAAAGAGGCATTGGCAAGCTCAGAACCTACGCTTGTAGACATCGTTTGCCAGCCGCTGCACGAGGCGAAGGCGCCGGTCTCGGAGTGGGTGGCATGACCGCAAGAGCCGCGCGCACGCGCCCGCCTCGCATGCACCACGACATGGGCGGGCTGCCCGCCGGCAAGGTGAAGCGCAGCGAGCATTCCTATGCCGACTGGGAGCAGCGGGTCGACGCGCTCGTCATCCTGATGCGCAAGCACGGCCTCACGGTCGACGAGAGCCGCAAGAACATCGAGCTGCTGCCGCCGGAGGACTACGACCGGATGGGATACTACGAGCGCTGGATCGCTTCGCTCGCGCAGACGCTCATCCAGCGCGGCATCGTCTCGTCGGAGGAGCTCGGCAAGAAAATGGCGGAGGTCAAGGGCCGTGGCGGTCGCCGCAAGGTTTAAGGCCGGCGATCGCGTGCGCGTGATCGAGGCGTACCCGCCCGGGCACATTCGCACGCCGTTCTACATCCGCGGCCATACGGGCGAAGTCGAGCGGCTGTGCGGCGCCTTCCCCAATCCCGAGGAGCTGGCGCAGATGCGCGACGGCCTTCCGGCCCAGCCGCTTTACCGCGTGCGCTTCAGGCAGAGGGAAGTCTGGCCCGACTACCGCGGCGCGCCCTCCGACGTGGTCGAGATCGAGATCTACCAGCACTGGCTGGAGCCCGCATGAAGACGCAGGCGAAGGGGAAATACCAGTCGCTCACCGGGAAATACCGGCCTCTTACCTATTTCCAGCTGATGGAGGTGAGCCTGCGCGAGCTGCTGGTCGGCAAGGGGCTCATCACCGAGCGGGACGTGCGACGGCAGGTGGACGACATGGCGAGCCGTACCCCCGGAAGGGGCGCCGCCGTCGTCGCGCGAGCCTGGACCGATGAAAAGTTCAGGAAAAGACTGCTGAAGAACGGAAGCGCGGCTTGCGAGGAACTCGGCTTCGACGTGAAGCCGATGCACCTCGTGGTCGTGGAGAACACGCCGAAGGTGCACAACGTCATCGTCTGCACGCTTTGCTCCTGCTATCCGCGGCCGCTGCTCGGCCTGCCGCCGGATTGGTACAAGTCGCGCAATTACCGCTCGCGCATGGTGCGCGAGCCGCGCAAGGTGCTCCAGGAATTTGGTTTAAAAATACAAAAGGAAGTGCAAGTCCGGGTCCATGATTCGACGGCCGACATGCGCTACATGGTGCTGCCGATGCGTCCGGCCGGCACGGAGGGCTGGGGCGAGGCGAGGCTCGCTTCGCTCGTCACGCGGGACAGCATGATCGGCGTTGCGCTGCCGAAGCGGCCGGCGAGGGCGCCACGAAGATAAAGCCCCTGCGGGTCGTGCCGCTGGGCGACCTGGCCGCGTACATCGAGTTTTCCCGCACGCTGGACCTGGAGGTAAACGAGCTGGTGCAGCGGCTCGCCGCCGCCGTGCGCACGCGCGGCTTCCCGCAGGTGCGCGACGTCGTCCCGGCGCTCGGCGGGATGGCGCTGCACTTCGATCCCGCCTTCGAGGGCGATGTCGTGGCGACGGCGAGCGCGATCGTCGAGGAGGTCGCGAAGAAGCGGCTGCCGGCCGCCGACGACGTCGGCCGCGACGTGGAGGTGCCGGTCTGCTTCGACGCCGAGTTTGCCCTCGACTTGCAGGAGCTGGGGGAGCGGACGAGGCTGAAGAGCGAAGAGATCGCGAGGATCTTCTGTGGCGCCAGCTACCGCGTGCTGATGATCGGCTTCGCTCCCGGGCACGCTTACCTCGGCGGCCTGCCGGAGAGGCTGGCGGTGCCGAGGCGGGCGCTGCCGCGCGCCGTGGTGCCGGCGGGCTCCGTGGCCATCGCCAACCGGCAGGCCGTGGTCTACCCGTTCGCGATCTCGGGAGGCTGGAGCGTCCTTGGCCGCACGCCCCTGACGCTCTTCGACGCCTCGCGCTCGCGCCCGAGCTTCTTCGGCCCCGGCGATCGAGTGAGATTCAAGGCCGTCGAGAGAAAAGAATTCGAATCGCTGAAGGAAAACCCGTGACGGTCAGCGTTCTGCGTCCCGGCCTTCTCACGACGGTGCAGGACCTCGGCCGGCCGGGCTTCCAGCACCTCGGCGTCGTCGCGGGCGGCGCGATGGACCCGGTCTCGCTCATGCTCGCGAATGCGCTCGTGGGAAACAGCGCCGATGCGGCCGTCCTCGAGATCACCATCCTGGGCCCGGAGCTCGTCTTCGCGGAGGAGGCCCTGGTGGCCCTCTGCGGCGCGGAGTTCCACGGCGGCTTCCCGCGCCATCGCCCCGTGCTCGTCCCGGCCGGCACCAAGGTCTCCATCGGCCGCGCGCAGCGCGGCGCGCGCGCCTACCTCGCCGTCGCCGGCGGCATCGCCGTCGAGCCGGCCCTCGGCAGCCGCGCCACCTATATCCCGGGCCGCTTCGGCGGCTACCAGGGCCGGGCGCTTCGCCGCGGCGACGTGCTGACGCTCGATCCGCACGCGTCCATCGCCTCGCGCCAGCGCTTCGCGCGCCTGAAGCGCAGGAAAGGCGGCAGCGTGAGCTGGAGGGCGCCCATGCCGACGCTCCCCGAGCACGAGCCGGTCCTCGTGCACGCGATGGAGGGACCCGACTACGAGAGCTTCGACGCCGTCTCCCAGCGCGCTTTCTTCGATACGGTGTGGAAGATCGCGCCGGAATCGAACCGCATGGGCTACCGGCTCGCCGGCCCGGAGCTCGCGCGGCGAGGCGATGAGATACTATCCGGGCCGATCTGCATCGGCACGGTGCAGGTGCCGGCGAGCGGCGTGCCGATCGCGCTGATGGCCGACCACCAGACCACCGGCGGCTACCCGCGCATCGCCGAGATCGCTTCCGCCGACGTGCCGAGGCTCGCGCAGCTCGCGCCGGGCGGCACGCTGCACTTCGCGCGCTGCACGCTCGAGACCGCGGTCGAGCTGCGCAAGGACGCGCGGCAGCGCCTGGATGCCCTGCTGCGCGGAATCGAATGGGAGCTGCACGGATGAAAAGCGTCGACCTCAACTGCGACATGGGCGAGAGCTACGGCGCCTGGAAGATGGGCGCCGACGCGGATGTCATGCCGTTCATTACGTCCGCGAACATCGCCTGCGGCTTCCACGGCGGCGATCCGGCCACGATCCGGAAGACCGTGCGCCTCGCCGTGGACCACGGCGTGGCGATCGGCGCGCATCCGTCGCTTCCGGACCTCATGGGCTTCGGCCGGCGCAACATGAAGATCACGCCGCAGGACATGTACGACCTCGTGGTCTACCAGGCCGGCGCCGTCGATGCTTTCGCGCGTGCCGCCGGCTCGCGGCTGCACCACATCAAGTGCCACGGGCAGCTCTACAACATGGCGGCCAACGACGAGGCGCTTTCCGACGCGATGGCCCGCGCGGTGAAGGATCTCGGCGGAGGCGTCCTGTTGTATTGCCTCTCCAACAGCAAGTCGGTCGAAATGGCGAAGAAGCACGGCGTCAGGACGGTCGAGGAGGTGTTCGCCGACCGCGGGTATTCCGACGACGGCACGCTCGCGCCGCGCGACAAGCCCGGCGGCATGATCGAGGACCTCGGCAAGTCCGTCGCCCAGGCGCTCTCGATGGTGGAAGAGGGGCGCTTCAAGGCCCTTTCCGGGAAGATGATCGAAGTCAGGGCAGACACCATTTGCCTGCACGGCGACCAGCCGGGCGCCGTGCCTTTTGCGCAGGCCATCCGCAAGGCTTTTTCAGAAAAAGGAATAAAACTTGTCGCTCCCTAAGCTTTTCACGCCCATCCAGCTGGGCGGCATCACGCTTGCCAACCGCATCGTCGTCGCGCCGATGTGCCAGTACTCGGCGGCCGACGGCGCCATGACCGAGTGGCACGACTTCCACGTGGCGCAGATGGCGATCTCCGGCGCGGGCCTGTTCGTGGTGGAAGCGACCGGCGCGACGCGCGAGGGCCGCATCACGCACGGCTGCACCGGCCTCTACAACGACGAGAACGAGTCGGCGATGGCGAAGCGCGTCGTCCACTACCGGCGCCTGACGAAGAACGCCATCGGCGTGCAGATCGGCCACGCCGGCCGCAAGGCCTCGACCTCGCCGCCGTGGCAGGGCGGCAAGCCGCTCGGCCCGGACGAGTCGCCCTGGCAGACGGTCGCCCCTTCGGCGATTCCCTTCGCCGACGGCTGGCATGTCCCGCACGAGCTCTCCGTAGCGGAGATCAAGGCGCTGGTGGACCATTTCGTATCCGCAGCGATGCGCGCGAAAAGAGCAGGCTTCGATGTCGTCGAGCTTCATTCGGCGCACGGCTACCTCATCCAGCAGTTCCTTTCGCCCCTCTCCAACCAGCGCAAGGACGAGTACGGCAAGGACCGCATGAAGTTTCCGCTCGAGGTCACGGAAGCCGTGCGCGCCGTGTGGCCGAAGGACCGCTGCCTCGGCGTGCGCATCAACGCCACCGACTGGATCGAAGGCGGTTTCATGCCGGAAGACGCGGTTGCCTATACCCGGGAGCTCAAGAAGCGCGGCGTCGACTACGTTTGCGT
>JBLNDP010000244.1:0-10831 GCA_050261755.1 Clostridia bacterium
GCCGCCCAGCATAGAAGCTTCTTCATTCGTTCTCCTCGATTCGTCGTTGGCCTGCGGGACGAACGAGAAGAACGGCGGTGCGCGGGGACGCGCGAGGTGTTCTTCTATCGCTTTGGGAAGAAAATCGCGAACGGGCCAATCGGCGCTGACTTCTGGTTCTTTGGCGAAAAAGCCAAAAAGCGTCGGGGCGGCAATGACCCTGTCGGAACCGAAGAGGCAGAAGGCGCAGTGATCGCCGTGCTTGGCGGTGCGCTCCTCGGCCGGCGTCTGCCCGCCCGGCACCTCGACGTAGTGCGTGACGCCATCGACCGTGCAGAGCGGCACGAGGGTGATGTTTCGGGGACGGGCCTGCGCGATGAGCGGCCAGAACGCCTGCAGGGCGAGCGCGAGCGCCGCAAGGCCAAGGCCTATGCGTCGTTTCAGCTGCAGTTTCCCTCTTGCCCCCACCCTGTATAGAACGGCTTGAGGCGGCGGATATTCCCTACTTTGCCAGGTAGCCGCTGTCGACCGGGAGCGTGACGCCGGTGATGCAGCGCGCCGCGGGGCTGGCGAGGAAGAGGATCGCCGCCGCGATGTCGTCGACCTCCGGGAGGACGCCGAGCGGCGTGTGCTTCTCAACTTCCTCGAGCACCGCCGGGTTGTTGAAGATCTGCGCGGTGAAGTCGGTATTGACGAAGGTCGGGGCGACCGCGTTCACGCGGATGCGGTCCGCTGCCCACTCGACCGCGAGGGCGCGGGTCAAGTTCACCACCCCGCCCTTCGAGGCCTGGTACGAAGCGTTCGGGAACAGGCCGCCGGAAAGCCCCATGATCGAGGCGAGGTTGATGATGGCGCCGCCCGAGGGCGCATTGGACCGCGCCTTCCGCATGTGCCGCGCCGCCACGCGCGAGCAGATGAACAAGGCATTGAGGTTGAGGTCGACCACCTGCTCCCACTCGGCGAGCGGGATGTCCACCGCCGGCTTGCGGATGGCCATGCCCGCGTTGTTCACGAGGATGTCGATCGCGCCGAGCTCCTGGTGGATCTGGTCGAACACCTCCTCGACCTCCTCCTCCTTCGTGATGTCGCAGGTGACGGCGATCGCGCGGCCGCCCGACTTGATGATGCGGTCGGCGGTGCGCACCGCGTAGTTCTCGTACTTGTCGAGCACCGCGACCGCGGCGCCGGCGCTCGCGAAGAGCTCGGCCGTGGCGGCGCCGATGCCCCGCCCGGCGCCGGTGATGACCGCAGCATTGTTTTCCAGCTCAAAGAGCTTCATGCGATAAGTATACTGAGCCGATGCATGACCTAGTCATTCGGGACGCTCTTCTCATCGACGGAAAAGGCTCGAAGGCCTCGCGGGGCGACCTCGCCGTGCAGGGCGGCATCATCCGCGAAGTCGGCCGGGTGAGCGAGGCCGGCCGCGAAACGATCGACGCCGGCGGCCTCGCCCTCATGCCGGGGATCATCGACAACCACACCCACTACGACGCGCAAGTCACCTGGGACCCGCTGCTCTCGCCCTCGCCTACCCTCGGCGTGACGACGGCGATCATCGGCAACTGCGGCTTCACCATCGCCCCCTGCCGGCCGGCGGACCGCGAGCTGGTCATGCGCAACCTCACCCAGGTGGAAGGCATGTCGCTCGACGTCCTGCGCCAGGGCGTGCGCTGGGAGTTCCAATCCATCCCGGAGTACCTCGACTTCCTCGAGCGCGTGCGGCCGGCGGCGAACGTCGCCGCCTTCGCGGGCCACTCGGGGCTGCGGACCTACGTGATGGGCGAGGCGGCCACGGAGCGCGCTGCCACGGCCGCTGAAATTCTCGAGATGAAAACGCTCCTGCTGGAAGCTTTGCAGGCAGGCGCAGCCGGGTTCTCGACCAGCACCTCCCCCGCGCACAACGGCGAAGGCGGCAAGCCCATGCCTTCGCGCCTCGCCGACGAGCAAGAGCTCCGCGAGCTGACCGGCGCGCTGCGCAACGCGGGGCGCGGCACTTTCATGCTCACCAAGGGCGGCCACACCGCCATTCCCTTCCTCGAGGAGCTGTCCGCGCTTTCCGGCCGCCCGGTCGTCATCGCCGCCCTGCTCCACAACAGCACGAACCCGGGGGCGGTCTTCAAAGATCTGGATGAGATCGAGAAGGCCAATTCAAGGGGCCGAAAACTGCTTGGCGCGGTCTCGTGCTGCCCGCTCTCCATGGACTTCACGCTGCGTTCGCCCTACGTCTTGGAAGGGCTGGAGTCCTGGAAACCGGCATTGCCCCTGAAGGGCGACGCGTTCAAAGCGAAACTCAAGGAGAGGGCGTTCAGGGAGGGCATCCGTGCGGAGCTGAGCCGGCCCGCGCACTTCCGGCTGTTCAACGCGGAGTGGAACAAGGTCGAGGTCGTCGAATCGCGCGATAAGCCTTTCGAAGGCTTGTCGATAGCGGCGATTGCGAAGAGACAAAATCGGGAGCCGCTCGACGCAATGCTCGACCTCGCGCTCGCCGACGACCTCGATACGGTCTTCAACGCGATGCTGCTCAACTCCGACGAGGAGGCGGTCGGGCGCATGCTGCGCCATCCGGCGAGCCTCGTCTCGCTCTCGGACGCCGGCGCGCACCTCACGTTCTTCAACGACGCGGGCTTCGGCCTGCACCTGCTGGGACATTGGGTGCGCCGGCTCGGCGTCATGAAGATCGAGCACGCCGTGAAGAAGCTCACGAGCGAGCCGGCTTCCGTCTTCGGCATCCGCAACCGCGGCGCGCTCGAGCAGGGTTATCACGCCGACCTGCTGCTCTTCGATCCGGCCAAGGTCGACCGCGGGCCCAAGCAGCGCGTGTTCGACCTGCCGGGCGGTCATCCGCGCCTCACGACCGCGCCGTTGGGCGTGCATGGCGTATGGGTGAATGGAGAGCGCGTCGCGGCGAACGGCGCGTCCACCGGCGCGCGCGCGGGAAAGCTGCTGCGCGATTTTGCGCCGTAGCGGGGCGGCGACAAAAAATCCGCTTTCCAATCAGCGCGCTAATGCGCTCGCCAGAGCGGCGCGTCGCCTGCGACCGACGCGCGCTGCCCGCGGTTTTCCATCATCTATCTGATTTCATGCAGGAACTTCTCTGGCACGGCTCGTGCCTATGACTACGCGCTGTCCCATTGATCACTACAGAGAGGGTATTCCAAGTGCTACAGAAAGACGGGTTCTTCCGCAAGCGCGACGAAGGCAACTTCGCCAAAACACAAACCACCAACACGGCGCCTGCGCCCGCGGCGAACGCCGCCCCCGCGCCCTCCGAGTCTTCCAGCTACTCCTCGGCGCCGAGCCGCACGGAAGAGCGCAAGGAAGCGAAGCTCGTCGTCGGACCGGAGATCAAGATCAAGGGCGTCGAGATCAGCGATTGCGACACGCTGGTCGTCGAGGGGCGCATCGAGGCGACGCTCGACTCGCGCGTGCTCGAGATCACGCAGCATGGCGTGTTCCAGGGCACGATCGCCGTCGACAACGCCGAGATCCATGGCCGCTTCGAGGGCGAGCTGACGGTGCGCAAGATGCTCGTCATCCACGCCACCGGCAAGGTGTCGGGCAAGATCCGCTACGCCAAGATCAAGGTCGAGGAAGGCGCGGAGCTCTCCGGCACGATCGAGATGAACGACAAGGCGGCGACCTACGCGCCGGCCAAGCGCGTCGTCAACGCGTAATAGCTCTCTGTAGGCGTGCAACGCCGTCGGCGAGCTTCGGCTCGTCGGCGGCGAAGCACCACCTGACGTAACCCTCCCCTTCGGGGCCGAACGCGGCCCCGGGGGCGAGGCCCAGCCCCACCTCGCGGACGAGCCGCTTGCAGAAAGCGAGGCTGTCCGCCGCCTGCTCCACCTTGAGGAAGAGGTACATCGTCCCGGCCGGCGAGGCGACCTGCACCCCCGGCAGCTTTCCCAGCTCGCCGACGAGGTAGTCCCGGGCGCGCCTGTATCTTTCCAAACTGCTTTTTACAAAATCCTCCCCATCACGCAGCGCGGCCACGGCGGCGCGCTGCACGAAGACCGGCGCGCACGAGGTGTTGTACTCGATCAGCTTCGCGAGATCGGCGACGAGCGCCTGGGGCAGGAGCGCCCAGCCGAGCCGCCAGCCGGTCATCGACCAGGCTTTCGAGAAGGTATTCGTGCTGACGAGCCGGTCTTCCGGCTCGGCGATCGCCAGGAAGGACGGCGCGACGCCGCCGGGCCCGAAGTAGATCCGCTCGTAGGCATCGTCGGCAAAGATCCAGATTCCGTGCCGCCGGCAATGCTCGAGGATGGCGCGCTGCTGCTCCGGCGCGATCGTCCACCCCGTCGGGTTGTTCGGCGAATTGAGGTAGAGCGCCTTCGTCCCCGGTCTCAGTTCCTGGATCAACCGATCGACGTCGAGCGTCCAGCCGGAGGGGTCGAACCGGAGGGAAACGGTGTGGACCTGCGCCCCGAGAATCCTGGGAATCTCCTGCAGGTTCGGCCAGAGCGGCACCACTTCCACCACGCGATCGCCGGGATCGAGCAGGAGCTGCGACACCAGCATGAGCGCGCTGACGCCGGAGCTGGTAATTGCTGTTTGGTCTATTCCGATCTGCTTGCCATGGAGGGAGGAAAGATAGCCGGCCAGCGCCTGCCTTAGGCTGTGGATGCCGAGGTTGTGGCTGTAGAAGAGCTCGCCCTTCTCGAGCGAGCGCTCGGCCGCCTCGACCACGAAGCGCGGCGAGGGGCGATCGGGCTCACCCACCCAGAAGGGCAGCACGTCGTCGCGCCCGAGCCCCTCGTTCACCAGCTCGCGGATCTTCGACGCGCCCAGGGCGCGCACCGCGCCGCGCGCGGCGAGCGGCGTTTCGCTTCTCATGGTCGGTCCTATTCTAGACTTGCGCCGTGACGAGACAGAACTGGGCCTTCGCGGCGGCGCTCGGCACCATGGTCGCCTGGGGGATGAACTTCGCCTTCATCAAGTACACGCTGACGGTGCTGGGCGTGGGCGAGTTCATGTTCCTCCGGTTCCTCGTCCTGCCGCTTCTCGGCCTCGTGCTGCTGCTCGTCGCCTTCCGGGGGCGGATCGCGCAGAGCTGGCCGCGGCGGGAAGACCTGCCGCGCTTCGTCCTCTGCGCGTTCGTCGGCCACGTGCTGCACATCAGCGCCGTGACCTACGGCATGAACCTCTCGACCGCGTTCTCCTCCTCGCTCGTCCTCACGTGCCAACCGCTCTTCACGCTCGCCATGCTGGCGGCGATCGGCGCGGAGCGGCTGCGCCGGCAGCAGATCGCCGGCACGCTCGTCGCGTTCGCCGGCATCGTGCTTTTCCTCAGCGACAAGTTCGCCGCGGGGTTCTCGCGCGCCGGCCTGGGCGACCTCACGCTGCTCGTGGCCGGGGCTGCCTTCTCCGCCTATACCGTGCTTTCGCGCAAGATCGCCGACCGCTACGGCCCCCTCATCCTCCTTTCGTATACCCTGCTCTTCGCGGCACCCGTGATGCTCCTCGCGACCTTCCCGTTCGCGCTCGAGATGCGCGCCGAGCGCTTCGGCCCGGCGATCCTCGGCGCGCTCTTCTGGGCGCTCGTCGTGTCGTCCTTCGTGGGCTGGCTTCTCTGGACGTGGGTGAACAGCGTGCGCGGCGTCGCGCGCAGCGCGCCCTTCATGTACCTCATGCCGCCGGTGGCGGGCCTCGTGTCGTGGCTCACCCTCGGCGAGACGTTCACCTGGCTGAAGATCGGCGGCGCGGTCGTCACCATGGCCGGCGTGGCGTGGGCGCAGTTCGGCGGCGGCCCGCCGCCGCGCGAGGCGGGCCAGCCCGATGCGGCCTAGCCCAGCGCTGCCGCGGACCGTCTGGGTCCTCGGCGTCGTCTCGCTCTGCATGGACTTCTCCTCCGAGCTGGTGCACGGCCTGCTTCCGGTGTTCATGACCGGCGCGCTCGGCGCCAGCATGGTGGCGGTCGGCGTGGTCGAGGGCATCGCCGAGGCGACCGCCTCCATCGTCAAGGTGTTCTCCGGAACGCTCTCCGACCGGCTCGGCCGGCGCAAGCCGCTCGTCGTGCTCGGCTACGGCCTCGCGGCGCTCTCGAAGCCCCTCTTCCCCCTCGCCGCCTCGTTGCCCCTCGTGCTCGGCGCGCGGTTCATGGACCGCGTCGGCAAGGGCATCCGCGGCGCGCCGCGCGATGCGCTCATCGCCGACGTCACGCCCGAAGGAAGCCGCGGCGCGGCGTACGGATTGCGCCAGGCCATGGACACGGTGGGCGCGGTGCTCGGACCGCTTGCGGCGATCGGGCTCATGTTCCTGCTGCTCGACGACATCCGCCGCGTGCTCTGGATCGCCGTCGTGCCCGCGATCGCGGCCGTGGTGGTGCTCGTGCTCTTCGTTCGCGAGCCGGAGCACGCCGCTTCCGGCGCGAAGGCGAGCTTGCGCCTCTCGTCCCTCGGCGATTTCCCGCTGCGCTACTGGGCGGTCGTGGCGCTGGGGGCGGTCCTTACGCTGGCCCGCTTTTCGGAGGCGTTCCTCGTGCTGCGGGCGCAAGGCGTCGGTCTCGCGGTGGCCCTCGTGCCCGGGGTGCTGGTCGTCATGAACGTCGTCTACACCGCCGTTTCCTATCCGGCGGGCATCGCTGCCGACCGCGGGCATCGCTTCGCGTTGCTGACGACCGGTATCGGGGCCCTGATCGCCGCTGACCTGGTGCTGGCCCGGACCGAGGGGTTTGACGCGCTGTCCGCAGGCGTGGTGCTCTGGGGCCTGCACATGGGCCTGACGCAAGGCCTTCTATCCGCGCTCGTCGCGGACGCCTCCCCGGCGCCGTTGCGCGGGACCGGCTTCGGCGTCTTCAACTTCGTATCGGGCGTGGCGCTTCTCGGCGCGAGCGTGCTCGCCGGCTGGCTTTGGCAATCGGCCGGGGCGCCGGCCACTTTCTACGCGGGGGCCGCGCTGGCGGCATTGGCCTTGCTCGGCCTGATTACGGTCCAATACCGGAGACCGGCATGACCCCGCCCCGCTACGGCGCCTTTCCCATCGCCCTGCACTGGCTGACCGCCCTCCTGGTCGTCGCGGCCTTCACCCTCGGGCCGGGCGGCTCGGAGACCCGTGTCTATTCGGCCGCCAAGGATTTCGACCGCAACCTTCACGAGGCCCTGGGCCTTACCGTCTTCGCCCTCACCTTGCTCAGGCTCGTTTGGCGCGCCGCGGGCGGCGCCGGGCCGGAGCTCGAGGTGCCGCGCTGGATGGCGGTCGCCTCCCGGTCCGTGCAGGGCGCGCTCTACGTCCTGCTCCTCGCCGTTCCGCTCACCGCCATCTTCGGCGCGTGGCTTTCCGGGCATCCGCTGACGCTCGGCATCCTGGGGAACATACCGCCGCCCGTCGCCGAGTCGCACGCGTTCGGCCGGCAGCTCGCGAAGGTGCACGAGTACCTGGGCGACACCATCCTCTGGGTCGCGGGGGCGCACGCCGCGGCGGCGCTCTTTCACCATTTCATCCTGCGCGACACCGTGCTCCTCTCGATGCTCCCGCGCTGGCGGGGGCGGCGCGCCGACTAGAATAGCCGCCGCCAAATCAGGGAGGGGTCCATGTCTGGAGGACACGGCCACGTCGATCATCACGGCAACAAGGGCGTCGCGCTGCTCATCTCGGTGCTCGCGCTCGTGCTCGCCTTTTCCGAGACGCTCGGCAAGGGCGCGCAGACCGCGGCACTGAGCTACAACATCGAGGCTTCGAACCTCTGGGCGTTCTTCCAGGCGAAGACGATCCGGCAAACCGTGCTGCGCACCGCGGCGGAAGAGATGGAAGCGGGTTCTTCTTCCGAAAACGCCAAGAAACAAGTCTCCAAATGGCGGGACACGGCGCAGCGCTACCAGAACGAGCCGGAGACCGGCGAGGGGCGCGACCAGCTCGCGGCGCGGGCGAAGGAAGCGGAGAAGAAGCGCGATCGCTCTTTCGCGGCCTACCACCACTACGAGCTTGCTTCGGCGGTGGTGCAAATCGCCATCGTGCTCGCCTCGGCCTCCATCATCACCGCCATGACCCCGCTCGTCTGGGCCGCGGGAGCGCTCGGCGTCGTTGGCGTGGTCTTCAGCGTGATCGGATTCTTCTTTCCGACCGCTGTGCACCTGTTCTAAACCGAGTCAGGCGGCAGCAAGGGGCTGCCGCTAAACTCGCCGCCCGGGAGGGGGGCAATGAAGAAACTGCTGGCGTTCTCGCGCTTCGTGGACGCGATGAACGAGAAGCTCGGCACCATCGCCGACTGGATGTGCCTGCTGTCATGCCTGGTCAGCGCCGGCAACGCCTTCTCGCGCTATGCCTTCAGCGTGAGCTCGAACGCCTGGCTCGAGATCCAGTGGTACATGTTCGGCGTCCTCGTGCTGCTGGGCGCCTCGTACACCATGAAGAAGAACGAGCACGTGCGCGTGGACATCGTCTACAGCAACCTGTCGACGCGCAAGCAGATCGGCGTGGACATCGTGGGCGGCATCCTCTTCATGATGCCCGCCACGCTGATCCTCGCCTATCTCTCCTGGTTCGTGTTCTACAACTCGTGGTCGATCGGCGAGATGTCGTTCAACGCCGGCGGGCTGCTGCGCTGGCCCATCAAGATCTTCCTGCCGATCGGGTTCGCCCTGCTGGCCCTTCAGGGCGTCTCGGAGCTGATCAAGCGCTTCGCGATGCTGACCGGGCACATGAAGGCCGATCTGCACTACGAGCGGCCGCTGCAATGAGGCCCGCGTGATCCCGCACGACCTCATGGCGCCGCTGATGTTCGGCGGGCTGGTCTTCTTCATGCTGATCGGCTACCCGGTGGCGTTCTCGCTCGCCGCGGTGGGCCTGTTCTTCGGCTTCATCGCCATCGAGCAGGGCTTCTTCACCTTCGCCCTCATGCAGGCCCTGCCCGAGCGCGTGTTCGGCATCATCTCGAACGACATCCTGCTGGCCATCCCGTTCTTCACGCTGATGGGCGCGATCCTGGAGCGCTGCGGGCTCGCGGAGGACCTGCTCGACGGCCTGGGCCAGCTCTTCGGGCCGGTCCCCGGCGGCCTGGGCTACGCCGTGATCGTGGTCGGCGCCATCCTCGGCGCCATCACCGGCACCGTCGCCGCCTCGGTGATCGCCATGGGCCTCATCTCGCTGCCGGTGATGATGCGCTACGGCTACGACATGAAGTTCGCCACCGGCGTCATCGCCGCCTCCGGGACGATCACGCAGTTGATTCCCCCTTCCCTCGTGCTCGTGGTGCTCGCCGACCAGCTGGGCCGCTCGGTCGGCGACATGTACGCGGGCGCCTGGGGCCCGAGCGTGGTGCAGGTGGCGCTCTTCTCGGTCTACGTCCTCGGTGTCAGCATCTTCAAGCCCGAATGGGTGCCCGGCATCCCGAAATCGGCCCGCACGCTGCATGGCTGGCCGCTCGTCAAGAAGTGCCTCTGGGGCATCGTCCCCTCGATCGTGCTGATCTTCCTGGTCCTCGGCACGATCTTCATCGGCCTCGCGACCCCGACGGAAGGCGGCGCGATGGGGATGGTCGGCGCCATCGTCCTCGCCATCCTGCACCGCCCGGAGTTCTCGCGCCGCGGCCGCATCGCCTCGAAGATCGCGCTCGCCGCGGTCGGCCTCGTCTGCGTGGCCGCGGGGGTCGCGCAGGCCGACGAGCTCGCGCCCACGCTGGCGGCGAACGCCGACAAGGTCTTCGATGCGATCCGCGCGCCCGTATTCGTCGTCGCGTACATCATGCTCGCCGTGGTGCTCTGGGAGGCGGTGGCGATCCGCGAGCTGCGCAGCCTGATCTGGCAGGCGTCGCAGTCGACCATGCGGATCACGGCGATGGTGATCTTCATCCTCATCGGCTCGACCATCTTCACGCTGGTCTTCCGCGGCGTCGACGGGGACACCTGGATCGAGCACCTGCTCTCCCGCCTGCCGGGCGGCGTCGTCGGCTTCCTGGTCTTCGTGAACTTCTTCGTCTTCTTCCTCGCGTTCTTCCTCGACTTCTTCGAGATCGCCTTCATCATCATCCCGCTGCTCGCCCCCGTCGCGAACAAGCTCGGCATCGACCTCATCTGGTTCGGCGTGCTCCTGTGCGTGAACATGCAGACCTCGTTCATGCACCCGCCTTTCGGCTTCGCCCTCTTCTACCTGCGCGGCATCGCGCCGAAGGAAGTGAAGAGCTCGCAGATCTACTGGGGCGCGATCCCGTGGGTCGTGCTGCAGCTGATCATGGTCGGCATCGTCATCGCCTTCCCGCAGCTGGTGACCGTGGCGCTGGACAAGCCGGTCGATCCGGCGGCGAGCGGCGTGGAGATCCAGGTCCCGGACGACGACATGGACCTGGGCGAGCCGGAGAAACCGGCGGAAGACAAGGACTAGGCTAGCGCGGTCGCCGCGCTGCCTCGAGCTCGGCCTCGAGCTTCGCGACGCGTTCCTCCGATGTGCGCAGCACCGTGCGCAGCCGGTCGAGGAGGTAGACGAAGACGACGAGCGTGCCCAACGACACGCCCGCGTCCCAGTAGAAGTAGAAATTGGTCGAGTACACGTGGCTGAAGCGGAACATCGCCACCCACATCGCGATGGCGACCGCCGAGGCGATGAGACCCCAGTTGCGCCCGGCCGCCCAGGTCAGGATCGCGATGGGGATCAGGTAGAGGATCTGCAGCCGCAGCTCCGAGCCCGTCAGCTTGTCGATGGCGGCGACCGCCAGCATCAGGATGGCCGCGGCGCCGCAGGTTACCGCCGTGCCGTATTCGCCGAACGGGTCGTCCGCGTCCTTCTCGACCACCGGCTCCCGCAACACGTCCATGGCGACCTATTCTCCGCGCCCCGACGCTGGGCGCAAGGCAAAAATTACCGCTGAAAGATCAGATCTCCACCCGGGTGCCGAGCTCCACGACCCGGTTGGTGGGGA
>JBLNDP010000245.1:0-7275 GCA_050261755.1 Clostridia bacterium
ATCCGGTCGGCGAGCGAGCGCACCACGTCCATCTTGTGCTCGACGAGAAGGATGGTCTTGTCCTTCTGCGCCTTGATCTCGTGGATGAGGTCGAGGATCACCGGCACCTCGTCGACGCTCATGCCCGCGGTCGGCTCGTCGAACATGAAGACTTCCGGCTCGAGCGCCAGCAGGATCGCCACCTCGAGCTTGCGCTGGTCGCCGTGCGACAGCTCGGAGGCCGGCGTGTCGCGGCGCGAGCCGAGCGCGACCCGCTCGAGGAAGTGCTCCGCCTGCTCGATGAGCTCGATGTGGTGGTTCCACATCGACGCCATGTTCAGCCCGAGGCCGGCGCGCGCCTGCACGGCGAGACGGACGTTCTCGAGCACCGTGAGGCTCGGAAAGAGGTTCGTGAGCTGGAACGCGCGACCCATGCCCTTGCGGGTGCGCACCGGCGCCGGGGCGCGCGTGACGTCCTCGCCGAAGAGCAGCACGCGGCCCGCGCTCGCCGGGAGCTGCCCCGACATGAGGTTGAAGTAGGTCGTCTTGCCGGCGCCGTTCGGCCCGACGATCGCCGTGAGCGTGCCCGGCAGGAAGGCGCAGCTCACGGCGTTCACGGCGACGTGGCCGCCGAAGCGGATCGTCAGCTCGCGGGTCTCCAGGACGGGGTGCATGCCGTCCTTCGCGCGGTCAGCGCTTGTTGCGGATCGGCAAGGGAATGTCCTTGGCCGGGATCTCCCGCACCAGCTCCAGCAGGTCCCACTCGTCCTTCTGGTTCTTCTTGATGCGGAAGTGGTACATCGGCTGCAGCGCCTGATGATCTTCCTTGCGGAAGGTCATCGGGCCCTTGGGCGAATCGAACGTCATGCCTTCCATCGCCGCGATCAGCTTCTCGGTATCGGTGCCACCCGCCTTCTTCACCGCCTCGACCACGGCGATGCCCGCGGCCATGCCGCCGGCGACGAAGAAGTCCGGCGGCGTGCCGCCGTAGCGCTTCTTGTACTCGGCGACGAGCCAGTCGTTCGTCTTGTTCTTCGGGAAGGCGTAGTAGTAGTAGATCGCGCCCTCCACGCCGGCGAGGTCCTTCCAGGTCTTCATCACCGGCAGGATGTTGCCGCCCGGCGCGAGCTCGATGCCAAAGCGCTCCGGCTTGAGGTCGGCGATCTTCGTCACCGGATTCGGCCCCGCCCAGATGATGCCGATGATCTTGCGGCCGGGCTTGTCCTTCAGGGCATCGAAGAGCCGTTGCGCCGGCGCGGTGAAGTCCGTCGTCGTCGGCGGGACGTATTCCTCGTGGACGATCTGCGCCTTGCTGCCCACCGCGGCGAGCGCTTCCTTCAGCGCCTTCACGCCGTCGCGGCCGAAGGCGTAGTCCTGCGCGAGCATCGCGACCTGCGCGTTCTGGGGCATGGCCACGGCGGTGGCCACCGCATCCTGCGTCGAATTGCGCGCGGTGCGGAAGATGTAGCGGTTCCACTTGTCGCCGGTGATCGAGTCGGCGACGGCCGGCTCGACCAGGAGGATTTTCTTGTACTCCTCGGCCACCGGCAGCATCGCCAGCCCGGAAGCGGAGAAGGTCGGCCCGATGGCGAGGTCCGCCTTGTCGTCGCCGTAGGCCGTGGCGAGCTGCGACTTGGCGATGTCGGGCTTGAACTGCGCGTCCTTCTCGATCACGACGATCTTGCGGCCGAGCACCTCCATCTTGCCGCCGGTCGCGTATTCAAGGCCCATCATGAGGCCGGCCTGGGTCTGCTTCGCGTAGGCCTCGAGGGGGCCGGTCTTGTCGTAGACGTGGGCGATGCGGATGTCCTTGGACTGCGCGAAGGCCGACGCGGCCGCGAACGACAGTGCGCCAGCGGCCAGGATTCTTGCGATGCTCATGTGTCCCTCCCCTTTGAACGTGGACTCTGGAACCTCGGATCGATTCTATTCCGCGCGCGCCTGCGGCTTGGGCCGCCGGCCGACGGTGATGTTCGCATCGACGTCGGATCCCTGGCGCTTGAGGCGCACTTTCGCGCTCGCGCCCGGCGGCAGCGCGGCGACGAGGTTCAGCATGGCGGTCGGGTCGGCGACGGGCTTGCCCTCGATCTCGACCAGCACGTCGCCCGGCTTCACGCCCGCCTTGTCGGCCGGCCCGCCGCGCAGGACGCCGGCGATGAGGGCGCCGCGCGTGCTGCCGAGCTTGAACGACTCGGCGATGGGCGGGCTGATCTCCTGCACCTCGACGCCGATCCAGCCGCGCGTGACCGTGCCCGTCTTGACGATCTGCTCGAGCACCATCTTCACGGTGGAGACGGGGATCGCGAAGCCGATGCCCATGGAGCCGCCGGAGCGGGAGAAGATCGCGGTGTTGATGCCGATCAGGTTGCCGCTCGCGTCGATGAGCGCGCCGCCGGAGTTGCCGGGATTGATGGGCGCGTCGGTCTGGATGAAGTTCTCGAAGGTGTTGATGCCCAGGCCCGTGCGGCCCAGCGCCGAGACGATGCCATGGGTCACGGTCTGGCCCACCCCGAAGGGATTGCCGATGGCGAGCACCACGTCGCCGATTCGCAGGCTGTCGGACGAGCCGAAGGTGATCGCCGGCAGCTTCTCGCCGTCGACGCGCAGCACCGCGATGTCGGTGTCCGGATCGTTGCCGACGACCTTGGCGAGGAGCTTCTTGCCGTCGGCGAGCGCCACCTCGATCTCGTCGGCCGCCTCCACGACGTGGCTGTTGGTAATGATGTAGCCCGAGCCGCTCACGATCACGCCCGAGCCGAGGCTCGAGGCTCGCTGCGCTTCCTCCGGCTGGTCGCCGAAGAAGCGCCGGAAGATCGGGTCGTTCAGCAGCGGGTGCCGCGGCGTGCGGATCTCCTTCGAGGTGAAGATGTTCACCACGGACGGAACTGCCCGCTGCACGGCGCTCGCATAGGAATCGGGGCCGCCGCGCGGGCTCGCCGGAGCAGACGCCGGGGCACTCGTCGTGGTGAGGATCGACGCAGCCGGCGCGCCGCGGGAGGGCAGCCATTCGGGGCGGAAGGTCGATACGACGAACAGCGCCGCCACCGCGACGGTCGCGGTTTGCGCGAAGATCAGCCAGAGGCGGAGCATGGAGGGCAGGGAATCTAACACACGGCGGTGCAGCATCGTCGCGCCGACCCTCGGGAATTATCCTGTCTTTTGAGGGACTTGCGGCGCAAAACGTGGACTTTTCCCGCTTCGGTCGCTAAAATCGCCCGCTTCGCGCATCCCATCCCGTCCATAACAAACAAAGATCCCATGAGCGAGCAGGTCAATAAGACGCGCCGCACGCTAATTGCCGCCACCTCCGCGGTGGGCGGCGTCGCCGCAGCGGGCGCCGCGGTGCCATTCGTCTGGAGCATGTTCCCGTCCGAGCGCGCGAAGGCCGCAGGCGCTCCGGTTGAAATCGACATTTCCAAGCTCGCGCCGGGCGAGCTCGGCATCTTCGAGTGGCGCGGCAAGCCCGTGTGGGTGATGAAGCGCACCAAGGAGATGCTGGAGGGCATCAAGGCCGCCGACCCGAGGGTGACGGATCCGACCTCCAAGGTGGACCAGCAGCCGGCGTACGCCAAGAACGAGTTTCGCTCCGCGAAGCCCGACCTCATGGTGCTCGTGGGCGTCTGCACGCACCTCGGCTGCTCGCCGAAGCCCAAGCCCGCCGACGACAAGGCGGAGATGGGCGCCGACTGGACCGGCGGCTTCTATTGCCCCTGCCACGGCTCGAAGTTCGACCTCGCGGGAAGGGTCTACAAGGGCTCGCCCGCGCCGATCAACCTGGAAGTGCCGCCGTACACCTACCTCTCCGAGTCGACCGTCCTGGTCGGCGAAGACAAAGAAAAGAAGGGAGCCTAAGCGATGTCCGGCAGGCTGAACGCTCTGTGGAACTGGTTCGACTCGCGCATGCCGACGGCTGCCGAGCAGTGGCGCATCCACGCGTCCGAGTACTACGCGCCCAAGAACTTCAACTTCTGGTACTTCTTCGGCTCGCTCGCGCTGCTCGTCCTGGTGATCCAGATTGCCTCCGGGATCTTCCTCACCATGAACTACAAGCCGGACGCGACGCTGGCTTTCGGCTCGGTCGAGTACATCATGCGCGACGTGCCGGGCGGCTGGATCCTGCGCTACATCCACTCGACCGGCGCCTCCGCGTTCTTCATCTGCGTGTACCTGCACATGTTCCGCGGCCTGCTCTACGGCTCCTACAAGCAGCCGCGCGAGCTGGTCTGGATCTTCGGCGTGCTCATCTACCTCACGCTCATGGGCGAGGCGTTTTTCGGCTACCTGCTCCCCTGGGGCCAGATGTCGTACTGGGGTGCGCAGGTAATCGTGAACCTCTTCGGCACCGTGCCGTTCATCGGCCCGGATCTCGCGCTCTGGATCCGCGGCGACTACGTCGTCTCCGACGCGACGCTCAACCGCTTCTTCGCGCTCCACGTGATCGCGTTCCCGCTGGTGCTCCTGGGGCTCGTGGTCGCGCACCTGCTGGCCCTGCACGACGTCGGCTCGAACAACCCGGACGGCGTGGAGATCAAGAAGCACAAGGACGCGAACGGGCACCCGCTCGACGGCATCCCGTTCCACCCGTACTACACGGTGAAGGACATCATGGGCGCGGTGGTCTTCCTCGCCGTGTTCTGCTTCGTGCTCTTTTTCGTACCCGAGGTGGGCGGCTACTTCCTCGAGTACAACAACTTCATTCCCGCCGACCCGCTGAAGACGCCGCCGCACATCGCGCCGGTGTGGTACTTCACCCCGTACTACACCATCCTGCGCGCCGTGCCGCCGCTCTTCAACTCGCAGTTCCCGGGCGTCATGGCCATGGGCATCGCGGTGCTCATCCTCTTCTTCCTGCCCTGGCTCGACCGCTCGCTGGTGAAGTCGATCCGCTACCGCGGCCGCCTGTACAAAGGCGCGCTCGCGGCTTTCGTGGTCGTCTTCCTCGTGCTCGGCTACCTGGGCACGGAGCCCACGACCGTCTGGGGCCAGTTCGGGTTCGACGCGTTCTTCATGGACACGAAGGACCGCGCCACCTGGGTGGGGCGCGTGTGCACCGTCCTTTATTTCCTGTTCTTCTTTCTCATGCCCTGGTACACGGCGCGAGACGAAGTGAAGCCGGTCCCCGAGCGGGTGACGTCATGAGAGCGCTTCTTCTCGCCCTTCTCTTCGTTCCGTTCGTCGGCAACGCGGCCGAAGAGGGCTATCGCCTCGACCGCTCGCCGAACGACGTGCGCGACCTGGTGAGCCTCCAGGCGGGCGCCCGCACCTTCGTGAACTACTGCCAGGGCTGCCATTCGCTGCAGTACATGCGCTACAACCGCCTGGCCGACCTCGACCTTTCCGAGGCGCAGATCCGCGACAACCTCATGTTCACCGCCGACAAGGTCGGCGAGACCATGAAGACCCCGATGACGGCCAAGGAGGGCAAGGCCTGGTTCGGCGTCACGCCGCCGGACCTCTCGCTCGTCGCCCGCTCGCGCGGCGCGGACTGGCTGTACACCTACCTGCGCACGTTCTATCGCGATCCGAAGACCGCGACAGGCTGGAACAACGCCGTCTTCCCGAACGTCGCGATGCCGCACGCGCTCTGGGCGCTGCAGGGCGAACGGGCCCTGGAGGCGGTGGCGGTGAAGGGGCCCGAGGAGGAGCGCCTGGAGTATCGCTGGAAGGAGCTCTCGAAGGGCACGATGGGCGCCGTCGAGTACGACGCGCTGGTGCGCGACCTGGTGAACTTCCTCGTCTACGTCGGCGAGCCGGCGGCGACGTCGCGCCGGGCGATCGGCATCATCGCGCTGTTCGTCCTCGGCGTGCTGTTCATCTTCGCCTGGCTGCTCAAGCACGAATTCTGGAAGGACGTGAAGTAGGACAACCGGAGCAATGCCGTCCCGCCGATGCGCGGCGGGACGCGATCTTCTTTAGGCGCCCTCGATCATGATGCAACTCTATTCGGGCACGACGTGCCCCTTCAGCCACCGCTGCCGCTTCGTGCTCTACGAGAAGGGGATGGACTTCCAGGTCATCGACGTCGATCTCTTCAACAAGCCCGAGGACATCGCGGTGATGAACCCGTATAACCGCCTGCCGGTGCTCGTGGAGCGCGACCTCATCCTGTACGAGTCGAACATCATCAACGAGTACATCGACGAGCGCTTCCCGCACCCGCAGCTGATGCCCGCGGATCCGGTGATGCGCGCCCGCGCCCGCCTCATGCTGTTCAACATGGAGGTGGAGCTCTTCTCGCAGATCGAGGCCCTCGAGTCCGGCAAGGAGAAGCCCATGGAGAAGGCGCGCCAGCACGTGAGCGACCGCCTGATCGAGCTGGCGCCCGTCTTCACGAAGACCAAGCACATGCTGGGCGACGACTTCACCATGCTCGACGTCGCGATCGCACCCCTGCTCTGGCGCCTCGACCACTACGGCATCAAGCCCGGCAAGGCGGCCGCGCCGCTCATGAAGTATGCCGAGCGCATCTTCTCCCGGCCCGCGTTCATCGAAGCGCTCACGCCCTCCGAGAAGGTGATGAGGAAGTAAGGGTGAAGGAAACCTCGACCAAGCCGTACCTGCTGCGCGCGCTCTTCGAGTGGTGCGTGGACAACGGCTATACGCCGCACCTCGCGGTGAAGGTCGACTCGCGCACGCAGGTGCCCGCGGAGTACGTGAAGAACGGCGAGATCACCCTCAACATCAGCCCGAGCGCCGTGCACAAGCTGCAGCTCGGCAACGAGCTGATCGAATTCTCGGCCCGCTTCGGCGGCGTGGCCCGGCAGATCTCCGTGCCGGTGGGCTGCGTCTATGCGCTCTACGCGCGCGAGACGGGCCACGGCATGACCTTCGACGTCGAGGCGCCGAAGCCGGGGCTGCAGGCCATCGCCGAGGCAGAGCCGGGCCCGGCGAAGCCCGTGCCGGCGCTGCCCGCAGCGACGACACCTCCCACGAAGCCCGGCGGCGGCAAGCCGACGCTGCGGCGGATCAAATAAGGTTCGGGGGGATAATGCGCGTCGTGGCCAGCCCGGGCCGGCTTAGCTCAGCTGGTAGAGCAGCGGTTTTGTAAACCGTTGGTCGGCGGTTCGATTCCGTCAGCCGGCACCACCCTTTCACACAGCAACCAGGAATGGAGCAGTCATGAAACGCAAGTACGGCGCCGCGCTCAAGCGCGAAACCATCGCCGAGCAGCGCATGCGCGAGCGCGCGCAGGAAATGAAGGACAACCGCTTCAACTTCGGCTCGAAGTCGAAGAAGGGCTCCGCTTCGCGCGGCAAGAACCGCGGCGTCGCCGGCAAGCCGGTCTACAAGCGCTAG
>JBLNDP010000246.1:0-6039 GCA_050261755.1 Clostridia bacterium
CAGCTGCCGATGAAGGCGCGGCGATATCCCGCACCGAGCGCCCAGAGATCCGCATTCCGGACGTCCTGCGGCGGCTGGTACTCGAGCTTCGCGTACTGCACGAAGCCGCTCACGGTCTGCAGCTCGTCGAGCTGGTGATTCACTTCGCCGGCGAGGCCCGTCGCCTGCCGGTACCAGTCATGGCCGACCGCAAGCTCGCTATAGGAGCCGGTAACGCGCCAGAGATTCTTGTCCTGGATGAAGCTGGCACCGCCCGCCAGATTGACGTTGCTCTGGTCGAAGGCGGTCTGCTGGTTGTTGGCCTTGGCATCGGCGCTCGCGGTGCCGAAGAGCGCTACGCCGGGCGCGATCGGATGCGTGATCGTGCCGCCCGCGGCGAAGGTGAGGAAATTGTCGTGCAGCTTCACGCCCGTCGTGAGCGTCACGGGACCGAAGATGGGCAGCGTGATGTTGGGCGAGTTGAGTCCGCCGTTCACGTTGCTGTCGTAGCCGATGCCCGCTTCCGCGTAGAACCCGGCCGTGGTCTTGTATTGCGACTCCCGCGCCCGGATGGCATCGATGAAGCGCTGGATGTTCGCCTGCACGCCGGCCGGCGGGTTGGCCTTCTGAACCACGGCAAATTCCTCGCGCGCCCTCGCGTCGTCGCCGAGAACGTAGTAGCCGCGTGCCAGCTCCAGCCGCGCCTGCAGGTTGTCCGGGAAGTTGGCAACGTAGCGCTCGAGCGCGAGCACGCCCTCGCCGGCATGGCCGGCGTCGATGGCCGACACGCCGTAGTAGAAGTCGAACGCCGGATTGCCGAGCTCTTCTGGATGCTGCTTACCTAGCGCATAGGCGTCCGCCGCCTTGCCCTGGTCCATCAGCGCCTTGACGTCGTCGGCTGGGGCGGCGAGCGCCGCCAGTGGCATGGCGAGCGCGCTGAGCGCCGCCAGCAAGACCTTCCTTCCACCCATCGCGCTTCCCCCGAAGCAGTTTCCCCACCGCAACTATGCCTCGCGGTGGAGCGGTGTCAATGGGGAAAAGCGCCCTGCGGGAACCTTTCGCCGGTGCTTGACCTAGGTCAAACCCGGGCCTTGCGCCCGGGCTAGCGGGCGGTGCGCAGGGGCGACTGCTGGCTGGAGAACCAGGCCGCCACGTCTTCCATGTCCTGCTTCGACAGCGTGTCGGCGAAGCCCTTCATGATGGGGTTCGTGCGCTTGCCGCTCTTGTAGTCCGAGAGCGCCCGGACGATGTAGTCCGGGTACTGGCCGGCCAGCATCGGCTGGTCGGGCGCGGAAGGCTTGGCGCCGTCCGGGCCGTGGCAGGCGCCGCAAACCTGCGCGGCCTTGGCCTTGCCCGCGTCGGCGTTGCCGCCGGCGAGCGCGAGCGACGGCAGGACCAGCACCACGGCCACGACTATGTATTTCATGTTCGGTCTCATTTCGCCGCCATCCCCGAGTAATAGCTCGCGAGCTTATCGATGTCCGCGTCGGTGAGGCTGGCGGCGATGCCGCGCATGGAAGGATGCGAGCGCGCGCCCGAGCGGTATTCCTTGAGCGCCGCCTCGATGTACCCCTTCTGCTGGCCGGCGATCTTGGGCACGTGATAGACCACCGGGAACGCCGTCTTGTAGCCCGGGATGCCGTGGCAGCCGATGCACTGGGCGTGCAGCCGCTCGACCTCGCCGGAGCCGGCGTGCTGGTCGTGGTGCTGCGCGAGGGCCGGCGCGGTGGACGCGGCGAGCAAGGCTGCTGCGACGAAAGAGCGCTTGAGCATGCGGCTTTCTTCTGGTGGTAGTGGCGGGAAAAGCTGCCGAATTCTAGCGAAAGCGGCTGATAAAATGCAATTTTCCCCCGAAAAAGAGCGAACCAGCCTCCATGCGCTTCAACGGCTCCGCCTCGTACGTCTCGACCGAGGACCTGACGCTCGCGGTCAATGCCGCGATCACGCTGCAACGGCCGCTGCTCGTGAAGGGCGAGCCGGGCACCGGCAAGACGATGCTCGCCGTCGAGGTCGCGCGCTCGCTCGGCGTGCCGCTGCTCGAGTGGCACATCAAGTCGACCACCAAGGCGCAGCAGGGCCTGTACGAGTACGACGCGGTGAGCCGCCTGCGCGATTCGCAGCTCGGCGACGAGCGCGTGCACGACATCCACAACTACATCGTCAAGGGCATGCTCTGGCAGGCGTTCAGCCAGGAGAAGCCGTGCGTGCTTCTCATCGACGAGGTCGACAAGGCGGACATCGAGTTCCCGAACGACCTGCTGCGCGAGCTCGACCGCATGGAGTTCTACGTCTACGAGACGCGCGAGCTCGTGAAGGCGAAGCACCGGCCGATCGTCTTCATCACCTCCAACAACGAGAAGGAGCTGCCCGACGCGTTCCTGCGCCGCTGCTTCTTCCACTACATCCGCTTCCCCGACAAGGACACGATGGAGAAGATCGTCGGCGTCCACTTCCCGCAGCTCAAGAAGTCGCTGCTGCGCGAGGCGATGGAGGTGTTCTTCGAGGTGCGCGAGGTGCCGGGCCTGAAGAAGAAGCCCTCGACCTCCGAGCTCCTCGACTGGCTGAAGCTCCTCCTCGCCGAGGACATCCCGCCGGATGCCCTGCGCTCCAAGGACCGCAAGACCATCATCCCGCCGCTGCACGGCGCGCTCCTCAAGAACGAGCAGGACGTGCACCTCTTCGAGCGCCTCGTCTTCATGACCCGCGCCAAGGGCGCGTAGCGACACCGGACCGGCGCGCCTGGGCGAGCTCTCCGGCAAGGTCGCGTTGGTCACGGGAGCGGCGCGCAACATCGGCCGCGCCGTCGCCATCGCGCTCGCCCAGGGCGGCGCGGCGGTGGTGGTGAATGCCAAGGCTTCCCGCGAAGAGGCGGAGGAAACGGCGACGATCATCCGGCAGGCCGGCGGCCAGGCGCAGGTGCACCTCGCCGACGTTTCCGAGCCGGAGCAGGTGCGGGCGCTGGTCGACGCGACGGTCTCGGCATTCGGCCGGCTCGATGTCCTCGTGAACAACGCCGCCTTCCGCGCCGAGACGCCGGTCGAGCGCATCTCGCTTGCCGAGTGGCGGGCCGTGCTGGCCTCCGTCCTCGACGCGTCCTTCCTTTGCGCGCAGGCGTGCCTGCCCCACCTCGCCGGCGGGACCATCGTCAACATCGGCGGCCTTACCGCGCACACGGGCGCGGCCGGCCGCGCGCATGTCGTCGCCGCTAAGGCCGGCCTCATCGGCCTCACCCGCGCGCTCGCGGTCGAGCTCGCGCCGCGCGACATCACCGTCAACTGCGTCGTCCCGGGCACCATCGAGACCGAGCGCAACCGGCCCGGCGCCCCCGAGCGACCGGCGCATCGGCGCGCCCTGCCGCCGCTCGGACGCCGAGGCACGCCGGATGAGGTCGCCTCGGCCGTGCGCTTCCTCTGCGGCCCGGGAGCCCGCTACATCACCGGGCAGACGCTGCACGTAAGCGGCGGCGGGTTCATGGCATGAGCACGTTCGCAGAGCAGCTGGCCGAGCGCGCCGCCGCGCTGCGCGCGGAATCGCTGCCCGCCGCGGCGCGGGTCGTTTGCGAAGACCTGCTCCTCGACATCGCCGGACTTTGCGTGGCAGCGCGGCGAAGCGACTATGTCGGCGCGCTCAAGGCGTCGCTGGATGCCGGCGGACCCTGCACCGCGCTCGGCCATCCGGACGGCTTCAGCCCCGAGGATGCCGCGATGCTGAACGGCACCGCGGCCCACGGCGAGGACTTCGACGACACGTTCGAGGGCGGGCCGGTCCATTCCGGGGCCGTGGTGGTCCCCGCCGTGCTGGCGGCATGCGAGCGATTCGGCCGCGGCGGCGCCGACGCCCTCCTCGGCATCGCCACCGGCGTGGAGGCCATGTGCCGCCTGAGCCTCGTCGCGCCCAAGCGGATCCACAAGGCGGGCTTCCATCCGACCGCGGTGCTAGGCGCGCTGGCCGCGACGCTCGGCGCTTCGCGCGCGATGGGCCTCGATCCGCGGCAGACCGTCAACGCCCTCGGGATCGCGGGCAGCATGGCCGGCGGCATCATCGAATACCTCGCGGAAGGCGCGTGGACGAAGCGCCTGCACGCGGGCTGGGCCGCCCACTGCGGCGTGCACGCGGCACGCCTCGGAGCGCGCGGCTTCACGGGCCCGCGCACGGTCCTCGAAGGCACGCACGGCTTGTTCTTCGCCTTCGCGCACGGCAAGGAAGGCGACTACGACTCGCTGCTCGACGGCTTCGGGGAACGCTGGCATCTGGCCGACATCACGTTCAAGCCCTACGCCACCGGCACCATGAACCAGCCGTACATCGACTGCGCGCTGCGCCTGGCGAAGCAAGGCTTCTCCGCCGAGGAAGTCGTGCAGGTCGAGTGCGAGACGGCCGAGGGCTACGTGCACCGGCTCTGGGAGCCGCTGGCCGCCAAGCAGCGGCCTGCGAACGGCTACGCCGCCAAGTTCAGCACGCCGTACAACGTCGCGGTCGCCTTCGTCACCGGGGCGGCCGGCTTCGAAGCCTTCAGCGACCGCGCCGCTGCCGACCCGCGTGTCCTCGCGCTCGCGGCCAAGGTCCGCTACCGCGTGGACCCGGCCAATCCCTACCCTCGCGCGTATACCGGCCATGTCCGCATGACGCTCGCGGACGGGCGCGTCTTCGAGGAGCGCCAACCGCATATCCGCGGCGGCAAGCATGAGCCGCTCTCGCGTGAGGAAATCGCGCGCAAGTTCCGCGGCAACGCCGCCTACGGCGGCTGGAGCGCCGCTCAGGCGGACGAATTCCTCGCCTATGCCATGAGTGCCTACGATGGCCCCGTCCGGCTCGAGCCGTTCCGCCGTTAGCGCAAGCCGGGCGCTCCTTGCCGCGGCGCTGCTCGGCGCGCCGCTTGCCGGCGCTGCGCAGTCGTGGCCCGCGAAGCCCGTGCGCATCATCGTGCCGGCGCAACCCGGCGGCGGCCTGGACCTCGTCGGCCGCACGGTGGCCGACCAGCTCGGCCGCGCGCTGAACGGCAGCTTCGTGGTGGAGAACGTCGCCGGCGGCGGCGGGCTCATCGCCACGCAGAGCACGGCTCGCGCCGCACCCGACGGCTATACGCTCATGGTCGGGTATGTCGGGACGCACGGCACCAACCCGGCGGTACGCAAGATGCCCTACGACGCGGTGCGCGACTTCACGCCGGTCGCCATGGTGGGCGGCACGCGCAACGTCCTCGTCGTGCAGCCCTCGCTTCCCGTGCACGATCTCAAGAGCCTCGTCCAGTACGGCAAGGCGAATGCGGGCAAGATGAACTACGCCTCCGGCGGCATCGGCACGCTGAACCACCTGTCGATGGAGCAGTTCCGTTCCGACGCCGGGTTCGACGCGTTGCCGGCGCACTACCGCGGCATCGGCCCGGCGATCAACGATTTCCTCGGCGGCACCACCATGATGATGATGCCGGGCGTCGCGGCGGCCCTGCCGCATATCCGCTCCGGCAAGATGCGGCCCATCGCCGTGACCGGCCCCGGGCGCCACCCGCTGCTGCCCGACGTGCCGACCTTCGAGGAATCGGGCTTCAAGGGCTACGACGCCATGCAGTGGTACGGCATCGTCGGCCCCGCGCGGCTTCCGCAGGCGATCGTCTCGCGGCTCAACGAGGCGATCAACGCGGCGCTGCGCGATCCCGGACTGCGCGCCCGCCTCTCCGCCGAGGCGATCGAGCCGATGCCGATGTCCAGCGTGGAGTTCGGCCGGTACATCGAGAGCGAGATCGCGCGCTGGCGGGCCGTGGCGCGCGAGCGCAACCTGCGCCTGGACGATTGAGGGAGTCCTCCAGCCGCTTTTCGGGCACGCCGCTTGCGCGACCAAGGAGCATGGAACCCGACCGCAAGCCGCTGGAAAAGCCCGAGCCGACACTGAAGCCCATCGAGCCCGAGATGCAGAAGGGGCTCGACCAGGACGAGCACGGGCGCACGCCGGATACCGAGCCCGCGAAGGAGAAGCGGGTCGACGACCTCTAGCCGGCGCTGCTAGCGTCCGCGCACGACGCGGTTCGCGAGGATGCCGATCGCGTCGTTGCAGACCTCGACC
>JBLNDP010000247.1:0-12459 GCA_050261755.1 Clostridia bacterium
CGAAAGCCGGCTTCCGCGCCGTGGAATACCAGTACCCCTACGAGCACCCGGCGAAGCAGGTCGCCGAGCGCGCCCGCGCGGCGGGCGTCGATGTGGTGCTGCACAACATGCCGCGGGGCGACGCCGAGCGCGGCGAGCACGGCACCGCCTGCCTGCCGGGACGCGAAGCGCGCTTCCGCGCCGACCTCGAGCAGGCGCTCGAGTATGCGCGGGCCGCGGGCTGCCCCCGGGTGCACTGCATGGCGGGCGTGCGGCCGGCGGGGGCCGACGAGAGAGCCCTGCATGCGACCTACGTCTCGAACCTGAAGTACGCGGGCGAGCGGCTGGAGAAGGAGGGCATGCACGTTCTCATCGAGCCGCTCAGCGAGGCGACGGTGGCGAACTGCTTCCTGCGCTCGAGCGCGCAGGCCGTGCGCATCCTCGACGAGGTGGGCGCGCCCAACGTCCACCTGCAGTACGACTTCTTCCACATGCAGTCCATGGAAGGCAACCTGGCAGCGACGCTCGAGCGGCTGCTGCCGAGAATCGGCCACGTGCAGCTCGCCGACGTGCCGGGCCGGCACGAGCCCGGAACGGGCGAGATCAATTTCCCCTTCCTGCTTGCGCAGCTCGATCGGCTGCGCTACGCGGGCTGGGTAGGCTGCGAATACAATCCGGCCGGTGACACGCTGGAAGGCCTGAAGTGGGCGAAGCCCTACCTGTAGCGAGCGGCGAAGCCATCGACCTCGCGCGCCAGCGCGAGACGGTACGGATGCTGCGCGAGATCCTCCCCGGGCGCGCGGTCCTCTGGCAGGAAGAGGATACGAGGCCCTACGAATGCGACGGCCTCACCGCCTACCGCAAGCTGCCCATGGTGGTGGCGCTGCCGGAGACGGAGGAGCAGGTGCAGCGCATCCTGAAGGCTTGCCACGCCGCCGGCGTGCCGGTCGTGCCGCGCGGCGCCGGCACCGGGCTCTCCGGCGGCGCGCTGCCGCCCGGCGACGGCGTGCTGCTTTCCATGGCGAAGTTCATGCGCGTGCTGCGCCTCGATGCGAACTCGCGCGTCGCGGTCGTGCAGCCGGGCGTGCGCAATGCCGCGATCTCGGACATCGCCGCGCCTTTCGGCCTGTACTACGCCCCCGACCCATCGAGCCAGATCGCCTGCACCATCGGCGGCAACGTGTCGGAGAACTCCGGCGGCGTGCATTGCCTGAAATACGGCCTCACCGTGCATAACGTCCTTCGGCTGCGCGGCTTCACCATCGCCGGCGAGCCGGTCGAGCTTGGCTCGGCGGCGCTCGACGCGCCGGGCTACGACCTGCTCGCCCTCGCCATCGGCTCCGAAGGAATGCTCATGGTCGTGACCGAAGTGACCGTGAAGCTCCTCCCCAAGCCGCAATGCGCGCGCGTCGTCATGGCCTCGTTCGACGACGTCGAGAAGGCCGGCGACGCGGTCGCTGCCGTGATCGCCGCCGGCATCATCCCGGCCGGCCTGGAGATGATGGACCGCCCGGCGACGCGCGCCGTCGAGCAGTTCGTCGGCGCAGGCTACGACCTCGAGGCGGCTGCGATCCTGCTGTGCGAGTCCGATGGAACAAGCGAAGAGGTCGAAGAAGAGGTTGCGCGTATGAAGTCGGTGCTCGAGCGCGCCGGCGCGACGCGCATGACCGTGTCGCGCGACGAGGCGGAGCGCCTGCGCTTCTGGTCGGGCCGCAAGGCCGCTTTCCCCGCGGTGGGACGGATTTCCCCCGACTACTACTGCATGGACGGCACGATTCCGCGCAAGCGCCTCGGAGACGTGCTGCGCTTCATTGCCGGCCTCGAGCAGAAATACGGCCTGCGCTGCCCGAACGTCTTCCACGCGGGGGACGGCAACCTCCATCCGCTCATCCTGTTCGACGCGAACGACCCGGAGCAGCTGCACCGGACCGAGCAATTCGCCGCCGAGGTGCTCGAGATGTGCGTCGAGGTGGGCGGCACCATCACGGGCGAGCACGGCGTCGGCGTCGAGAAGATCAATCAGATGTGCGCGCAGTTCCGCCCCGACGAGCTGGAGGCCTTCCACGCGGTCAAGCGGGCGTTCGACCCGCGCGGCCTTCTCAACCCCGGCAAGGCCGTGCCGACGCTCGCGCGTTGCGCCGAATACGGGCGCATGCACGTGCATGGCGGCGTCCTGCCGCACGCCGACCTGCCGCGCTTTTGAGCCTGGAAAGCCTCGTCGAACGCATCCGCGACGCCGCGGCGCGCCGGGCGCCCCTGCGCCTGCGCGGCGGAGGCAGCAAGGACTTCTACGGGAACGAGCCGCGCGGCGAGCTGCTGGATACGCGCGGCCACGCCGGCATCGTGGCCTACGAGCCGACCGAGCTTGTCGTCACGGCGCGCTGCGGAACGCCGCTTCTCGAGCTGGAAGAGGCCCTGCACGCGCAAGGCCAGTTCCTGCCGTTCGAGCCGCCGCGCTTCGCCGAGGGCGCCACGGTGGGCGGCTGCGTGGCGGCCGGGCTTTCCGGGCCGCGGCGCGCGGCGGCGGGCGCGGTGCGCGACTACGTCCTCGGCGCGAAAGTCGTCGACGGCCGCGGCCGCACGCTCTCCTTTGGCGGCCAGGTCATGAAGAACGTCGCGGGCTACGACGTGGCGCGCCTCTACGCCGGCTCGCTGGGCACGCTCGGCTTGATCGCCGAGGTGTCCCTCAAGGTCCTGCCGCGGCCGCGTTCGGAGGCAACGCTCGCGTTGCGGGCGAGCGAGGCCGAGGCGCTGAAGCTCTTGAACCGGTGGGCCGGCCAGCCGCTCGCCCTGTCGGCCAGCGCATGGCACGACGGCCTCCTGTACGTGCGGCTCTCGGGCGCCGAGGCGGCCGTGCGCAGCGGCGCGCAGAAGATGGGCGGCGAACGCATCGAAGCCGCGCAAGCGCAGGCGCTGTGGGACGCGATCCGCGAGCAGCGCCATCCGTTCTTCGCGGGCGAAGGCGCGCTATGGCGCCTCGCCGTGCCGTCCGATGCGCCGCCGCTGCCGGGCGCGCAGCTCATCGAATGGGGCGGCGCCCTGCGCTGGCTCCGGGGCGAGGCGGACAATGCGGCGATTCGCGAGGCCGCCCGAACCGCGGGCGGGCACGCGACGCTCTTTCGGGGCGGCAAGCCTTCGGGCGGCGTTTTCGCGCCTCTCGAACCCGTGGTGCTTCGCCTGCATCGCGAGCTGAAGGCCGCCTTCGACCCCGCGGGAATCTTCAACCCGGGCCGACTGGTCCCGGAGCTTTAGGCGTGGCCAGCCTGGCTTTCAGCCGCTCGACGGACGCACGGCACTCCCCCGCGAGGCTGCTCTGCGGGTATCGGGCGATGAGCCGGGCATACAGCTGGATGGCGAGAGCCGGCTCGCCGGCCTCGCCCGCCTTTGCCGCCGCCTCGAAGAGGAGCTTTTGCTGGGCGGCGGTCGGGTCGGGCGGCGTGGCCGGCGGACGGGCGATGGCCTGCGCCATGAATTCGGCGATGCGTGCTTCCTCGGCGCGGCGGCGTTCGTCGACTTTCCGCAGGCCGTGCCGCAGCCAGCCGAACCCGACGGCGATGAGCGCGAGCACCGCGACCCAGAACAGCGCCTTCATGGAAAAAGTATAGCGGCCATGCAGACGCAGCTCGCCGACTTCATGCGCGGCACCGCCGAAGGCGCGGAGGCGGAGGCCATCCTGCGCAAATGCGTGCACTGTGGCTTCTGCACGGCCACGTGCCCGACCTACCAGGTGCTCGGCGACGACCTGGACGGGCCGCGCGGGCGGATCTACCTCATGAAGCGCGCGCTCGAAGGCGCCGAGGTGAGCGAGCGCACGCGCTTGCATCTCGATCGCTGCCTGACCTGCCGCGCCTGCGAGACCACCTGCCCGTCGGGGGTCCGTTACGGCCGGCTGGTCGACATCGGCCGCGCGGTGGTCGAGGACCGCGCGCCCCGCAGCTTTGTCCAGCGCATGCAGCGGGCTGCCCTGGCTGCGGTGCTGCCTCGCTCCGGAGTCTTCGCTTCGCTGCTTGCGGTCGGACGCGCGGTGCGCCCGCTCATGCCGCGTGTCCTGCGGGACAAGATTCCCGCCGCCGTGCCCGAGGCCGGCGCGTGGCCTGCGCCGCGCCACGCGCGCAGGATGCTCGTTCTGCGCGGGTGCGTGCAGCCGGCGCTCGCGCCGCGCATCAATGCCGCGGCGGCCCGGATGCTCGACCGCGCCGGCATCTCGCTCATCGAAGCGCCCGGCGGCTGCTGCGGCGCCGTGCGCTTCCACCTCAACCGCCAGGAGGAAGGCCGCGACGACATGCGCGCGTTGATCGACGCCTGGTGGCCGCTCGTCGAATCCGGCGGCATCGAGGCGATCGTCACGACGGCGAGCGGCTGCGGCGTGACGGTCAAGGAATACGCGGAATACCTTCACGGCGATCCGGCTTACCGCGAGAAGGCGGCAAGGATTTCGGCGCTCGCGAAGGACCTCTGCGAAGTCGTGCCGCCGGCGCCGGCGCGGGCGCGCGGCCGGGTCGCTTTCCAGTCGCCGTGTACGCTGCAGCACGGACAGCGCATCCGCGGCTCCGTGGAAGCGCTGCTGTCGGCCGCCGGCTACGAGCTCGTGCCGGCCGGCGACGCGCACCTCTGCTGCGGCTCGGCCGGCACGTACTCGATCCTCCAGCCCGGGCTGTCGCGCGAGCTGCGCGCCCGCAAGCTCGAGCGCCTGGAGGAGGGCGGTCCGGAGGTCATCGCTACCGCGAACATCGGCTGCCTTTCGCACCTCCAGGGCGGCACGCAGACCCCCGTCCGGCACTGGATCGAGCTACTCGACGAAGGCTTGCGACCGTAGAATCGGCGCATGAACGCGCCGGATCGCAAGCTCGCGCAGCAGACCGTCCATGTCGCTTGCCCGCACGACTGCCCGGACACCTGCGCCATGCTGGTCACGGTCAAGGATGGCGTCGCCACGGAGATCCGCGGCGACCCCGGCATGCCCTTCACCGACGGGACCCTCTGCACCAAGGTCTCCCACTACCTGGAGCGCACGTATTCCCCGGAGCGGTTGCTTTATCCGCAGAAGAGGATCGGCCACAAGGGTGAAGGCAAGTTCGCGCGCATCGGCTGGGACGAGGCGCTCGACGAGATCGCCGGGCGCCTGAAGGCGGCGGCGGCCGAGGATCCGCAGACCGTCCTCCCCTGCAGCTACGCCGGCACGATGGGCTACGTGCAGTACATGTCGATGGATCGCCGTTTCTTCCACCGGCTGGGCGCCTCGCTCCTCGACCGCACGCTCTGCTCGAGCGCGGGCAAGGAGGGCATCCGGGCCACCCTCGGCGGCTCCGTCGGCATGGACCCGGAGCGTTTCGACGAGGCGAAGCTCATCCTCCTGTGGGGCGCGAATCCGATCGTGTCGAACCTGCACCTCTGGTCGCGCGTGCAGGAAGCCAAGCGCCGCGGCGCCAAGGTCGTGGCGATCGACCCGTACCGCAGCCTCTCGGCGGAGAAGTGCTCGCAGCACCTTGCACTGCGCCCGGGCACCGACGGCGCTCTCGCGCTCGGCATGATGCATGTGCTCATACGCGAAGGCCTCGTCGATGCGGACTACATCGCGCGCTACACGCTGGGATTCGAGGAGCTGAAGAAGAGGGTCCTGGAAAACCATTCTCCGGAATGGGCGGCGAAGACCTGCGGCATCACCGTCGAGGAAGTGGTCCAGCTTGCGCGCGAGTACGGGACGGTCAAGCCCGCCGCCATCCGGCTCAACTACGGCATGCAGCGGCACGCGGGGGGCGGCATCGCGGCTCGCACGATTTCCTGCCTCCCCGCCCTGGTCGGCGCATGGCGCGATGCCGCCGGCGGTATCGTCCTCACGACGGCCGGGTTCTCGAGCTTCGACCACGCGGCGCTCGAGCGTCCCGACCTGCTCGCGGGCCGCAAGCCGCGCACCATCAACCAGTCGCAGCTCGGCGATGCGCTGACATCGGCGAAGCCGCCGGTCAAGGCGATCGTGGTCTATAACAACAACCCCGTGGCCGTGTGCCCGGACTCCGCCAAGGTGATCGCCGGCTTCTCGCGCGAGGACCTCTTCACCGTCGTCATGGATCATTTCCAGACCGACACCGCGGACTATGCCGACATCCTGCTGCCGGCGACGACGCAGCTCGAGCACCACGACGTGCACAAGGCCTACGGCCATCTCTACCTGCTCGGCAATTCGCCGGCGATCGCGCCGGTCGGCGAGTCGCTGCCCAACTCGGAAGTGTTTCGCCGCCTGGCGGCCCGCATGGGGTTCGACGAGCCGTGCTTCCGCGATTCCGACGAGGACATCTGCCGGACCGCGCTGCGCTCAAGCGCCGAGCGGATGCACGGCATCGACTGGGAGTCGCTCAAGCGCTCGGGCTGGCAACGGCTGAACGTGCCCGAGCGCTTCGCGCCGTTCGCGCGCGGCGGCTTCCCTACGCCGTCGGGCAAGTGCGAGCTTTACAGCGAATGGCTCGAGCGCCAGGGCATCGACCCGCTGCCCTTCTACAACCCGCCGGCGGAGGCGGGCGGCGAGGAGCGCTATCCGCTCGCGTTCCTTTCGCCGCCGGCCCGGCACTTCCTGAATTCGACCTTCGCGAACCTCGCGCGCTTCCGGGAGTTCGAGCGGGAGCCGCACCTCGAGATGCATCCCGAGGACGCGGCGGCGCGCGGCATCGCCGACGGCGATCCGGTGCGCGTCTTCAACGACCGCGGCGCCTACACGCTGCGCGCGCGCGTCAACGGCAAGCCGCGGCGAGGCGTGGTGGTCGCCCCCTCGGTCTGGTGGAAGAAGCACTCGCCGGACCGCCGCAACGCGAACGACGTGACCTCGCAGCGCATCGCCGATCTCGGCGGCGGGGCGACGTTCTACGACTGCAGAGTCCAGGTGGAGAAGGCCGGCTAGCCCGCCTGGCCGCCGTTCGGTCCGCCTTTCGTCCGTCATCCGGCGCGTCCATCGGGCGATCGCAAGAATTGTTCAGGCGGATGGGAAGGCGGCGCGCCGGCAGCCTGTTCTTTCCCTAGTATCCCGGCGTTTACTGGCCGGAGGGACGGGCTTGGAAGAGAAGGACCTCGCCGCAGAACGGGTCGCGACGTTGTACTCGGTCGCCCGGCCGGTCTACGCCGGCGGCGTCGCGCTCGCGCTCATGCTGGTGGTCGTGCTTTGGGAGGCCGACCCGGCGGCGCTGCTGCTCGGCTGGCTCGCGGCGATGGTGCTCATCATGGTGGGCCGCGGCCTGCTGCACTTGCGTTTCGTGCGGGCCCGCGAGCCGCGCGATCCGTTCCTGTGGGAGCGGCGCTTCTCGCTCGGCGCGCTGTGCTCCGGCCTCGCCTGGAGCTTCGTGCCGGTGCTGCTCGCGCCGAACCAGCACCCGCTCCTCGAGGCGGCCGTGGTCATCATCGTCGGCGGCTTGCTCATGGCGGGCGCCGGGCTCTCGGCGGCGAGCCGGCGTTCGGTCTATCTCCTCGTGGTGCCGCCGCTCGTCGCGCTCACGGTGCACCTGGCGATGCAGCCGGATTCCGTCCACCGGCTCCTCGCGCTCGCCGTGGCGCTCTTCAGCCTCGTCGTGGCGCGCATGGCGCAGGCGATCCACGGGGCCCTGGTCGACTCCCTGCGCGAGCGCCTGCGCAACCGCGCGCTCCTCGAGCGAGTCGAGCGCTCCGAGACGCGCCTGCGCGATGCGATCAACAGCGTGCCCGACGGCATCGCCATCTGGGACGCCGAGGACCGCATGGTGGTCTGCAACGAGAGCTACGCCCGCCTCTACGGGGGCGGCCTGGCGCCCGCGCAACTGGTCGGCACGCCGTTCGAGCGCGCGGCGGCGCAGGCATGGGAGACGGAGCACCCGGCGGCGCGCGGCAACGACGCCGTGCGCGGGGAATTCATCGCGCACCGCATCGCGCGGCACCGCGAGGGCTCGGGCGAGACGCACCAGTTCCAGGCCCGCGACGGCCGCTGGCGCATGGCGCGCACGGTGAAGATGCGTGCCGGGGGATGGGTCGGCCTGGTCACCGACATCACGGACCTGCGAAGCGCGCAGGACGCCTTCCTGCGCGTGCTCGCCGAGGAGGACCTCGTGCTCGATACGCTGCCGGTGGGCGTGGCGTTCATCGAGAAGCAGAAGATCGTGCGCTGCAATCGCCGACTGGAGGAGCTGCTCGGGTATGGCCCCGGCGAGTTGAACGGCCAGTCCACGCGCATCTGGTTCAGCAGCGAGGAGCGCTGGAGCGAGGCGCGCCGCGAGTCCTACCAGCGCATGCGGGGCGGCGGCATCATGGAAGGCGACGCCCGCCTGGTGCGCCGCGACGGGAGCCGCGCGTGGTGCCGCGTGGTCGGGCGCTCGTTGCACCCGGAGACGCCCGAGGGATCCAGCATCCTCACCTTCACGGACATCGACACGCGCCTGGCCGCGGAACGCGCGCTGCGGGAGAGCGAGGAGAAGCTGCGCCTCGCGGTGGAGGCGGCCGGGATCCAGTACTGGGAATGGGACCGGACAGGGGGAACCGTCTCGTGGGGTGACGGCCACGCGCGCCGGTGGGAAGAGATCCGCGACCAGGTGCACCCCGAGGACCGCGAGCGCTACCTTGCCGCGGTGGAGAAGGCGTGGCAGCAGGGCGAGTACGCCTGCGAATACCGCATGGTCGCGCGCTCGGGGCAGCACACCTGGATCTCCGCGCGCGGCAAGACCATGGCCGAAGGCCGGGGCAGGCCGCACCGCATGATCGGCGTGGCGCAGGACGTGACCGAGCGGCGCGGGCAGGAGGAGGCGGTGCGCTTCCTCGCCGACCACGACTCGCTCACGGGCCTCCCCAACCGCAGGCTCCTCGACGACCGCCTGCGCCAGGCCGTCCTGCAGGCGCAGCGGCGCGGCCTGCGCGTCGCCGCGATGCTGATCGACCTCGATGACTTCAAGCGAGTGAACGACTCGGCGGGCCACCGCGCAGGCGACACGGTCTTGCGCGAGGCGGCGCTGCGCCTGGGTGCCTGCATGCGCAAGGCCGATACTCTGGCGCGCCACGGGGGCGACGAGTTCGTCGCCGTCATTCCCGACGCGCAGACCGATGCCGACGTGCGCGTCGTCGCGGAGAAGATCCTGCGCTCGCTGGACGCGCCGTTTCATGTGGAAGGGGCTGCGTTCCAGCTGGGCGCGAGCGTCGGCGTGTCGATTTTCCCCGGCGACGCGAGCGACGCAGAGGCGCTGCTGCGCAACGCGGACGCGGCGATGTACCGGGCGAAGCAGCTGGGGCGCAACCGCTCCCGGTTCTTCAGCGACTAGCGCGCGCGGCAGGCCGAAGCGGTATAGTCGCGCTCGGTGGCGCGCGGCCTGGCCTTTGCCCTCTTTTTCGCGATGACGCAGGCCTTCGCGGCCGATCCGCTCATCGTCGGCTCCAAGCGCTTTACCGAGTCGTACATCCTCGGCGAGATCCTCGCGCAGGCTTCGGGCGGCACGCACAAGCCCGGCCTCGGCAACACCGCGATCCTCGTCGAGGCGCTCAGGTCGCGCGCGATCGACGTCTATCCGGAGTACACGGGCACCATCGCGCGCGAGATCCTGAAGTCCGACGAGCGCCTCGACCTCGAGGCGCTCAATGTCCGGCTGCGCCCGCTCGGGCTGCAAGCTTCCATTCCCCTGGGCTTCAGCAATTCGTATGCGCTCGGCATGCGGCGCGCGCAGGCGGAGCAGTTGAAGCTCAGGACGCTGAGCGACCTTGCGGGCGCGCCGCGCCTGCGCCTCGGCCTGTCGCACGAGTTCCTGGGCCGGCGCGACGGCTGGCCCGGCCTCAAGGCGGCGTACCGGCTGCCGCAGGAGGCGCCGCGGGGCCTCGACCACGGCCTCGCGTACGAGGCCCTCGCCGCCGGCGAAGTGGATGTGATCGACCTCTACACCACCGACGCGAAGATCGAGCGCTTCGACATCGCCGTCCTCGAGGACGACAAGCATTTCTTCCCGCCGTATGACGCCGTGCTGCTGCACCGCGTGGGGACGGAGTTGAAGCCGCTGCAACGGCTGGAAGGGAAGATCGACGCCGCCACGATGCGCAAGCTCAATGCGCGCGCGGAGATCGACAAGGTGCCCTTCGCCGGCGTGGCCGCGGAGTTCCTCGGCGGCGCTGCCGGCCGCCGCCCGGCCGGCCTCCTCGAGGCGGTATTCGCGCCGGATTTCGGCCGCCTCCTTACTGAGCACCTCGCCCTGGTCTTCGGTTCGCTCGCCGCCGCCATCGCGGGCGGCATCCCGCTCGGGCTCCTGGCGGCACGCTCCCGGCTTCTTGCGCAGCCGATCCTCGTGGTCGCGGGGCTCGTGCAGACCATGCCCTCGCTGGCGCTGCTCGCCTTCCTGATTCCCCTCACGGGAACGATCGGTGCCTGGCCGGCGCTGATCGCGCTTTTCCTGTATGCGCTGCTGCCCATCACGCGCAATACCCACGCCGGCCTCGTCCAGGTGCCGGGCGGGCTCGTCCAGGCGGGCATCGCCCTCGGGCTGACCTCGCGCCAAGTGCTGATCCAGATCAAGCTGCCGCTCGCGCTGCCGACGATCATGGCCGGCATCAAGACCTCGGCCGTCATCAACGTCGGCACGGCGACCATCGCCGCCTTCATCGGCGCGGGCGGATTCGGCGAGCGCATCTCGCAGGGCCTGGCGCTCAACGACCACGCCATGCTGCTCGCGGGAGCGCTGCCCGCCGCCGCGCTCGCGCTCGCGGTGCACGGCCTGTTCGAATGGCTCGAGCGCTCGCTCGTGCCCCCAAGGTAGAATCCGCGCCACCGCAGGAGAGAGCCCTTCATGTCGCAGTTGATCGCAGTGCCGCGCGAGACCGCCGCGGGCGAGAAGCGCGTTGCCACGGTTCCCGAGGTCGTCGAGAAGCTGATCAAGCTCGGCTTCCGCGTGCGCGTGCAGTCCGGCGCGGGCGATGCGGCCAATTTTGCCGACGAGGCGTATCGAGCCGCCGGCGCGGAGATCGTCGCGGACGCGGCGCGCGTCTGGGGCGATGCGGACATCGTCTTCAAGGTGCGCCCGCCCGCGCTCGAGGAAGTGCGCATGCTGCGCGAAGGCGCGACGCTCATCGGCTTCATCTGGCCGGCGCAGAACCCGGACCTCATGCAGGCGCTCGCGGCGCGCAAGGCGACCGTGCTCGCCATCGACTCGCTGCCGCGCACGCTGTCGCGCGCCCAGAAGATGGACGCGCTGACCTCCATGGCCGGCGTCAGCGGCTACCGGGCCGTCATCGAGGCGGCGAACGCGTTCGGCCGCTTCTTCAGCGGGCAGATTACGGCGGCGGGCAAGGTGCCTCCCGCCAAGGTGTTCATCGCCGGCGCCGGCGTTGCCGGCCTCGCCGCCATCGGCACGGCCGCCAGCATGGGCGCCATCGTGCGCGCCAACGACACCCGGGCCGAGGTCGCCGACCAGGTCGTTTCCCTCGGCGGCGAATTCGTCAAGGTCGACTACGAGGAAGAGGGCTCGGGCGGCGGCGGCTACGCCAAGGTGATGAGCGAAGGCTTCCAGCAGGCGCAGCGCGCGATGTATGCGCAGCAGGCCAAGGACGCCGACATCATCGTGACCACCGCGCTCATTCCCGGCAAGCCGGCCCCGAAACTGATCACCGCCGACATGGTGCGGTCCATGAAGCCCGGCAGCGTCATCGTCGACATGGCGGCCGAGCAAGGCGGCAACTGCGAGCTGACGGTGCCGGGCGAGGCGGTGGTGAGGCACGGCGTAACGATCATCGGCTACACCGACCTGGCCTCGCGGCTCTCCAAGCAGTCCTCGACGCTCTACGCCACGAACCTCTTCCGCCTGGCCGAGGAGCTCTGCAAGACGAAGGACGGCGTCGTCAACGTCAACATGGAGGACGACGCCATCCGCGGCCTGACCGTCATCAAGGACGGCAGCATCACCTGGCCGCCGCCCCCGCTCAAGCAGCCGGCGCCGCCGCCCAAGGCTTCTCCTCAGCAAAAAGCTCCCCCGCCGGCCGCGAAAGGCCACGGGCATGGAGCGAGCGAGCCGATGTCCGCGCGCGCGACGGCCATCCTTTTCGGCGTCGGCGCGCTCGTCTTCCTCTTCATCGGCAACAATGCCCCGCCGGCGTTCCTCGGGCACCTGACCGTGTTCGTGCTGGCCTGCTTCGTCGGCTACATGGTGGTGTGGAACGTCACGCCGGCGCTGCATACGCCGCTCATGAGCGTGACGAACGCGATCAGCAGCATCATCGCCATCGGCGCGCTGGTGCAGGTTGCACCGCCGGTCGAGGAGGCCGGCAACCGGCCCGCGGCGTGGATCCTGGGCCTCGCGCTCGCCGCGATCGCCCTCACCACGGTGAACATGTTCGGCGGCTTCGCCGTGACGCAGCGCATGCTGCAGATGTTCCGGAAATAGGGGGCGGACGATGACCGGGACGCTATCCATCGTCGCCTACATCGGCGCCACCATCCTCTTCATCCTGAGCCTCGGCGGGCTCTCCAATCCGGAGACCTCGCGGCGCGGCAACCTGTACGGC
>JBLNDP010000248.1:0-12948 GCA_050261755.1 Clostridia bacterium
GCCGTTGCCGCTCGACGCGTAGGTCCACTTGCCGGGGTCCTTCTTCGCAAGCGCGATGACGTCCTTCACCGTCTTCGCCGGCACGGAAGGGTTGACGACCAGCACGTTGTTGAGAGAGACGAGCGGCGCGACCGGCGTGAGGTCCTTGTTCGGATCGAACGGCATCCTGGCGTAGAGCGTCGGGTTGATCGACTGGATGCCGCTCGTCGTCATGAAGATGGTGTAGCCGTCCGGCGCGGAGCGCGCCGCCTCGGCGCCGCCGAGGTTGCCGCCCGCCCCCGGCTTGTTGTCGACCGTGACGGCCTGGCCCAGCACCTTCGTCAGCTCGTTCGCGGTCGCGCGGGAGGCGATGTCGACCGCGCCCGCCGGAGGGAACGGGCAGATCAGGCGGATCGGCTTCGACGGATAGGCCTGCGCCAGCGCCGCGAGGGGCGCGGCGAGGGCGACCAGCAGAGCGAAAGGGCGGAGCATCGGGAGCGCCTTCGAAGGTAAAGTCAGGCGGCATTATATGACCGACCTTTCTCGCGCCGTCAGCATCGAGGACCTGCGCCGGCTCGCGCAGCGCCGCCTGCCGCGCGCGGTATTCGACTTCTTCGACGGCGGCGCGGAGGACGAGACTTCGCTGCGCGGCAACCGCGCGGCCTTCGAGCGCGTGCGGCTGCTCCCCAAGGTGCTTGTCGACGTGGCGAAGGTCGACATGTCCGCGGAGCTTCTGGGCGGCCCCTCGGCGCTGCCCCTCGCCATCGCGCCGACGGGCGGCCTCGGCGCAGGTCGCGCCGGCGCGGAGCTCATGCTGGCGCGCGCCGCCCGGGCGGCGGGCGTGCCTTTCACGCTCGCCACGCCGGCCGGGGTCTCGCTCGAGCGCATCGCCGCCGAGGCGGGCGGTCGCGTCTGGTTCCAGCTCTACGTGGTGCGCGAGAAGGCCTTCCGGGAAAAGCTGGTCGAGCGGGCGAAGCAGGCGGGATACGAAGCGCTCCTCGTCACGGTCGACCTGCCGGTGTCCGGCAAGCGCGAGCGCGACCCGCGCAACGGCTTCATCACGCCCTTCCGGCCCAACTGGCGCAACACGCGCGACGTATGGCGCAAGCCCGCGTGGGTGGCCGATTTCCTCCGCCACGGCGCGCCGCAGATGGTGCACTTCGACGGCTACCCGTTTTCCGATGTCTCGGCCACGGACCTCGCCACGGCGGTCGGTCGCGAGATGGATGCGAGCTTCAACTGGGAGGACCTCAAGCGCATCCGCGACCTCTGGCCCCGGAAGCTCGTCCTGAAGGGCATCGAGCGTCCGGACGACGCGGAGCGCGCCGTCGCCGCCGGCTGCGACGGCATCGTCGTCTCCAACCACGGCGGGCGCCAGCTCGATGGCGCCGCCGCGACCCTGGATGCCTTGCCCCTCATATCGAGGGCGGTTGGAAGCCGGCTAAGCGTCCTGCTCGACGGCGGCGTGCGCCGCGGCGTCGACCTCCTCAAGGCGCGCGCGCTCGGCGCGCAGGGCGTTCTCACCGGGCGCGCCACCCTCTTCGGCGTCATGGCAGGCGGAGAGGCCGGGGCGCGCCACGCGCTCGGGATACTGGCGAGCGAGTACGAGCGCGCGATGCGCCTTTGCGGCGTGCGCTCTACGACCGAGATCGGCTCGGAGCTGCTGTTTCCCGGAAAAACCTAGTTGTTTCGAAATTCCCGCACATAGCTCGGCGGCGTGAAGATCCATTCCAGCGCGTCGTAGTAGCGCTCGGGCTTGCGGCCCTGGAACATGTCGTTGCGCACGCGGCGCGGCACGCCGTCGGCCGCGTGGAAGAGCATGCCGAGGAGCCCGGCGGAGATCTGCACGCGCGAGGCGCGCACCAGCCGCATCGACTGGTACGCGGCGAAGGCCTTCTCGAAGTCGCCGCCCGCGCGGTCGGCGCATGCGCCCAGGCACACGGCGTCCTCGAACGCCGTCGCGGCGCCTTGCGCGAAGTACTGCAGCATGAGGTGCGCGGCATCGCCGAGCAAGGTGACGCGGCCACGGCTCCACTGGGCCACGGGCTCTCGGAAGCGCAGCATCCAGCGCTTGAAGGTCTTGGGGACGCGCAGCAGGCTCATCGGCTTCGCGCAGTTGTGGGCGAAGAGCGGCAGCACCTCTTCCGGCGGCGCCTCCTCGTTGTGCCCGGCGCTCGTCGCGTTCGGCCGCACGACCGTGGCGACGAGGTTGAAGAGCTTCCAGCCGCGCAACGGATAGTGGACGATGTGCGTGTTGTGCCCCGCCCAGAGCGTCGCCGCCGGCCAGCGCAGGTCTGCGGGCATGTCTTCGACCTTCAGCACCGCGCGATCGCAGAGGTGGCCGGAGGCGGGCGGATCGCCATCGCCGACGATCGCCTCGCGCACGACCGAGCGCACGCCGTCGGCGCCGACCAGCGCGGCGGCTTCGTAGCGATTCCTGTCCGCGGCATGGACGGTTACGGACGAGCCATCCTGCTCAAAGGCGACCACCTTGCTGTTGGCGCGCAGCTCGATCAGCGGGCTCGCCTTGCAGCCCTCCAGCAGGGCGCCGTGGATGTCGGCGCGGTGCGTCACCGCGTAGGGGTTGCCGAAGCGCTTGGCAAAGCGCTCGTCGGTGGGAATCTCGATGACCGTCTCGCCGCTCACGCCGTCCATCATCAGGACGCGCTCGATGAACACGGCCTCCTTCTTGACGAGCTCCCCGACGCCGAGGGCGTCGATGGCGTGCCAGGCGTTCGGGGCGAGCTGGATGCCGGCGCCGATCTCGGCGAACTCGCGCGCCTGCTCGAGCACCACCACGCGGAACCCCTTGCGGGCGAGCGCGAGGGCGGCGGCAAGGCCGCCGAGGCCGCCGCCTGCAATGACCACCGGCTTGTCGTTTCGCGCTCCGCTCATCGGAACAAATTATAGGGAGCGCCCCTCCAAGTGCTCATGAGGGCCTTTCCGTTTCTCGTAGCGGTTCTAGCGACAGGCACGGCGGCTGCGGCGGCGCCCGGACCCGATCCCCGCCTCGAGCAGGCGTTGAATACCGGCCCGATCGCCGCCATGCAGCGCTCGGTCGACTTCACGAGGACGGTGCCGCAAGTCGTGAAGCGCAAGCCCGAAGTGGACCCCGGGCGCTCGGTGCGGGTCGCCGAGGATGTCTACGTCGACCCGGCGCTCGCTCCCAAGCGGCCCGCGCGCGACGACGAGCGGGCCATCCGCATCTACCGGCGCGACCGCTAGCTAGACCCAGACCTGCAGGACATAGTCGTACGCCGCCTGGGCGTTCGTCATGTCTACGCGCTGCAGCTTGATGCGCAGGCCATCCTTGCCGCGCACGAGGTGGTGCGTGTACTGGCCGGCGAAGTGGCGCACGTCGTCGCGCCTGAGCTCCATCATGTGGAAGCGGCTCTTCACGACGACCTCCGCGGGGGACGATTTGGCGATCACCACGTTGGAAACGACGTGGTTCGTGCCCCAGAGCGGCCGCTGCGACCAGGCGTCGGGGTGCAGAACGCGGCCCATGCGCACGTTCATGAGGTTCTTGTCCTCGGCGAAGATGGCCGGCTGGCCGTCCCAGGTCTTGTAGGACGCGTCGGGCGGCATCCAGTACACGCCGTCGGGCGCGAAGAGGTCGATCCATTCCTGCCATTGCCGGCTGTCGAGCAGCTCCGCCTGGCCGTAGAGGAACTGCTCCACCTCGTGCTGCAGGGCCGGATCGAATTTCGCCGGCTTCGAGGAAGCGGCGGACTTCTTCTTGAGCAAGGGACGTTTCTTAGCCACGCATGTACTCCGACCAGGCTTTCATCTGGTTACGCATCGGCGCCTCGGAGGTGCCCATTCCCGGCGCGCTCTCGACGGCGCCGTTTCTTTCCTGGTCGCGCCCGAAATGCCGGTGGAAGCTCACCCAGTCGCCGCCGTCCGAGGACAGTCCCTGGTGGCACTTCCAGAAGTTCTCGAGGTCGTCGGCGTTGATGAGCGTCGCCGGCGAGTTCACGAGGTTGTAGTAGGCGAGCGAGCGGCGGTAGATCGCCTCGGGCGCGCCCTTGAGGCGGAAGTGCCAGATCTCCGTGAGGGTGCGGTCGACGCCCAGCGGCCTGACCGCGCGAAGCTGCTGGAGGGGCGATTGGACCGAGAGGCCGGGGTACACCAGGACATGGTGGATGTTCACGCCGACGATTTCCTCGAAGCGCTTCTTCCCGTACTTCTTGATCATGATCTTGTCGTAGGCGAGCGTGTCCGGATCCTGCGGGCGCAAGCCCATGTAGCCGGTCAGGATGCAGTGGCCGTGCGGGTAGTTGATGGTCTGGAAGTTGTCCCACTTGTCGATCGTCACCGTCGCGAAGGCGGAGAGCATGTGGTACGAGAGCGGCGCCTCACCGCTCTTCGCCTTCCTGGCGAGCTGCTTTTCCACCTCGTGCGCCGCCCGGCCCGTGGATTGGTGGGTGACCGACGGGTGCAGCGCGTCGATCTGGTTCTCCATGAAGAGCTTCCAGTTGGAGTGCTGGATCACCCGGAAGCAGTTCGGCACGATCTCGACCTCGCCGTCCGGCGCGCGGTCGCACATGTCGTCGAAGGCGACGATCGATTGCCCGAGAAACTCCTTCAACGAAGGTCCGTCGGCGGCAAGCGATGCGAAGACGAAGCCACGGTAGACCTCCACGCGCGCGGCGGGCTTCATGTTGCAGTCGGCATCGGAGCGCCCGCGCATTTCCATCAGCCGCGTGCCCTGGTAGCCCGACTCCATCATCGGGATGTTCTTCAGGCGGCCATCCTGGTGGAAGGTCCAGGCATGGTAGGAGCAGCGGAACTGCTCGCCGGTGTTGCCTTTCTGGTCGCCGCAGATCATGTTGCCGCGGTGCGGGCAGCGGTTGTAGAGGACGCTCACGCCGCCGTCCGAGCGGCGCACCATGATCATGGGCTGGCGGCCGATCTGCACGGTGTAGTAGTCGCCGGCCTTCGGGACCTGCGACAAGTGCCCGCAGTAGATCCACACCTGCTCGTGGATGCGCTGCATCTCGAGCTCGAAGATCTCCGGGTCGGTGTAGAGCTCGCGCCGCACGCGGTCCGGCTCGACGAACCGGGTGAGGTCCGGGACGTTCTCACGAAGCATGGGTCTCTCCTACGGTGGCTTCCAGGTTGGCCTGCATCTGGCCGAGGATCTTCCTCAGCGATTCGATCTGGGCGTTCGAGAGCCCGGACAGGGCGAGCTCGTTGAGGCGCTCCACCTCCGGCCAGACGCGCTCGAACATGCGCCGCCCGGCGGCGCTGAGCGCGAGGCGCGTGACCCGCATGTCGGCCGTGTCGGCGAGCCGCGAGAGCCAGCCGGCTTCCTCCATGCGGTCGATGGTGCGGGTAAGGGTCGTGCGGTCGATGGTCGCCAGCTCGGCGAGCTCGGACATCGTGCAGCGCTCGCGGGCGTACAGCGCCGCCAGGGCGCGCCATTCGGGCACGCGCAGGCCGTAGTCGCGCAGTCCCTGGCCCAGCTCGCGGTCGCGTGCGCCGATGACCTGCGTGAGCCAGAAGAAGGGGTGCCGGTCGAGCGTGAACTTCACCGGCCGAGCCTACGCCCGAATTACGTGCGTTTGCAAGTATTACTTCAAAGGGAGTCGAGATGCGCCTGCATCTTGCGCCGCGCCTCCGCGTCGGGCAGCGGGCCGATGCCGCCGCCGAGGTTGTCGCGCATGTGCTCGGGTTTGCCGGTGCCCGGGATGGCACAGGTGACGGCCGGGTGGCTGACGATCCACTTCAGGAAGTATTGCGCCCAAGTGGAAATCCCGAGGTCACGGGCCCACGGCGGCAACGGCTTGTTCTTCACCTTCCTGAAGAGAAGGCCCTCCGCGAAGGGCCTGTTGACGATCACCGCCATGCCCTTCTCCGCTGCGAGGGGCAGGATCCGCCGCCCGGCTTCCCGCTCCCCGAGCGAGTAGTTGATCTGCAGGAAGTCGTACGGAGCGGCCTTCATCGCGCGCTCGACCTCGGCGTACGCGGAAGCCGTGTAGTGGGTGATGCCGATGTAGCGCACCCGCCCTTCCTTTTTCCAGGCCTGCAGGGTCTTCGTGTGAGTCGCGACGTCGACCAGGTTGTGAACCTGCATCAGGTCCATGCGTTGCACGCGCAGCTTGCGGAACGATTCCTCCATCTGCCGGATGCCGGCTTCGCGGCCGCTCGTCCATACCTTGGTCGCGACGAAAAGCCTTTCGCGCAGCTTCAGCTCGGCCATCAGGTCGCCTGCCACGGATTCGCTGGAGCCGTACATCGGCGATGAATCGACGACCTTTCCCGTGGAAGAAAAGATCTTCAGGACTTCGGCAAGCGTGCCGCGCTCGACCTGGTCGGCGCCGACGTCGAAGGTTTGCCACGTGCCCAGGCCGATGACCGGAAGCGGTTCGCCGGTGGAGGGAATTTTTCGCGCGATCGGCTGTTCCGCGGGTGCCTGGGCCATCGTCGGAGCGGGAAGGGATCCGGAAAGCAGCGCCGCCACGAGGGCCCGTCTCCTCGGATCCATCGATTCATTGTATCGTCGGCAGGCCCACCTGGAGGGGGCATGCCATGGCAGCCACGCTGACCCGCCGCGTTTTCCTGTTCCTGCTCGCCGCCTTCGCCGCGGCGCCCGTCCTCGCCGACACGGCGAAGCCGATGAAGATCGGCGTCATCGGCTCCGGCCGCATCGGTTCGACGCTCGGCGGCCTGTGGGCGAAGGCCGGCCACGAAGTCATGTATTCGGATCGCGACGCCGAGCAGGCGAAGCGCGCCGCCGAGGCGTCCGGCCCGCGCGCGAAGACCGGCAGCGCGCAGCAGGCCGCGGCGTTCGGCGACGTGGTGCTGATCGCCGTGCCCTACCGCGCGCTCCCCGAGATCGAGAAGGAAGTGGGCGCGGCGCTGAAAGGGAAGATCGTCGTCGACCCGAACAATCCCGTGCCCGCCCGCGACGGCGACATGGCCGTCGCCGCGAAGGAGAAGGGCGCCGCAGTATCGACGGCTGCGCTCCTGCCCGGCGTGCGCACCGTACGCTCGTTCAACTCGTGGGGCTACGCCCTCATGGCGCGCGAGGCGAACCGTCCCGCGCCGCGCATGGCCATGCCGGTGGCGGCCGACGATCCGCAGACCCTGAAGGTTGGCGAGCAGCTCGTCTCGGATGCCGGCTTCGATCCGGTGCCGGTCGGCTCGCTCGCCGCGTCGAAGGCGTACGACCTCGGCTCGCCGATCTCCGGCAAGGTGCTCACCGCCGCGGAGATGCGGCAGGCGCTGTCGCTGAAGCCCTGACGTGCAGTCCTGGCTGGCGCGCGCGGTCGCGGTGCGCGCGGAAGAAGTGCGCGCGCTCCTCTGGTCGTTCGCGTACTTCTTCTGCCTGCTGGCCGGCTACTACATCCTGCGGCCGCTGCGCGACGAGATGGGCGTGGCGGGCGGCGTGGCGAAGCTGCATTGGCTCTTCACCGCCACGTTCGTCGTCATGCTCGCCGCCGTCCACGCCTTCGGCGCCCTCGTGGCGCGGCTGCCGCGGCGGCGCTTCATCCCGATCGTCTACCACTTCTTCGTCGCCAACCTCGCGCTCTTCTGGCTGCTCCTCACGCTCGGCCTCGAGCGTCAGTTCGTGGCACGCGTGTTCTTCGTGTGGATCAGCGTCTTCAACCTTTTCGCCGTGTCGGTGTTCTGGTCCTTCATGGCGGACCTCTTCACCGCCGAGCAGGGCAAGCGGCTCTTCGCCTTCATCGCCGCCGGCGGCTCGGCGGGCGCCCTCGCCGGGCCCGCGCTCACCGTCTGGCTCGCCAAGCCGCTCGGCCCCGTCAACCTGCTCGTGGTCGCGGCGATCTTCCTGGAGGTTGCCGTTCTTTGCGCCTCGCGAATCGAGAACGTTTCGGGAAACGATCGGGGAAAGATCCAAAACCCCGTGGGTGGCGGCTGGCTCGCGGGCTTTCGCCTGCTGCTGAGCTCGCCTTACCTCGCGGGCGTCGCCCTCTGGGTGCTGCTGCTCTCCCTCGCAGGCACGTTCCTCTACTTCCAGCAGGTGAACCTGGTGGCCGCGGCCTCCGACGATCCGGCGGTGCGCACGCGCATCTTCGCCAGCGTCGATCTCGCCGCGGGCCTGCTCACGCTGGTCGTGCAGCTCACGGCGACCGGCCGCTTCATGAGCCGCTTCGGCGCCGGTCCCGCTGCCGCCTTGCTCCCGCTGGTCTTCGCGCTCGGCTTCGCGGCCCTCGCTGCGTGGCCCGTGCTTGCCTTGGTGGTCGCCTTCCAGGCGCTGCAGCGCACGGCGAACTTCGCGGTCTCGAACCCCGCGCGCGAGGTGCTGTTCACCGTGGTCGACCGGGAGGAGAAATACAAGGCCAAGTACCTCATCGACGGCGCGGTGTTCAGGGGCGGCGACGCGCTGAGCGGCTGGCTCTTCAACCTGCTGCGCGGCGCGGGACTGGAGCTCGCCGCGATCTCCCTCCTCGCGGTGCCCGCCGCGGCGGCGTGGCTCGTGCTCTCGCTCCTCCTGGGGCGGGCGCAGGAGCGGCGTGCGCTATAGTAGGCGCCGAGGGAGGGAGCCATGGGAATCTGGATTTTTCTCGGCATCATCGTCGCCCTGGTCGTCTGGGCGATCTCGATCTACAACGGCCTCGTTTCGCTGCGCAACCGCTTCAAGAACGCCTTCGCGCAGATCGACGTGCAGCTCAAGCGCCGCTACGACCTCATCCCCAACCTGGTGGAGACGGCGAAGGGCTACATGAAGCACGAGCGCGAGACGCTCGAGGCCGTGATCCGCGCGCGGAACGCGGCCCAATCGGCCGCGCAAGCCGCCGGCGCGAAGCCCGGCGACCCCGCCGCCATGCAGGGGCTCGCGCAGGCCGAGGGCGCGCTCTCCGGCTCGCTCGGCCGCCTCTTCGCGCTCGCCGAGGCCTATCCCGACTTGAAGGCGAACCAGAACATGCTCTCGCTCCAGGAGGAGCTCACGAGCACCGAGAACAAGGTCGCCTTCGCGCGCCAGGCCTATAACGACTCCGTGATGGAGTACAACACCAAGCGCGAGTCGTTCCCCGACGGGTTCTTCGCCTCGGCCTTCGGCTTCGGCCCGGCGGAGCTCCTCCAGGCGACCGAGTCGGCCGAGGAGCGCAAGGCGCCGCAGGTCAAGTTCTAAGGCCTTGGACTTCTTCCAGCAGCAGACCCTCGCGCGCCGCAATACGCGCACGATGCTGCTGCTTTACGCGCTCGCCGTGGCGGCGGTCGTGACTTCGGTCGACGTCGTGCTCGGCATCGCCTGGGCGTGGTCCATGTCGACGTCGCGGGCGCAGGCCGCGGTGCCGGGCGGCCTGTACGTCGCCGGAGCGCTGGTCACGCTGGCGGTCATCGGCGTCGCCAGCCTCGTGCAGATGTACCGCCTCCGGGAAGGCGGCGAGGCGATCTCGCGCATGCTCGGCGCGACGCGCGTGGCGAGCGACACCCGCGACCTTCTCGAGCGGCGGCTGCTCAACGTGGTGGAAGAGATGGCGATCGCCGCGGGCGTGCGCGTGCCGGCGGTGTACGTCATGCAGGACGAGAAGGCGATCAACGCCTTCGCCGCCGGCTACGACGTATCCAATTCGGTCATCACGGTGACGCGCGGCACGCTGCAGAACCTGAACCGCGACGAGCTGCAGGGCGTCGTCGGGCACGAGTTCAGCCACATCGTGAACGGCGACATGGGGCTCAACCTGCGCATGATGGGCGTGCTCGGCGGCATCCTCTTCATCGGCGCCGTCGGCTCGTTCCTCATGCGCAACGCCTCGAGCCGGAGGAGCGGCGGCAAGGACTCCGGCTCCGGCGGCATCGTGCTCTTCGGCCTCGCGCTCTTCGTCATCGGCTACGTCGGGGTCTTCTTCGCGCGGCTCATCAAGGCCGCGGTCTCGCGCCAGCGCGAGTTCCTCGCCGACGCGGCGAGCGTCCAGTTCACGCGCAACCCGTCCGGCATCGCCGGCGCGCTCGACCAGATCCGCGCCTCGGGCGCCGGCGCGCTCGTCATGAACCGCTATGCCGAGGACCTCTCGCACATGTTCTTCGGCCAGGCGGTGAACGTGTGGCTGCACGGGCTTTTCGACACGCACCCGCCGCTCGAGGAGCGCATCCGCCGCGTCCTGCCGGGCTTCGGCGCGGCGGAGTACCGGCGCACGCGTGTCGCTCCCGAGGCGGTGGCGGAGGCGACGCCTGCGCCGATGCCGCTCGCGGCGGGCGGCAAGCGCGCCGAAGACCGCGCCTACGCCTGGGGCCGGTCCGTCGCCGAGAGCGTAGCCCTCGTAGGCACGCTGGACGCCGCCAAGGTCGACCACGCTCGCCGGCTGCTGGAGCGCTTCCCTCCGGCCCTGCGCGAGGCGGTGCGCCGCCCCGATGCGGCCGGGCCGGTCGTGATCGCCCTGCTCCTCGCCGAGCCGGAGGCGGTGATGCAGAAGCAGCTCGATGAGGCGCGCGCGGCCGGTGCCGCGGCGCTCGCGGAGACTGCGCGCGGCTACGCCGCCGACGCGGCGCGCCTCCCGCCCGCGCTCTGCCTGCCGCTCGTCGATCTCGCGCTTCCCGCGCTCAAGGCGCAGCCCGAGGACGAACGCCGGCGGCTCCTCGCCGCCCTGGAGGCGGTGATCCGCGCCGACCGGCGCGTCTCGCTGCACGAGTTCGTGGTGCTCACGCTCGTGAAGTCGCAGCTGCTTTCCGCCGCCGCGCCGCCCGCGCGCAAATCGATTTCCGAGCTGCGCGGCGAGGCGTTTCAGCTGCTCGCGCTGGTCGCCTACGCAGGGCGCGGCGCGCGCCCGAAGGATGCGGAAGCCGCCTTCCGCGCCGGCGAGCGGCAGCTCGGCCTCGCCGGGACTCCGTTTCCAGCCATGCAATCCCTTTCCCTCCAGGCGGTCTCCGAGGCGCTCGAGAGGCTGCGCGCGCTGGCTCCGCTCGCCAAGTCGGAGCTCATCGCGGCGCTCTTCGCCGGCGTGACGGCGGATGGCAAGGTGGAGGTCGGCGAGGCGGAGCTCATGCGCCTCGCGGGCGCGGTGCTCGGTTGCCCGCTGCCGCCGATGCTGGAGGAGACCGAGCCGGAGGCCGAAGCCGCCCAGCCGTAGCCCGCCTGCGGTCTAGTTTTTCCTGGCGAGCCGCGCGCGGATCTCGTCGCGCGTCTTGGCCGTCTCCGCAGCGTAGGGACCGCCGGCGGCGACAGCGCGCTCGGCGAAGGGCAGCGCCTCCTGCGGCCGGCCCTGGTCGAGGAGCGTCTGCGCGAGGTTGTTCAGGACGATGGGCGAGTCCGGCTCGCGCCGCGCCGCCTCGCGCAGCACGGCTTCCGCCTGGGGCAAGTCCTTCAGCGTGTAGAAGGCGTTCGCGAGCCCGATGGCGGCGTTCGTGTTGCCGGGCCAGCGCTTGAGAAAGGTCTCGTAGGCGGTCCGCGCCGTACGCGCATCGCCCGAGTGCTCGAGGGCGGCGATCGACGACAGCCAGCGCGATTCCTCGGCGGTCGCCGGGATGCGGTCGGGCGGCACGGCGACCATGGCCCAGTAGCCGGTGCGCAGCCACGTGAACTCGAAGACGGGGAAGAGCAGCACCTGCCGCTCATCCTCTCCCGAGCGCAGGAACAGTTTCCCGGACTCGTAGTCGTAGCCGACCACGACGGCGTAGTGATAGGTGCCAAGCGGCGACAGGTCCTGCAGGACGACGACCGGCGTCCCGGCCGCCACCTCGCGCAGCACGTCGACGAAGCGCGGCTGCAGCAGGTAGGAAACGAGGCCGTGGCGGCGCGTGGCGGCGAGCATCTCGACCTGCAGGCTGCCCTTGCGTTCGGGGATGTACACCTCGGGGACGAGCTGCTCCGGGGTGACGCTCGCGCCGGCTGCGTTGAGCGCGATGGCGAGCGCTGCGGGGCCGCACTGGTATTCCGTCTGCGCGTAGAAGGGCACCGACTTCAGCTCGGCGTGCTCGGGAAGCTCCGGCGGCAGGCCTTCGCGCAGCTGAGCCGTCTGCGGGAAGAGGCTGGCGCATCCCGAGAGGGCGAGCGCCAAAACGAAAACGCCCGCGATTGCGCGGGCGTTCCCGGTGGCCTTGCGGCCGGTAGGACTTAGCGCTTCCAGGCCCACCAGATGACGGCGATGATGATGATGATCAGGAGCAGGCCCGCGCCGTCGGCGCCGACGGGCATCGAGTCGATCTTGCCGGCGACATAGCGAACTTCCTCGTCGGTCATCGCGGCCACGCGATCCTTGGCGGTCGCCGGGTCGAGGCCCATGGACTGCAGCTGGCCGGCCACGTCGGCGCGGCTGACGAAGCTCATGACGGTGCTGCGATCCACTTGCGAGGCCGAGGCCACGACCTGGTCGGTGCCGATCATGCCGGCTTGCGCGATCTGGTACGGGGTCCACGCCATCAACACGATCAACAGGCGAACGAGAGTTTGCTTCATGAACGCTCCTAGGATGTTGTGTGAATGACCGATAAGTAACGAGATCTCTTCGACGACCCCTTTCCACCCTGCAACGGCCGTCTGAGGGCAATCTGCTCCTGCGCGTGGGGAAAGTCAAGGAATGTCAGGCGCGAAAAGCGAAGCGTGCATTCACCTTCGTGACATTTTCGACAAGCGTAGCGATCCGTCTACGGGTAAGGCGCTGTGGCGGCCCGGGAACGCGTGTTGCTTTTTCGCCTATCCGAACGCTTCGGCGAGCAGCTGGTAGGAGCGCAGCCGAGAGGTATAGTCGCCGGTGATCGTCAGGACCATGACCTCGTCCGCGGCATAGCGTTCGGCCATCGCCTCGATCTCCCGCCGGCACTTCTCGGGCCCGCCGATCACGGCGCGTTCCCTCTGCCCCATTACGTAGCGCCGCTCCTCCTCGGTGTAGACGTGCGCTTCGGCCTCGGCTTGCGCCGGGACCGGCGAATCCACGTTAAGCGCCATGTGCAGGCGCCGCAAATCGATCGGCGCGGCCAGGCGCTCGGCCTGCGCATCGTTCTCCGCGCAAATGGCGAAGGTGCAAACGATGACGCGCGGCGCCTTGTCTCGCCCGGGCT
>JBLNDP010000249.1:0-10828 GCA_050261755.1 Clostridia bacterium
ACGATCAGGTTCTCGTAGCGCTGCTTCCATACGTCGCCGAGCAGCACCGGCGCCGCATAGATGTTGTCGACCGGCAGGTCGAAGAAGCCCTGGATCTGGTCCGCGTGCAGGTCCATCGTCAGCACGCGCGCCACGCCGACCGAGGTGAGCATGTTGGCCACCACCTTGGCGCTGATCGCCACGCGCGCCGAGCGCGGGCGGCGGTCCTGGCGCGCGTAGCCGAAGTACGGGATGGCCGCCGTCACCCGCGCCGCCGACGAGCGCTTGAGCGCGTCGATCATCACCAGCAGCTCCATCAGGTTGTCGTTGGTCGGCGCGCAGGTGGGCTGCAGGACGAACACGTCCTTGCCGCGCACGTTCTCGAGGAGCTCCACCATCACCTCGCCGTCGGAGAACTTGCCGACGATGGCGCGGCCGATCGCGAGGTTGAGGTGCTTCGCCACGTCCTGCGCGAGGCGCGGGTTGGCGTTGCCCGTGAACACCATCAGCCGGTCGAGCGGCGCGGCCTTGGCCAGGTGGTTCAGCGTGTTCATCTCGCGCCCATGTTTAGGTGGCTGGGGAGGAAGGATTCGAACCCTCGTATGCCGGAATCAAAATCCGGTGCCTTAACCAACTTGGCGACTCCCCAGTTGTTTCAGGTGCTTCTCAAATCCGCCAGCGGGTGTCGCTCCAGACCCCTTGCAACAAATCCGCTCATCCCTTCGGGCAGCTCGCGGTGGACCGCCCTTGCTTCCGCTTCCGAGCCGAACTCCGCGAAGACGCATGCTCCGGATCCCGTCATCCGCGCCCCCGGCGAGCGGTCTTTCAGCCAGGCGAGGTGCGAAGCGACGGCGGGGTAGCGGGCGGCGACGACCGGCTCGAGATCGTTGCGCCCCTGCTCCGAGAAAAAGGGCGGTATTTTGAGTCGTTTCGTATCCCGTGTCAACGCGGCAGAAGTGAAGATTTCCTTCGTCGAAACCGCAACTTGCGGCGTCAAAACGAGGTACCACGCGGGGGGCAAATCGAGCGCTTGCAGGCGCTCGCCGATGCCCTCCCCGACGGCGTTGCGGCCGAAGAGAAAAAACGGCACGTCGGCCCCGATCTTCACGCCGATCTTCATGAGCTCGGCCGTGCCCAGGCCGAGCCTTCCCAGCTCGTTGAGGACGAGGAGGACGGTGGCCGCATCCGAAGAACCGCCGCCCATGCCGCCGCCCACCGGAAGGCTCTTTTCCAGCGCCAGGTCGCAGCCGACGTTCAGCGCGCGCGCCGCCTTGGCGCACAGGTTGTCCTCGCCGAAGGGGCCGGAAAAGCGGACTTCGCCATCCCGGCGCAACGAGATTCCCACCCGGTCGCAGCGGTCCACCAGGCGAAAGACCGTCTGCAGCTCGTGGTAGCCCGCGTATTCGCCTTCCTGCCGCCGGCCCAGCACGTGCAGGAAGAGATTCAGCTTACCCGGCGCGGGATACCACCTCATTTCCATTCGGAAATGGCGAGGCGCAGGTCGACGCCGGGATAGGTCAGGCGCAAGCGCGTCGGGCGCTGCTCGGCGTCGCGCCCGAGGATCTCGACCTTCCAGCCGCGGCGCTCCAGCTCGTCCGCCGATTTGCCGCGAACCGCGTCCGCGAGCCCCTGCAGCGGGAGGCGGTAGCCGAGCGCCTGCTCGGAAATCGACTCGGCGTCGGCGCCGCGGTACTCCTTCGGCTCGGCGGTGGTGAGCACGACCCCGCCCGCGCCGCGCACGATGCGCGCCACGCCTTGGCCGAGGGAGTTGGTGATCAGGAGCTCGTCGGTCGCGTCGCCGTGGCGCCAGGCGATGTTGCCGCTGAACGCTTCCGCTCCCTGCCGCGCGGCGAGGCGGCCGCTCAGCTCGAACGTCGGCGTCTCGGTGACCGTTTCCTGCAGCTGGGCGCAGCCCGCCGCCAGCAGCACGGCGAGCAGCGGCGCGGCGAGCCCGGGCGCGCCGCGCATGCTAGCGCGACTTCAGGCGCTTGATGGTGCTTTGCAGGGATTCGTTGTCCGGCGAGGCATCGAGCGACTCGCGCCAGACGCGCTCCGCCTCCTTGCGATCGCCGCTGACCCAAAGCACCTCGCCCAGGTGGGCGCCGATCTCCGCGTCGGGGCGGCCGTTGTAGGCGCGGCGCAGCTCGCGCTCCGCGCCCTTCAGATCGCCCTGGCGGTAAAGCACCCAGCCCATGCTGTCGATGATGAAGGAGTCCTCGGGCGCGAGCTCGAGCGCGCGCTCGACGAGCTTCCTCGCCTCCGGCAGCCGGACGTTTCGCTCGGCGAAGGAATAGCCCAGGGCATTGTAGGCATGGGCGTAGTCGGGACGCACCTGCATGAGCTTGCGCAGGTTCGTCTCGAGGACGTCGAAGCGCTGCAGCTTCTCCGCAGTCAGTGCGTAGTCGTAGAGGACCTCCGGCTGATCCGGCTCCGCCTTGAGCGTGTCGCCGAGCAGCTTGAACGCTTCCTCGTTGCGGTTCGCCTCGCGCAGGAGCTGCGCCTCGGCCACCACGAGCTGCGTGCGCTCCGCCGCGGAGTCGGTCGGGATCTTCCTCAGGTAGGCGCGCGCCTCGTCCAGCGTGCCCTGCTTCGCCATGACGCCGGCAATGCGCAGACGCGCCGCGAACGCATGCTCCCCGTCCTCGATCTGCTGGTACCACTCGATGGCCTTCGGCCACTGCTTCTGCTCCTCGGCGATCTGGCCGAGGATGTAGCGCACCTGGTTCGGGTCGCGGTACGACAGCCCGAGCAGGCGCTTCATGTTCTCCTCGGCCGTCGCGTAGTCCTTGAGCTGGAAGGCGAGCAGGCCCACGGCGTAGGCCACGTCCGGGTTGCCCGGATTCGCCGCGAGCAGGATCTCGAACTGCTTGCGCGCATCGGCGAAGCGCTTCTCGAGGACAAGGGCGCGCGCGTAGTTGAGGCGCGCCTCGCGGGCATCCGGGTTCTTCTCCAGGTAGGCGGCGAGCCGGCGCGACGCCTCCGCCGGGGAGCGGGCCTGCAGGACCTGCGCCTCGAAGATCGCCGCCGCCTCCCATTCGGGACGGATTTCCTGAGCCTTGCGAATCTGCGCGAGCGCGAGCGCGTCGTCGCCGGCGAGGAGCGCCGCCTGAGCGACGGCAAAGCGCGCCTGGGCCGACTTCGGAAACTTCTCCGCGAGCTGGCGCACCACGCGCAGGTTGGCCTTCTTGTCGGGATTGCCGGCGAGCAGCCGGTTGAGCTGCAGGAAGCCGTTCTCCGCGTTGACGCCGTCGGCCATGAGCAGCCGCTCGAGGTACGGCTCGGCGTCGTCCACCCGCTTGCCGGCGATGAGCAGCGCCGCGACCACCTGGAGCGCCTGCGGCGAATTCGGCTCGATGCTTTGCCAGGTTCGCGCGGCGTCGAGGGCAAGCTCCGGCAGGCGCGCGGCGTTCGCCACCTCGACGGCGCGCCGGGCGATGCGGGCATCGCGCGTCTTCTTCGCCAGCTCCACGAAGGTCTTGGCGGCGAGCGCCGGATCGTTCCGCTGCACGGCGATCTCGCCGACGAGCAGGTCGAAGAGCGTCTGCTCGTCGAGCTCCGCTTGCGGCTGCGGCTGCGCCTGGGCCTGCGCTTGAGGCTGCGCCTGAGCGAGCGCCTGCGCCGCCGAGACGGAAAAGATCAGCGCGAGAACCGCCTTCAGGATCTTGGGCATCGGGGATTGGACTGTCTTCGGTATATTAAGTTTACATGCCTGAATTGCCCGAAGTTGAAGTCACGCGCCGCGGCATCGCGCCCAAGCTTACGGGCCGCGTCATCTCCGGCGTGACGGTGCGCGAGCGGCGCTTGCGCTGGCCGATTCCGAACGCGGTGCGCGCGCTCGCCGGCCGCACGGTTCGCGGCGTGCGCCGGCGCGCGAAATACCTGCTCATCGACTGCGGCGACGGCCATCTCCTCGTCCACCTCGGCATGTCGGGCAGCCTGCGCGTCCTGCCGCCCGGCACGCCGGCCGGCAAGCACGATCATTTCGACCTCGAGGTCGGCGACCGCATCCTGCGGCTGCGCGATCCGCGCCGCTTCGGCGCGGTGCTCTGGTGCGAGGCCGACGTCGACGCGCATCCCCTGCTCGCGCACCTGGGCGTCGAGCCGCTCTCGCCTGCGTTCACGCCCGAGCGGCTCCATGCGCTCGCGCGCGGCAGCCGCGTCGCGATCAAGCAGTTCCTCATGGACGCGAGGCGCGTGGTGGGCGTCGGCAACATCTACGCGAGCGAGAGCCTCTTCCTGGCCGGAATGGATCCTCGGAAGGCGGCCGGGAAGATGAGCCGCGAGAAGAGCGAGAAGCTGGTGAGCGCGATCAAGCGCACCCTGCGCGCGGCGATCCGGGCGGGCGGCTCGACGCTGCGCGATTTCGTCGCCAGCGACGGCGCGCGCGGCTACGCGCAGCAAAAGCATTGGGTCTACGACCGGGCCGGCGAGCCGTGCCGGCGCTGCGGCACGAGGATTCGGCGCATCGTGCAAGGCGCCCGCGCGACCTACTACTGCCCGCGCTGCCAGCGCTAGGGCGCCGCTAGGAACGCGCCGAGCGGACTTTCGCCTTCAGCTTCGCCTCGACGCGCGGATCGACGAACTTGGCGACGTCGCCCCCCAGCATGGCGATCTCGCGCACCAGCGTCGCGGAGATGAACATGTGCTGCTCCGAAGGCGTGAGGAAGATCGTCTCGAAATCCGGATAAAGGCTGCGGTTCATTCCGGCGAGCTGGAACTCGTACTCGAAGTCCGACACGGCGCGCAGCCCGCGCAGGGCGACGCGCGCGCCCTGGCCGCGGATGAAGTCGATCAGCAGTCCGCTGAAGCCGACCACCTCGACGTTCTTCAGGTCGCCGAGCACCTCGCGCGCCATGCCCACGCGCTCCTCGAGCGAGAAGAAGGTGCGCTTCGCCTTGCTGTCGGCCACGCCGACGATCAGCGTGCCGAAGATCGTGCTCGCGCGCCGCACGAGGTCCTCGTGACCGCGAGTGAGCGGGTCGAAGGTTCCGGGATACACCGCCTTGATCATGACCTCTCCAGCAGCTGGTAGCTCACCTGCCCGGCGCGGGCGCGCCGCAGCTCGCGCCAGCCGGCGCCGGCCTCGACCGGCGCCTCGGACTCCACGTACACCCGCCCCCCTTCGGCGAGCCGCGCCGGAAGGCGCTCGAGCGCCGCGGCGAGCGCATTCTGCCTGAAGGGCGGATCGAGGAAAACCACGTCGAAGCGCTCCGGCCCCGCAGCCAGGTACCGCAGCGCGTCGCCGAAATGGAGCTCGACCTGGCCGGCCGAGAGCAGCGCCTTGGAATGCTCGAGCGAGGCGAAGGCCGCGCGATCTTGCTCCACCATCACCACACGGGAAGCGCCGCGCGAAGCGGCCTCGAAGCCGAGGGCGCCGGTGCCGGCGTAGAGGTCGAGGCAGGCTTTCCCGTCGAGTCGCTGGCCGAGCCAGTTGAAGAGCGTCTCGCGCACGCGATCGGGCGTGGGGCGCAGCCCCGGGCGCTCGGCCACGTCGAGCTTGCGGCCGCGATGCTCGCCGCCGATGATGCGCACCTTCCCGGGCGGCTCGCGCTTGCTCCCCTTGGTAGAATGCACCGACCGATGGTAGCAGCGCTTTCTTGGGCCGCGCGCCTCAAGGCAGGTCTTGCGCGCACGCGGGACGTCCTCAACACGCCCGTCTCCGAGCTCTTCACGCGCAGCCGCGTCGACGAGTCGCTCTACGAGGATCTCGAGACCGCGCTCCTGCAGGCCGATTGCGGCGTCGCGGCGACCGAGGCATTGCTCCTGTCCGTGAGGAAGAAAAAACCCGCTGACGGGGCCGCGCTGAAAGCGGCGCTGCGCGACGCGATCGCGGAGCTCCTGGCGCCGCTCGAAAAGAGGCTGGAGTTTTCGAGGGCAAGGCCCTTCGTCGTGATGGTCGCGGGGGTCAACGGCACGGGCAAGACCACCTCCATCGGCAAGCTCGCCAAGTGGCTGCAGTCGCAGGGCGCGAGCGTCCTGCTCGCCGCCGGAGACACGTTCCGCGCCGCCGCGCGCGAGCAGCTCGTCGTCTGGGGGGCGCGGAACGCGGTGCCGGTCATCGCCCAGGAGTCCGGCGACCCGGGCGCGGTCGTCTTCGACGCGTTGAATGCCGCGCGCGCGCGCGGCATCGAGGTGGTGGTCGCCGACACGGCAGGCCGGCTGCCGACGCAGCTCCATCTCATGGAGGAGATCCGCAAGGTGAAGCGCGTCGCCGCCAAGGCGCAGGAAGGCGCACCGCACGAGGTGCTGCTCGTGCTCGACGCAAATACCGGCCAGAACGCGCTCGCGCAGGTGAAGGCGTTCGACGACGCCCTCGGCCTGACCGGCCTGATCGTCACGAAGCTGGATGGCACCGCGAAGGGGGGAACGCTCCTCGCCATCGCCAGGGAACGCCCGGTGCCGATCCTGTTCATCGGCGTCGGCGAAGGCATCGACGACCTGCGCCCGTTCGCGGCGAAGGATTTCGCCGAGGCGCTGGTTGGTTAGCTTTTCCGCCGTCGCCAAGCGCTATCCCGGCGGCCAGGAGGCGCTGCGCGATGCGAGCTTCAGCGTCGAGGCGGGCGAGCTCGTCTTCCTCACCGGCCGCTCGGGCGCCGGCAAGTCGACGCTGCTGAAGCTCATTCCGGCGATCGAGCGGCCGAGCGCCGGCACGGTGATCGTCCATGGGCAGAACGTCGGCGCGCTCAAGCGCGCGGCGATCCCGTACCTGCGCCGCAATATCGGCCTCGTCTTCCAGGACCAGAAGCTCCTCTACGACCGCAGCGTCTTCGACAACGTGATGCTGCCGCTGTCCTTTTCCGGCCATGCGCCGCGCGAGGCGGCCCGGCGCGCCCGCGCCGCGCTCGACAAGGTGGGCCTGCTGGCGAGGGAAAAGGCGCTGCCGGTCCAGCTCTCCGGTGGAGAGCAGCAGCGCGTGGCCATCGCCCGGGCGGTGGTCAACAGGCCCTCGCTCCTCGTCGCGGACGAGCCGACGGCCAACCTGGACGCGGAGTCGGCAGCGCGGATCCTCGACATCTTTGCGGAATTCAACCGCGTGGGCGTCACCGTGCTCGTCGCGAGCCACGACCAGGCGCTCGTCGCGCGCTATGGCCGGCGCGTCCTCCGAGTCGAGGGCGGCCGCGTTCATGAAGGACCGGCATGAAGACGCGAAGGCCATGAGGGGCTGGCTCCATCAGCATCGGCAGGCGCTGGCTGCGGCTTCGGCGCGGCTCGCCAGCGCCGCGGGACTCCTCACGGTGCTCGTGATCGGCGTCGCGCTCGCCCTTCCGGCAGGCGGCTATGCGCTTCTCGAAGGGCTGCGCGGCGTCGCGGCGCGCCTGACGCTCGAGCCGCAGGTATCGGTGTTCCTCAAGCCCGAGGCTCGCCGCCCCGACGCGGAGGCGCTCGGCGCGAAGCTAAGGGCCGACCGGCGCGTTGCGCGCGTGCGGTTCATCCCGCGCGAAGAGGCGCTCAAGGAGCTCTCCGCGGTGCAAGGCATGCCGGAAGTCATCGCTGCGCTCGGGCGCAACCCGCTTCCGGACGCTTACGTTCTAAGCGTGCGAGACGAAGCAGTGGATTCCCTCGCAGCGGAGCTGCGCCAGCTGCCGAACGTCGATCACGTGCAGGCGGATGCGGTCTGGGCGCGCCGCCTCGCGGCGCTGGCCGGCCTCGGCCGTCTTGCCGTGGCGCTCCTCGCGGGGGTGCTCGGCGTCGGGCTCATCGCCGTCACGTTCAACACCATCCGGCTGCAGATCCTCACGCGGCGGGAGGAAATCGAGGTGTCCAAGCTCATCGGCGCAACGGACGCGTTCATTCGGCGGCCGTTCTACTACCTGGGCCTGCTGCAGGGAGCCGCCGGCGGCGCGCTCGCCCTGGCAGTGGTGAGCGCGAGCCTGTGGCTCCTGAACCGGGAAGTGCAGGTGCTGGCCGAGTCCTATGGGTCGGCTTATCGCCTTCCTTACCTTCCTTGGGGCGACGCGGTCGCCATCGTGGGATTTGCCGGGCTGATCGGGTGGCTCGGCGCCTTTCTTTCCGTCAGCCGGCACCTCCGCGAACTGGAGCCGGTCTAAGTCCTTGGCAGGGCAATGGAAGGCCGTAGTGTGAGCACATGCTTACCTACCCTTCCTTATAGGACGGTTTCCACACTGAACTACTCGGGTAATTAGCACTCTAATACGCAGAGTGCTAGGATAGCGCTCGACAGGAGGCAATTGATCTCATGCAATCGACGATGGCCCTGAATGCCGGCGTGCCCGTACCGATGCTCACGGGCAGCATCGATGCCTACATCCAGACCGTAGGACGCTTCCCGATCCTGACCGCGGAGCAGGAGCAAAGCCTCGCGCGCAAGTATCGGGACCGCGAGGATCTGGAGGCGGCGCGGCAGCTGGTCGTGTCACACCTGCGCCTGGTGGTTGCCGTGGCGCGCGGCTACCTGGGCTACGGCTTGCCCCACGCCGACCTCATCCAGGAGGGCAACATCGGCCTCATGAAGGCGGTGAAGCGTTTCGACCCGGAGCGCGGCGTGCGCCTCGTCTCGTTCGCGATCCACTGGATCCGGGCGGAGATCCACGAATACATCCTTCGCAACTGGCGCCTGGTGAAGGTGGCGACGACGAAGGCGCAACGGAAGCTGTTCTTCAACCTGCGGTCGATGAAGAAAGGGCTGGCGCCGCTCTCGCAGGACGAGATCGCGCACGTCGCCCAGGAGCTGCGCGTGAAGCCCGAGGAGGTCGCGGAGATGGAGACGCGCCTCGCGGGGCAGGAAATCGCCTTCGAGGCCGACGACGACGAGGACACCTTTGCGCCGGCGCAGTACCTGGCCGACAGCGCTGCGGAGCCTTACGCCGTCCTCGAGGCCAAGGAAGCGGAGGGCATGCAGGCCGCCGGGCTCGAGCAGGCGCTCGAGGGGCTCGACGCACGCAGCCGCCGCATCATCGAGGCCCGCTGGCTGCGCGAGAAGGATGCGGCGACGCTGCACGACCTCGCCGCCGAGTTCAAGGTGTCGGCCGAGCGCATCCGCCAGATCGAGGCGAAGGCGCTGCAGAAGATGCGCAAGGCGCTTCCCGCGCCGGCGGCAGCCTAAGCCGCTCGCGGCGCACCAGCCTAAGCCGCTCGCGGCGCCCTAGCCGCTCTCCTTCAAAATCGTCTTCAGGTCGTCCGCCAGGTCCGCGTCGATGCGGTCCGGGCGGACGAGCAGGCGCAGCCGCCCGCGCGGGTCGATCACGTAGCTCTGCCCGCTGTGATCCATGGTGTAGGTGTCGCCCACCTTCCGCTTCTCGAAGTAGACCTTGAACTCCTTGGCCGCCTTCTGCGTCGCAGGCAGGTCGCCGCGCAAGCCGAGGAAGCGCGGATCGAAGGAGGTCACGTACTTGCCCAGGACCTCCGGCGTGTCGCGCTCCGGATCCACGGTCACGAAGAGCACCTGCACCCGGTCGGCGTCGGGCCCGAGCTTCCGCAGCGCGGCGGCGACGTCGGTCATGGTCGTCGGGCAGACATCCGGGCACTGGGTGAAGCCGAAGAAGAGCACCACCGCCTTGCCGCGGAAGTCCTCGAGCTTGCGCGGCCTGCCGGTATGGTCGGTGAGCTCGAGCGTCTTGCCGTAGTCGGCGCCGGTAATGTCGGCGCTCTTGAACTTCACGCCGGCGTCGCACGCCGCGAGGGCGAGCGCCAGGCTACAGATAATGATCGACGAGAAGCGCAGCAAACAGCGCCGCCAGATAGACGATGGAGTAGCGAAAGGTCTTCTGCGCCAAAGCGTCGCTGTACGCGACGTAGATCCGCGCAGCGTAGCCGATGAAGAGGCCGCCCAGCGCCACGGCCGCCACCGCATACGGCACGCCGCTCATGCGGATGACATAGGGCAGGAGGCTGACGGCGAAGAGGATGATCGTATAGAGAAGGACCTGCAGGCGCGTGTAGCGCTTGCCGTGCGTCACCGGCAGCATCGGCACGCCGGCCTTCGCATAGTCGTCGGTCCGGTAGAGCGCAAGCGCCCAGAAGTGCGGCGGGGTCCAGGCAAAGATGATGAGGAAGAGCAGCATCGCTTCGGTGGGGACCTGGCCGGTGGCGGCCGCCCAGCCGAGCACCGGCGGCATCGCCCCCGAGGCGCCGCCGATGACGATGTTCTGCGGCGTGGCCGGCTTGAGGACGAGCGTGTAGATGATCGCGTAGCCCACGAACGTGGCCGCGGTGAGCCCCATCGTCAGCACGTTGACGTAGCGGTACAGGATCCAAAGGCCGGCGCCGCCGAGCACGCCGGCGAACACCAGCGTCTGCGCGACGGTGAGCTCGCCGCGCACGAGCGGCCGCCAGCGCGTGCGGCGCATGCGCGCGTCGATGTGCTGCTCGACCAGGCAGTTCACGGCGGCCGCCGCGCCGGCGACGAACCAGATGCCGACGATTGCCGCGACGAGCAGCCGCGGCTCGACCATGCCGGGCACGGCGAGGAACATGCCGATCGCCGCGGTAAAGACGATGAGCGAGACGACGCGCGGTTTGGTGAGCGCATAGAAAGCGCGCGCGCGCTGCAGCAAGGCGGGAGCGAGAACCTGGGTCGTCACTTCGAGGGTAAACCGTTGAAGGCGAAGAAGTTTAGCACGACGAGGCTGGCGAGAAGAAGCGCCGCGCCGGCGTTATGCGCGGCGGCGAGCGGCAACGGCAGCTGAAGCAGCACGTTTGCCACGCCTAGCGTGAATTGCAGTATCGCCGCGGCCGCTACGCAAACTCCAATCCACCTTGGGGAAGCGATCGAAAGGGTCCGCAGGGCCGCCGTCAGGGCAATCAGCACGACGATCACCGCGAACACCCGGTGCGTCCAGTGGATCGCCACGAGCGCCTCCATCGGCAGCAGCTCGCCGTCGCCGGTACG
>JBLNDP010000250.1:0-8531 GCA_050261755.1 Clostridia bacterium
GTTCGAGGGCATGCCCTGCCCCCTCGCCGGACGCAAGCCGGGCGACATCGACTACTACGTGATCCGCGAGAACACCGAGGGCGAATACGGCAACGTCGGCGGCCGCCAGTACGAGGGCACCGACCGCGAGATCTGCACGCAGCTCGCCACCTTCTCGCGCAAGGGCACCGACCGCATCATGAAGTACGCCTTCGAGCTCGCGAAGACGCGCAAGAAGCACGTCACCTCCGCGACGAAGTCCAACGGCATTTCCATCACCATGCCGTACTGGGATGAGCGCTTCGCCGCGATGGCGAAGAACTATCCGGGATTCAAGACGGACCAGTACCACATCGACGGCCTGACGATCCAGATGGTCCTCAACCCGGACCGCTTCGACGTGATCGTCGCCTCCAACCTCTTCGGCGACATCATCTCCGACCTCGGCCCGGCCACCGCCGGCACCATCGGCATCGCCGCCTCGGGCAACATCAATCCCGAGCGCACGGCGCCGTCCATCTTCGAGCCGGTGCACGGCTCGGCGCCCGACATCGCCGGCAAGAAGATCGCCAATCCGCTCGCGACGATCTGGTCCGGCGCGCTCATGCTCGAGCACCTCGGCCACGCCGCCGCGGCGAAGGACATCCTGCATGCGATCGAGCGCGTGATCGTCGAGGGCCCGCACACGCCCGACATGAAGGGCAAGGCGAGCACCTCGGAGGTCGGCGCCGCCGTGGCCGACGCGATCCGCGGCGCTTCGAGAAAAGCCGCCTAAAGACCCGAACCAAGGAAGAAACGATGCTCAGATGGCTCGTGGCGTTGCTTTGCGCGGGCGCGGCGAGCGCCGCCCTCGCGCAGGCCTGTCCTGACAAGAACCTCAACTACTGGCAGGCCTTCCCGGCCGGCGGCGAATCCGACCTCTCGGCGCGCCACCAGCAGCTCGTGCTGAAGAAGAAGTGCCCGTCGATCGAGACCATCATCCAGTACAAGCCCGGCGCGGGCGGCGGCGTCATGTGGTCGCAGATGAACGCCCTGCCCGGCGACGGCCTGAACGTGGTGGGCATCAACCTGCCGCACATCGTCTTCCAGCCGATCGAGGGCACGGTCGTCTACAAGACCGAGGACGTGACGCCCGTCTTCTGGTTCCACTACACCCCCGACGCGCTCGTCGTGCGCGAGGGAAGCCCGTACAAGACTTTCCAGAACTTCCTCCAGGCGGCCAAGGCCTCGCCCGGCAAGCTCTCGCTCGGCGGCTCGGGCCTCAACTCGGCCAACCACGCGGCGCACGAGCGCATGAACGCGCAGTTCGGCGTGAAGACGACCTACATTCCCTTCAAGGGCACGGGCGACATGACGACGGCCGTCATCGGCGGCCACGTGGATGGCGCCATGTCGTACTCGGCGTTCGCGGTGAACAACAAGGGCAAGGTGCGCGCGCTTGCCGTGGCGATGGACAAGCGCCACCCGCTGCTGCCCGACGTCCCGACCTTCCGCGAGCTCGGCGTCGACTGGGTGGACGGCGCCTACCGCGGCATCGGCGTGCCGAAGTCCACGCCGGCGGAGACGAAGAAGCGCCTCTCCGACCTCTGGCGCGCGCTCAATAGCGACCCGGAAATGAAGGAGCTCGCCGCGAAGAGCGGCTTCGAGCTGGTGAGCGTCGGCGTGGAGGAGATGGATCCCTTCATGAAGGAGAAGGCGAAGCTCTATACCGAAGGCGCGAAGCGCCTCGGCCTGGGGAAGAAGTAGGCCGGCGATGAAGATCACCGGCCTCCAGGTGCACATCCTGCGGGCGCCCGACGAGGGCCGGCCGCACTGGGTGAGCCACTTCGTCGTCCCGCGCGCGAACGAGATCCTCGTGCGCCTGCAGACCGACGCCGGCCTGGAAGGCATCGGCATCGCGACGAGCTACACGCCGATCGAGGCGGCGATCAAGGCCTTCCGCAGCGGCATCGGCGAGCTGGTCGTGGGCGCCGACCCGCTGGCTCCCGAGCGGCTCTACGCGAAGCTCTTCGCGCTCACGTCGCAGCGCATCGCGAGCGAGCGCGGCTGGAGCCGCGAGGCGGTCGTGCGCATCTCCGCCGCCGTGGACATCGCCTGCTGGGACATCGTCGGCAAGGCGGCGGGCCTGCCGCTCTACCGGCTCTTCGGCGGCTACCGCAGCGAGGTCCCCTGCTACGTCACCTGCGCCTATTACCGGGACGGCAAGACGCTTTCCGAGCTGCGCGACGAGATGCAGATGCTCAAGGCGCAGGGCCACAAGGGATTCAAGGGCAAGGTGGGCGGCGCGCCGCTCGCGGAAGACATCGAGCGCATGGCGCTCGTGCGCGAGGTGATCGGCCCGGATGCCGACCTGATGGTCGACGTGAACCGCGCCTGGGACCTCGACACCGCGGTCGAGGCCGCGCGGCTCCTCGAGCCCCTGCGGCCGCGCTGGCTGGAAGAGCCCGTGCGCTGGGCCGACGATCGGCGGGAGCTCGCCCTCCTTGCCCGCCAGACCCGCATCCCGCTCTCGGCGGGGGAAAGCGAGCTCACGAGCTACGGCTGCCGCGCCCTCCTGGAGGAGCGCGCGATCCAGATCCTGCAGTTCGACTGCACCATGATGGGCGGCTTCACCGAAGGGCGGAAGCTCGCGGCGCTGTGCGAGATGAACCACGTCCAGGTCGCGCCGCACCACGACTGCTTCATCCACGCGCATATCGTCGCGGCGAGCCCCGCCGGCTGCATCGTCGAGTCCTTCACGGATCCCGAGCGCGATCCGCTCCAGGCGGAGCTCTTCGTCGACCCACCGCGCATTTCCGGCGGGCGGCTCACGCTCAAGGAGGCGCCGGGCCTGGGCCTCGACCTTTCCGAGGCGGCTGTGAAGAAGTTCGGCGAGAGGATCCTGTAAGGAATTGCTCCACGCCGACAGCGCCCGCAACCGCCTGATCGGCATCGGGCTCTCCTCGCTCAGCTTCATCGCCTTCACCATCATCGACGGCACCGCCAAATGGCTGGTGCTGAACGCGATGCCGGTGCTCATGGTCGTGTGGCTGCGCTTCGCCACGCACGCGGTGCTCGCCACGGCGCTGCTCTATCCCCTGCGCGGCAGGAACCTCTTCCGCACGAGCCACTGGCGCTGGCACATCGCGCGCGCCGTGATGTGGATGCTGATGACCGGGATGAACTTCTGGGCCCTGCAGTACCTGGCGCTCACGGTCACCTCGTCCATCTTCTTCACCGTGCCGATCATCACCGCCGTCATCGGCGCGCGCATGCTGGGCGAGCGCATCGACGCTCGGCGCTGGGCCGCCATCGCCGCGGGCTTCGCCGGCGTGCTGGTCGTCGTGCACCCCTGGGGCACGGCCTTCCACCCGGCGATCCTGCTCGCGCTCGCGAACGCCCTCCTCTACGCGCTCTTCAACCTGATGACGCGGCACCTCGCCGCCTACGATTCGCCGGAAACGATCCAGTACCTGCCGGCGCTCGTCGCGGCGATCGGCCTGACGCCCTTCGCGCTCGCCTCGTGGCATACCCCGTCGGGCGCCCTGGAATGGACGCTCGCGTGCCTGATGGGCATCTTCGGCGGCGCCGGCCACTACGTGCTCGCGCTGGCGCATCGCTACGCGCCCGCCTCGGTCATCGCGCCCTTCCTCTACCAGCAGATCTTCTACATGGCGCTCTTCGGCTACCTGGTCTTCGGCTTCGTGCCCGGCCCGACGCTCTGGATCGGCTCCGGCGTGGTCATCGCGAGCGGCCTTTACCTGTTCGCGCGCGAGCGCGCAAGGCTCGCGTAGGCGCGCCGGCGTCGCGGTGCGGCGCGGCTGGACGCTCCCCGCCCCGTGGGCTACAGTCGTCGACGGGAGGAAGGCAGGGAATGGCCAAGAGGAAGTCCGCCCGTCGCGAGGACGACGACCTGCGCCGCTTCCGGCTGGCGATGGACGCGACGGCCGACATGATCACGCTCATCGACCGGGCGAGCATGCGGTACATCGACGTCAACCGCCCCATCTGCCAGATGCTCGGCTATTCCCACGAGGAGCTGCTGGCCAAGGGGCCCGCCGACCTCGTCGACCGCCCGCGCGCCGACCTCGAGCGCGAGTACGACGCGCTCATCGACAACCCGGCCGCCTCGAGCGCGATCCGCACCGCCTACCGCTGCAAGGACGGCTCGCTCCTGCCCATCGAGTCGATCCGTCGGGTGTACCGCTCCGACGAGCGCTGGATCATCGTCGCCATCTCCCGCGACATCCGCGCCCAGCTCGCCGCCGAGGAAGCCCTGCGCGACAGCGAAGCGCGCTTCCGTAGCCTGCTCGAGCTGTCCTCCGACTGGTACTGGGAGCAGGACGCCGAGCTCCGCTACGTGCCGACCGGCATGGCCCCCGATGCGCGCGGCGGCATTACGCCCGACGCGCATATCGGCAAGCGGCGCTGGGAGCTGCCCGACACCGAGATCGTCGGCCAGACCTGGGACGAGCACAAGGCGCTCATCGCCGCCCGGCGGCCGTTCCGCAACGTCGTCCTTCGCCGCATCATCGACGGCGAGGCGCACTACGTGAGCGTGTCGGGCGAGCCGATCTTCAGCCGCGACGGCGCGTTCCGCGGCTACCGCGGCGTCGCGAACGACGTCACGGACCGCATGCGCGGCCAGCAGCTGCTGCGCCTCGAGTACCAGATCGCGCGCGCGCTCTCCGAATCCGAGGACGAGGCGTCCGGGCTCGAGGCGGTGATGCGGGCGATCTGCGAGAACCAGGACTTCGAGAGCGGCCGCTACTTCCGCCTCGACGAGCGCGACGGGCGCCTGCATTTCCAGCAAGGCTGGGGCGCGAGCGCGGCGGGGCGCGAGCTCGTCGAGTCCTTGCGCGGCCTGCGCTACGCGCCCGGCGAGGGCCTGAACGGCCTCGTTCTGCGCACCGGCGAGCCCGTCTGGTCGAGCGACACGGCGCTCGACCCGCGCGCGCGGGAGAAGGGCCTCGGCCGCGCGCTCGGCCCGCACGGCGTGCTCCTTTTCGCCGTCGTCTCCGATGGCCGGCGCATCGGCACGCTGGGCTTTTCGAGCCGGCGGCTGCGTGCGCCGGACGAGCGCCTGCTGGAGGTGACTTCGGTCATCGGCAGCCAGGTCGGCCAGTTCCTCGAGCGCAAGCACGCCGAGGCAGCGCTGCGGGAGAGCGAGTCGCGCTTTCGCAGCCTCACCCACATGTCCTCGGACTTCTTCTGGGAGACGGACCCGGAGCATCGGGCGACGGAGGTCGTGCACGGGCCCAACGTCCCGGCCAACCTCTTTGCCGGCGCGATCGGCAAGGCGCCGTGGGACATCCCCTCGCTCGCGCCCGGCGAGGCCGGATGGGCGGCGCACCGCGCCGTCATGGACGAGCACCGGCCGTTCCGCGACTTCGAGTTCGCGCGATGCCTGGGCGATGGATCGGTGCGCCACTTCTCCATCAGCGGCGAGCCGCGCTACGGCCGCGACGGCCGGTTCCTCGGCTACCGCGGCGTCGGCCGCGACATCACCGAGGTCGCGCTTGCGCGCGAGCGCGTCGCCTCGCTCGCCTACAACGATCCGCTCACGGGCCTTGCCAACCGCACGAGCCTGGGCCCCGCGCTCGAGCAGGCCGTGGAGCGCGCGCGCCGCCGCAGCGTGCGCCTCGCCACCATGTTCGTCGACCTCGACGGGTTCAAGCAGGTGAACGACCGGCACGGGCACCAGGCGGGCGACCGATTCCTCGCCGAGATCGCGCGCCGCCTGCGCAACGCCCTGCGCGCGAGCGACCTCGTCGCCCGCCTCGGAGGCGACGAGTTCTTCGTCGTCCTGGAGGACCAGCAGGAATCCGAGTCGGTCGAGACCGTGGCGCGCAAGCTCCTCGGCGAGCTGCGCCGGCCGGTCGAGGTGGCGCCCGGCGAGCAGGCGAGCGTGTCGGCGAGCATCGGCATCTCCGCGTTCCCGGACGACGCGACCGATGCCGCGACGCTGGTCAAGCACGCGGACGAGGCGATGTACCGCGCGAAGCAGGCCGGGAAGAACGAGTTCCGCCTCTACGGCGAGCTGGAAACGACCGCGAAGGCGGAAGTCCGCAAGGCCGGCTAGCGCCGGGCCGTCGTCGACGCCGCTAGCGGCGCCTCATTTCCCTGTTGGCGTCCTGCACGTCCTGGCGCAGGCGCGCGCGATCCTCGGGCGCCATGCGCTCCGGGCGGCGCTGCTGCGGGTCGGGGCGCGAGTAGTTGCCGCGCGCCGAGTTCACGTCTTCGCGCAGGCGCTGGCGCTCCTCGTGGCTCATGTTCTGCGCGGGCGGAGCGCCGCGGCCCCGCTCCGGGTCCTGGCCGCGTCCCCGTCCGCCGCCGAACTGGGCGAAGGCCGGCGCGGCGAGCGCCAGGCAAAGGAGGAGGACGAGGCTGCGCATGCCGGCAATGGTACGGGCAATGTGCTTCACCGGTGTAACAAATGGTTACCCTAAGGGCTGCCGAAACAATCGTTTAACGTTATCGTTGGCGCATGGCCGAGCTCAAGACCCGCATCCTCATCGTCGACGACGACCAGCGCATGCGCGACCTGCTGGTGAAGTACCTCGGCGGCGAGGGCTACGAGGTGAAGGCAGTGCACGACGCGGCGCAGATGGACAAGCAGCTCTCGCGCGAGCGCTACGACCTCATCGTCCTCGACCTCATGCTGCCGGGCGAGGACGGCCTGTCGATCTGCCGGCGGTTGCGCTCGCAGCAGGCCGGCTCTCCCACGAGCGGCCCGGCGATCATCATGCTCACCGCCAAGGGCGACGACGTCGACCGCATCGTCGGCCTGGAGATGGGCGCCGACGACTACCTCCCCAAGCCCTTCAACCCGCGCGAGCTGCTCGCGCGCATCAACGCCGTGCTGCGCCGGCGTGCGCCCTCCGGTCCGCCGGGAGCGCCGACGGCAGCCACGGAGACGCACGCCTTCGGCGATTTCTCCCTGAACCTGAGCACGCGCACGCTCACCAAGGCCGGCAAGCCGGTGCCGCTCACCACCGGCGAATTCTCGGTGCTCAAGGTGCTCGTGCAGCACCCGCGCCAGCCGCTCTCGCGCGACAAGCTGATGGAGCTCGCGCGCGGGCGCGAGTACGAGGTGTTCGACCGCTCGATCGACGTGCAGATCTCAAGGCTGCGCAAGGTCGTGGAGGAAGATCCTTCGCATCCGAAGCACATCCAGACGGTCTGGGGCTTCGGCTACGTCTTTGTTCCCGAATAAAGAAAACACGGGGCTGTGACCCTCTTCGCGCGGTCGTTCCTGCTGATGGCGCTGCTCATCGTCACGGCGGTGTTGGCGACCTTCCAGATCTACCGCCTCTACGAGCGCGAGCCGCGCTCGCGCGAGCTCGCGCAGCAGACGGTGAGCGCCGTCAACCTCACGCGCGCCGCGCTGGTGAGCGCAGACCCGTACCGGCGGCGCCAGCTCCTCATCGACCTGAACGAGAGCGAAGGGCTGCGCGTCTATCCGTCGACGAGCAGCGAGCGGCTGCAGCCGGTGCGGCCCGGCTCCTTCCTCGAGCTGGTCGCGGACCAGATCCGCGCGAGCCTCGGGCCCGAGACGCGCTTCGCCACCATGCGCGACGGCGAGCGCGGCTTCTGGGTGAGCTTCTTCATCGACGTGGACGAATACTGGATCCTGCTGCCGCGCGAGCGCTTCCGCGTCGTGGTCGGCTGGCAATGGGTGGGCTGGGGCCTCGGTGTCCTCGCGCTCGCCCTCCTCGGCGCCTGGCTCATCGCCTCGAGCATCTCGCGGCCGCTCCGCGCCCTGCGGGGCGCGGCCGCGCGCCTGGGCCGCGGCGAGACGCACGAGCCGCTTCCCGAAAAGGGCGCATCCGAGCTGCGCGACCTCGCTTCGGCCTTCAACCGCATGGCGAGCGACCTGGCGAGCATGGAGCGCGAGCGCGCCATGGTCCTCGCCGGCATCTCGCACGACCTGCGCACGCCCCTCTCGCGCCTGCGCCTGGCGCTCGAGATGCACGGCGGCGACAGCGGCGCGACGAGCGCCATGGTGGCCGACATCGAGGAGATCGACGCGGTCATCGGGCAGTTCCTCGACTACGCCCGCGGCGAGAACGAGCGCAAGGCGCCCGGCGACCTTAATGCCATGCTCGTCGACCTCGCCGGCCATTACGCCCGGCTCGGCAAACGCGTGGCGCTCGACGACAGCCCGGTTCCCGAGTTCGCCTTCGCGCGCATGGGCGTGCGCCGCGCCGTTTCCAACCTCGTGGACAACGCCCTGCGTTATGCCGGCGAGCCGGTCGAAATAAAGTCCTTCCTGTCGGGAAAGCTGGTCTGCGTCGAAGTCGCGGATCGCGGTCCCGGCATTCCCGAGAACGAAGTCGAGCGGCTGAAGCGCCCGTTTACCCGCCTGGAAGTCGCCCGCTCCGGCGCCGGCGGCTCCGGCCTTGGCCTCGCCATCGTCGAGCGCGTCGCTCGCTCGCACGGCGGCCGCCTCGACCTGCTGCCGCGCCAAGGCGGCGGGCTCGTCGCCCGCGTCAGCCTCTCGCTATAAGGACCTATGGAGTTCCCCATCGACGGAGACGGACCCGCGTCCGCTGCCGCTCGACGGGCCGGAT
>JBLNDP010000251.1:0-14598 GCA_050261755.1 Clostridia bacterium
AGAGCGGCCAAGGCAAGCGCAGCGCCGCGAGCGTCGTCGAAGCCTACGTGCAGCGCATCGTCTCCGACGTGAAGCTCGCGCGGCCGATGCGCATCGCCATCGATTGCGGCAACGGCGTGGCCGGGGCCGTTGCTCCGCGCCTCTTCCGCGCCCTCGGTTGCGAGGTGGAGGAGCTCTATTGCGACGTGGACGGGCATTTCCCGAACCACCATCCGGATCCTTCGCAGCCCAAGAATCTTCGAGAGTTGATAGACAAGGTGAAACGCGGGAAGAGCGAGCTGGGAATCGCCTTCGATGGCGACGGCGACCGGCTGGGCCTGGTGACGAAGGACGGCGAGATCATCTTCGCCGACCGCCAGCTCATGCTCTACGCAAAGGACGTGCTCTCGCGCAATCCCGGCGCCGAGATCATCTACGACGTGAAGAGCACGCGGCTGCTCGCGCCGTGGATCGAGAAGCTGGGCGGCCGGCCGCTCATCTGGAAGACCGGCCACTCCCTCATCAAGGCGAAGCTGAAGGAAACGGGCGCGCTGCTGGCCGGCGAGATGTCGGGCCATACGTTCTTCAAGGAGCGGTGGTACGGCTTCGACGATGCGCTCTACTGCGGCGCGCGCCTGCTGGAAATCGTGGCCAGGGAAAAGGACGCCAACCCGATCCTCAAGGCGCTCCCCAACGCCCCGTCCACGCCGGAGCTCCACTGGGGCCTCGAGGAAGGCGAGCCGCACGCCCTCGTCGCGAAGCTGCAGCAGAGCAAGCCCTTCCCGGGCGCCGAGCGCGTGCTGACCATCGACGGCGTGCGGGTCGAGTACAAGGACGGCTTCGGCCTCGCACGCGCCTCCAACACGACGCCGGTCATCGTGCTACGCTTCGAGGCGGATTCGGCCGGGGCGCTGGAACGGATCAAGAACGACTTCCGCAGCGCACTGCAGCCGCTCAAGCCCCATGCGCCCCTTCCTTACTAGCCTCTTCCTTACTAGCCTTCTCTTCCTTTTCTCGTCCGGCGCCATGGCGGCCTGTCCCTCGCTCTTCGACCGCTCGCTCAACACGATCTTCGACAAGCCGCAATCGCTCTGCGAGTACTCCGGCAAGGTCGTGCTCGCCGTGAATACCGCGAGCCAGTGCGGCTACACGCCGCAGTACGACGGCCTCGAGGCGCTCTACCGCAAGTACAAGTCGCGCGGCCTGGTGGTGCTCGGCTTTCCGATGAACGACTTCGGCGGCCAGGAGCCGGGCTCGAACAAGGAGATTTCCTCCTTCTGCGTCAACCAGTACGCGATCGACTTCCCCATGTTCGCCAAGACGGGGCTGCGCACCAACCCGTTCTACGCCGATCTCGCCAAAGCCACGGGCGGCCAGTGGCCGCAGTGGAACTTCCACAAATTCCTGGTCGCCCGCGACGGCAAGCGCGTCCAGAGCTTCGCGAGCGGCGTGGAACCGGACGATCCCAAGCTCATCGCTGCCATCGAGTCACTACTGGAGGGTTCGAAATGAAATACGTTCTGGCAATGCTGTGCGGCGTTTCCATCGCCCTGTCCGCCCCCGTCCTCGCGCAGGACAAGAAGCAGCCGTCCGAGGCGCAGAAGAAGCAGCAGGCGCGCATGAAGGACTGCAACGAGAAGGCGGGCGACAAGAAGGGCGACGAGCGCAAGGGCTTCATGAGCTCCTGCCTGAAGGGCCAGCCCGAGAAGGGCGGCATGACGGCCCAGCAGTCGAAGATGAAGGACTGCAACAAGCAGGCGGGCGAGCAGAAGCTCAAGGGCGACGAGCGCAAGAAGTTCATGAGCTCCTGCCTCAAGGGATAAAGAGCCCCTTGAAAGCAGAAAGGGCCGCGCGAGCGGCCCTTTTCTTTTGCGGCGACCGCCTTACTTCGCGGTCTGCTTGTCGTGCTTTTCCCTGTAGATCTTGCGGCTCTGCTTGTTCTGCGCCTTCTCGATGCGCGCGCGCTCCTTGGCGGTCACCTTGCCGTCGGCCACGGCCTTGTTCTCCATCTTCTGCACGTGCGCCTGGCCCTTCTCGAGGCGCGCGGCTTCCTTCTGCGTGAGGGCGCCGGACTTCTCGCCCTGCTCGATGCGCCGCTCCTGGTTCGCCTGGCGCTGGTCGATGCGCGGCGTGCTGGTGGTCTGAGCGAAAGCCGGCAGCGCGAACGCGGCCGCCACGGTTGCCACGATGATCCTGGTTTTCATTGCTTCTCCTCTTGGGTAGGTCATGCACCCCCTATAACGCGGGAGGGCACCGTCCGGAGGACAGCCGGTTGTAAGCAGCTGTTACGCGAACCCCGGGCCGATGTCGCGCAGGGCGTCGGTGATGATGCAGTCCGCGCCCCACCCGAGCAGCCGGCGCGCCAGGGCCGGCTCGTTGACGGTCCAGCAGGCGAGCGCGTAGCCGGCGGCCTTGACCTCCTTGGCCAGCGGCTCGGTGAGCTTCTTGTGGCCGCAGTGCACGGACACGCACTTCACCCGCTTTGCTTCCTCCAGCCAGCCGGGCGCGACCTCGCGCACGATGAAGCCCCGCGCGAGCTCCGGAGCCGCGGCGCGCGCGGCCGCAAGCGCGTCGGGCCAGAAGGAGGAGAGGAGCGGCTGCACGTTCGCGCCGCGCCAGAGCTCCCTCGCCATGCGCGCGGCCGCCTCGCCCGTCGCGCGCTCGTGGCCGCGCGCCGGCTTGATTTCCACGTTCGCCCACAGGCCGAGCTCGCGGCACAGGCGCCCCGCCTCCTCGAAGGACGGGACGCCGAGCTCGCTCAGCTGGGCGAAGCTCATCTTCGCCACCTCGCCCTTCACGCCGGTGGTGCGGTCGGTCGTTTCGTCGTGGATGAGGACGGGCGTGCCGTCGCCGGCCAGCATGACGTCGAACTCCACGCCCTTGAAGCCGAGCGAGGCGCCGAGCCGGAGCGCTGCGAGGGTGTTTTCCGGTGCGAGGGAGCCGCCGCCGCGGTGGGCGACGACGCCCGGGTACGGCCAGGCCATGCGGCCTATTGTACGGGCTCGTTCCTGGCGAAGCGGTCGAGCAGGACGTTGCCGCGCTTCACGGCGCTGTTCAGCGCCTCGAGCGGCGTCTTCTTGTTGCCCCACACCGCCTCGAGCTCCTCGTCGATGATGAGGCGGATCTTCGGGAAGTGGCCCAGGCGGATCCCCTTGCTCTCGCCCGTCGGGTTTTTGAGTAGGAGCTGCTTCATGGCGATCTCTTGGCCCGGGTTCGAGGCGTAGAAGCCTTCCTTGCGGCTGATCTCGTACGCGTTGATCGTCGCGGGCACGTAGCCCGTCTTCTGGTGCCACTCGGCCTGCACGTCGGGGCGCGAGAGGAAGGCGAGGAAGCGCGCGACGCCGGCATAGTCGCCCTTCGGCTTGCCGCTCATGACCCAGAGGCCCGCGCCGCCGACCAGCGTGTTCTGCGGCGAGCCGGCGAAATCGTCGTAATAGGGAAGCTGCGCCACGCCGAAGTCGAACTTGGCCTTCTGGCGCAGCTCAGCCACGCTCGCCGAGGACGAGGTCAGCACCGCGCATTCGCCCGAGGCGAAGCGCGCCTCCGCCTCGTTGCCGCGGCCCGAGTAGACGAAATAGCCCGACTTCATCCACGACGAGAGCATCGAGATCCAGCGCATCATGAGCCGCGTGTTGAAGCTGAGCTTCGCCTTCGGGCTGTCCATGCCGTTGTGGTACGTGGCGAACTCCTGGTTATGCCAGGCGCTCATGTTCTCCAGCAGCACCCACGAAGGCCACGCGGTGGTGAACGGGCAGCTCACGCCGGACTCGCGCAGCGCGCCGAGCGCCGTCGGCATCTCGTACCACGTCTGCGGCGGATGGCCCGGGTCGAGCTTCGCCCGCTTGAACGCGTCGCGGTTGTAGAAGAGCACCGGGGTCGCCGTGTTGAACGGCAGCGCGAGCAGGCGCCCGTGCGTGTCGGAGTAATAGCCGGCGATCGCCGGCACGAATTTCGATTCCGGCTCGACGCCCGCCTCGTGCATCACCTGCCAGAGCGGCCGCACCGCGTCCTTCACCGACATGATGTCCGCCGTGCCGACCTCGTACACCTGCACGATGTGCGGGCCGGCCGCCTGCTTGCGCGCCGCGAGCGCGGCCGCGAGCGTCTGGTCGTACGTGCCTTTGTAGACCGGCACGACGCGGAATTCTTTCTGCGAGGCATTGAACCGGCCCGCGAGCTCATCGAGCTCGGCGCCCGCGGCGCCGCTCATCGCGTGCCAGACGCGGATCTCCTCCGCGGCAAACGCCGTGGATGCGGCGCACAAGAGGCCGGCGGCGAGCGCTGCGATCGCAACGAGGAGTCGTCTCATGGCGGCGCAGTATATATTCCGCGTGTAATGCCTGCCATTAACGAATTCACGGCGCGGCAGCTCTCCTCGGCCTATGCGCGCGGAGAACTGTCGCCCGTCGACGTCACCGCGGCGGCGCTCGCGCGCATTAGTTCCTGCGAATCGAAAATCAATGCGATGTATCGCGTCGACGCGGCCGGCGCCGAAGAAGCAGCGCGCGCCTCCGAAGCGCGCTGGCGCGCGAAGCAGCCGCTCTCGCCGCTCGACGGCGTGTTGATCACGATCAAAGAAAACGTCTACACGCGCGGCGATCCCGCGCCCATCGGCACGCGCGCGAACGAAGACACGGCGCCGCAGGCCGAGGACGCGCCGCCCGCCGCGCGCGCGCGCGAAGCGGGCTGCATCATCCTCGGCAAGACGACGATGCCCGACTACGGGATGCTCTCGTCCGGGCTCTCCAGCCTGCACGGCATCACGCGCAACCCGTGGCGGCTGGACCGCAATACCTCGGGCTCGAGCTCGGGCGCGGCCGCGGCGTGCGTGGCCGGTTACGGCCCTCTCCATATAGGAACGGACATCGGCGGCTCCGTGCGCCTGCCGGCCTCGCATTGCGGCATCTTCGCGCTCAAGCCCTCGCTCGGGCGCGTCCCGGTCTGTCCGCCGTACATGGGCCGCATCGCGGGCCCCATGACGCGCACGGTGGAGGACGCGGCGCTGCTCATGAACGCGCTCGCCCGGCCGGATGAGCGAGATTTCATGAGCCTTCCACCCCATGACTTCGATTTCGCAAGGCTCGAGATCGAAAACGCGAGACACCTCAAGATCGGCTTCCTCGCCGACATGGGCGTCGGACTTCCCGTAAACCCGGAAACGCGGGCTGCGGCCGAAAGCGCCGCAAAAGCTCTGGCGAAGGCCGGCGCCGACGTGCAGGAGATCCGCTCGTTCTTGACGCCGGAGATGCTCGACGGCATGCAGCGCTTCTTCGAGGCGCGCTCCTACGACGATTACCTGAAGCTCCCGGAAACGCGGCGCGAGAAAGTGCTGCCCTTCATCGCCGAGTGGTGCACGTGGCGCGCCGCCCGCTTCACCGGGCGCGACGTCATGCAGGCGTACAACCAGGTCATGGCGATGCGCGAGGCGGCGGTGAAGGCGCTCGCGCCGCTCGATTACGTGATTTCGCCGACCTCGCCCATCCTCGCCTACGAGGCCGAGCTGCCGGCGCCCGGCAACGACCCGCGCAACGCCCTGCCGCACATCGCCTTCACCGTGCCCTGGAACATGTCGGAGCAGCCGGCCGCGTCGCTCAACTGGGCCTACAGCGACGCCGAAGCGACGCGCGGGCTGCCGATCGGCATCCAGGTGGTCGGCAAGCGCTTCGACGATGCGGGCGTGCTGCGCTTGAGCACGCTGCTCGAGCGGCTGAGGCCGGCGCAGCGGCCCTGGCCCTCGTTGTGACGGCGAGCGTCGTCTTCGGCGAAGAGGCGATCGCGCCGGCGGAGCTCGAGCGGCGCGCGGCCTGCGCCGCCGCCGGGCTCGAGCAGGCCGGCGTGCGCAAGGACGACGTGGTGGCCCTCATGCTCCGCAACGAGCCGGCGTATCTCGAGGCGATGCTCGGCGCGCGGCGCCTCGGCGCCTATCACTGCCCGATCAACTGGCACTACAAGGCGGAGGAAGCCGGCTTCATCCTCTCCGACTCCGGCGCCAAGGTGCTGGTGGTGGACGCGGACTTGCTCGCGCAGATCGACGGCGGCATCCCGGCCGGCCTGCAGGTCATCTCGAGCGAGGCCTGGTCCTCCTGGCGCGACGCCCATGCGCCCTGGCGCGGCGACCCGCCGCCGCCGCGCTCGAGCATGCCGTATACGTCGGGCACCACCGGGCGGCCGAAGGGCGTCCGCCGGCAGCCGGCGACGGACGAGCAGCGCCGCCTCGCCACCGAGCTCTACCGGACCGTGCTCGGCCTCGAGGCGGGCATGCGCGCCTTCGTCTCCGCGCCGCTCTACCACAGCGCGCCCAACCTCTACGCGCTGCAATGCGCGCAATTGGCCGATCTCCTGGTGCTCGAGCCGCGCTTCGACGCCGAGCGAACGCTCGCGCTCATCGAGCGCCACCGGCTGAGCCATCTCTACCTCGTGCCGACGATGTTCGTGCGGCTGCTGCGCCTGCCGCCGGACGTGAAGCGGCGCTACGACCTCTCCTCCGTGCGCTTCGTGTCGTCCACCGGCTCGCCGTGCGCGCCGGACGTGAAGCGCGCGATGATCGAGTGGTGGGGCCCGGTCATCAACGAGAGCTACGCCGCGAGCGAACTCGGCCACATCACCTTCATCGACTCGCGCGACTGGCTCGCGCATCCGGGAAGCGTGGGACGGGTCCTCGGGCAGGGACGGCTGAAGATCCTCGACGAATCGGGGCGCGAGCTGCCGCCGGGACAAGTCGGCGCGATCTACTGCCGGCAGCCCGCGTATCCGGACTTCACCTATATGAACAACCCCGCCGCCCGGGCGGCGCTCGAGCGAGACGGCCTCTGGAGCGTCGGCGACATGGGCTACCTCGACGAGGACGGCTATCTCCATGTCGCGGACCGCAAGAGCGACATGGTGATCTCGGGCGGCGTGAACATCTATCCCGCGGAGATCGAGGCGGCGCTGCTCGGGCTTGCGGGCATCGCCGACTGCGCGGTCTTCGGCATCCCCGACGCCGAGTTCGGCGAGTCGCTCTGCGCCGCGGTCGAGCTCGCGCCCGACAGCGATCTTTCCGCGGACGAGGTGCGCTCCTTCCTCAAGGCGCGCATCGCCGGCTACAAGGTGCCGAAGCTCGTCACCTTCCACGACCGGCTGCCGCGCGAGGAAAGCGGCAAGATCTTCAAGCGCAAGCTGCGCGACCCCTACTGGCAGGGCCTCGGCCGCCGCATCTGAGTTGTTTCAGCTGCAATGCAGCGCGGCTTGAAGCGCAAGCGGCACGTTTTATAGAGTGCCCGCATGAGAATAGCGCTGCCGTTGGCCATCGCCGCGCTCGTCGCTTCGGCGACCGCGTTCGCGGACTCCGATTCCGATTTGCAAGCACAGGCGGCCAGGCTTTTCGGCAAGCTGGAAACGCCGCACGGCGCCGCGACGCCGGAGCAAACGCTCGGCCGGGCGCTTTTCTGGGACCGGGCCGCGTCCGCCGACGGCAAGACGGCGTGCGCGAGCTGCCATGCGGCGGCGGACTGGGGCGCCGATAGCCGGCGCTTCTCCCCGGACGCGCGCGGCGAGCTCGCCTCGCGCCAATCGCCGACGGTGTTCAACTCGACGCTGCAACCCTTCCTGCGCTGGCTCGGCGACCGCAAGACTGCCGCGGCCCAGGCCGAGGGCTCGCTCACCGGTTCGCTCGGCTTCGCAAGCAAGCAGGCCGCCGTGGAGGCGCTCAGGCGTCTCGGCTATGCGGATGCCTTCCGCACGGTCTATCCCGCCGACGCCGAGCCCCTGACTCCGGCGAACTACGGCCGTGCGGTCGCAGCCTACGAGGCGACGCTCGTGACGCCGGCGCGCTTCGACCGCTACCTCGGCGGGGACGCGGAAGCATTGACGCCGGCCGAGAAGCGCGGCCTCGCGCTTTTCATCGCCACGGGCTGCGCCGGCTGCCACAACGGCGCGCTCCTCGGCGGCGCGAGCTTCCAGCGCTTCGGCGTCGTCAAGCCGTACTGGAGCGAGACCGGCTCGGACAAGCCCGACGCAGGCCGCTTCGCGGTGACGAAGAAGGAAGAAGACCGGTACGTCTTCCGCGTGCCGATGCTGCGCAACGTGGCGAAGACCGCGCCGTATTTCCACGACGGCTCGGTCGAATCGCTGCCGCGCGCGGTCGCGATCATGGCTTCCGTGCAGCTCGGCCGGACGCTCGACAAGGCGGACACCGCGGCGATCGTCGCCTTCCTCGGCTCGCTCACCGGCGAGCTGCCGGCGAACTACTCGCCGCCGCGCTAGAGGTGCAGGAGGACCAGCGCGACGCCGGCGGGCATCGCCTGGATCCAGAGGATCTTGCGGCTCGCGGTCAGCGCGCCGAAGACGCCGGCGACGAGCACGCAGAGCAGGAAGAACGCCTTCACCGCGTAGCCCGCGGGGCCGAGCGCGAGCGCCCAGGCGAGGCCTGCCGCGAGGAAGCCGTTGTAGAGGCCCTGGTTCATGGCGAGCGTCTTGGTGGCCGCCGCCTGCTCCACGCTCATCGCGAAGGTGCGCCGGCCGAACGGCTTGTCCCAGAGGAACATCTCGAGGACCATGAACCACAGGTGGAGCAGCGCGACGATGCCGATGACGATGTCGGCGGCGAGCTTCATTCGGCCTTGATCCCGGCTTCGCGGATTACCTTGGCGTAGCGAGCGGCTTCGGCCTGCAGGAACGCGTCGAACTCGGCCGCCGTGCCGGGCACGGCGATGAGCTCCTGCGCCTTGAATTTCTCCAGCACGTCGGGCTCGCCCAGCGCGGCGACGAGCGCGGCATTGAGCTGCGCGACGAGCGGCGCCGGCGTGGCCGCCGGCACCACCATGCCGCTCCAGTTGGACGCCTCGAGCTGCGGGAAGCCCGACTCCGCGTAGGTGGGCACTTCGGGCAGGCTCTGCGCGCGCTCGCGCGTCGTCACGACGAGGGCGCGCAGCTTGCCGGCCTTCACGTGCTGCGCCACCTCGTTCACGTTCACCACCACCATCGGCGTATGGCCGCCGATCGTGGCCGTCACTGCCGGCGCGCCGCCCTGGAAGGCGACGTGCACCAGCATCTCGCTCGAGAGGCCCGCGGCGAGGCGGAACATCTCCGCGATGATGCGATGGGTGCTCGCCGGCCCGGGCGTGCCGTAGGCGATGGAACCGGGCTTCGAGCGGGCGAGATCGATCAGCTCCTTCAGGGTCTTCGCCGGCACGGCGGGATTGACGGCGAACACCATGGGCAGCGCGATCGTCTGCCCCACCGCCCGGAAGTCCTTCAGCTGGTACGGCGAGTGCTCGCGGATGGCCGGGTTGACCACGAAGCTCGGGAAGACGACGAGGAGCGACGTGCCGTCGGGCGCCGCGCGCTGCACGAGCTGCGTGCCGATCACGGTGCCGCCGCCGGGGCGATTCTCGATCACGACCGGCTGGCCCAGGCGCTTCGACATGTGCTCGGCGAGGATGCGGCTGCTCGTGTCCGCCGAGCCGCCCGGCGGGAACGGCACGACGATCTTCAGCGGCTTCGTGAAGCCCTGCGCCAGCGCGCCGCCCGCGGCGAAGGCCAGCGCGAGGGCGAAAGCGAGGAGCGGTCCGCTCTTCTTCATGTCCACACCGGTCCGAGGGGTCTCAACCTTACACCCTTGCGCAGCTTGGTCCAGCGGAATTCCGCCGGGTCGGCGAGCGCCGGACCGGGCGCCTTCACGACCAGCACCTCGCGCGCGATGGGCTGGAAGTCGGCGCGGAAGTGCACGGAGCTCTTGAGCCCGAGGACGCGCTCCTGCCGCGGCTCCACCCCCAGGTGGCGGAACATCTCCTGGTCGGCGGCCTGGCACTTCTTCGAGGCGACGGCGACGCGCACGCCGGGCGCGCTCTTCGAGCGGAGCAGCGCCATGTTGCCCAGCTGCATGCGAAAGCCCTTGAACATCGGGCCGGTGCACGTGAAGCGGCCGTCGCCCAGGCGCTCGACGGTGAACTCGCCCTCCAATGGACGATCGCTTTCTATGTTCGATTTCCCGCCGAGCGAGAAGGCGAGCGTGCGCCCCTGCCCCGCCTCGTGCGCGCGCTTCGCCGCCGCCGGGTCGATGAGCAGGCCGAGCAACGCATTTCTCGAATCCTGCCTGACCAATTCCCGCAGGAGCCCCGTCGTATCTCCGTTGCCGCCGGCGCCGGGGTTGTCCTGCGTGTCGGCGAGGACCACCGGCCGCCCCGGCTCGCCGCGCTCGCGCGCGCGCCGCACCCCAGCCTCGGGGGAATAGAGCTCGAGGGCGAAATCCTTCTCTGCGTCTGCGACGGTCCGTCGCATCTCCTCCACAGCCTTCTGGACGTGCGCTTCTTCCATTCCAAAACCAAAAACGCACATTCCGCAGTCGGCGAAGTCGGCCATCGCGAAGCCCGGCGTGAACGAGAGCACGGCATGATTACGGTTCTCTATTCTTGATAATTCTTCGTAAATAGAGCGACAAGGCTCGATGAATGTCGATTGCGAAGGAATGCCGGTGAGGTAGTCGAGCTGGCGCCAGGCGCCGGCAAGCTTGCGCCCGCTTTTCAGCATCTGCTGCAGCAGGTGCGCCGCGCGGGCGCCGGTATCCGCCATGTCGACGTGCGGATACGTGCGGTAGGCGACGAGCGCGTCGGCGCCGTCCATCATGGCCTGCGTGACGTTCGCGTGCAGGTCGAGGCTCGCGGCGACGGGCACGCGCGGGCCGACGGCCGCGCGCACGCGGCGCAGGATCTCGCCCTCGCCGTCGTCGAAGGTCTCCGACACCATCGCGCCGTGCAGGTCGAGGTAGACCGCCTCGGGTTTCGCCTCTTCGAGAGCCGAAACCATCGCCCGGGTGATGCGCTCGAAGGCGTCCTCGGTCACATGCGCCGAAGGGCTGGCCGCCGCCCAGGCCGTGCCGACCAGCTCGTGCCCCATCGAACGCAGCGCCTGGATCGCGCCCTCGGCCGGGATGTTGGCGCCCTGCACGGCGCCGAAGATCGAGGCCCCGAACTGCGCGCCCGGCCAGCCGCCGCCGTCCTCGAAGGCCGCGTAGTCCGCCTTGGACGGGGCGAAAGTGTTGGTCTCGTGCTGGAAGCCGCCGATTGCAATGCGCGCCATGGGCCTATACTGTGGTCAACCAGCAGGGGAGATTAAACCAATGCTTCGCAAAGCTCTCGCGGCAGTCGTTCTTGGTTTGATTTTTGCCAGTGCCCATGCGCAGGACAAGGTCCTGCGCGTCGTCCCGCACTCCAACCTCGCGATCCTCGACCCGATCTGGACCACGGCGTACATGAGCCGCAACCACGGCTACATGGTCTACGACACCCTGTTCGGCACCGACGCGAACAACAAGATCCAGCCGCAGATGGTGGGAAGCTGGAGCGTCAGCCCGGACAAGCGCCTGTGGACCTTCACGCTGCGCGACAAGCTCCAGTTCCACGACGGGAAGCCGGTGACCGGCGACGACGTGATCGCCTCGCTCTCGCGCTGGGGCAAGCGCGACGCCATGGGGCAGAAGCTCTTCACCTTCGTCGAGCGCATGGACTCGCCGGCGCCGAACACCTTCCGCATCTTCCTGCGCGAGGCCTGCGGCTTCGTGCTCGAGGCGCTCGGCAAGCCCTCCTCCAACGTGCCGTTCATCATGCCCAAGCGCGTCGCCGACACCCCGGCCGACAAGCAGATCGACGATGCCACCGGCAGCGGGCCCTACATCTTCAAGAAGGACGAGTTCAAGCCCGGGGACAAGGCCGTCTACCTGAAGAACACGAAATACGTCCCCCGCAAGGAACCGGCCTCCGGCACCGCCGGCGGCAAGAACGTGTACGTCGACCGCGTCGAGTGGAACCTGGCGCTGCGCGACGCGCAGGCGCAGGTCAACGCGCTGGCGAACGGCGAAGTGGACATCATCGAGCAGCCCGCCTTCGAGAGCTACGCGGCGCTGAAGGCCGACAAGAACGTGCAGATCGTCAACAACAACCCGCTCGGCTTCCAGTACATGGGGCGGTTTAACCACCTGTATCCGCCGTTCAACAATCCCAAGGTGCGCCAGGCGGCGCTCGCCGCCATGCAGCAGGAGCCCTTCCTGCGCGCGCAGGTCGGCATCAAGGAGTACTACCGCGCCTGCGCCTCCATGTTCACCTGCGGCACGCCGTACGGCAGCGCCAAGGGGAGCGAGATCCAGTCGAAGTCGAACATGAAGAAGGCGCAGGAGCTCCTCAAGGCCTCCGGCTACGACGGCACGCCGGTGCTCCTGATGAAGCCCACGGACCTCGCCGCCATCCAGAAGCTGCCCGACGTCGCCGCGCAGCTCCTGCGCCAGGCGGGCTTCAAGGTCGACCTGCAGGCGATGGACTGGCAGACGCTCGTCACGCGCCGCTCCAAGAAGGAACCGCCCGCGCAGGGCGGCTGGAACATGTTCTTCACCGCGTGGGTGGCGCCGGACATCTGGAACCCGCTCACCAACCCTGCCATCGGCGCCGAGGGCGAGAAGTCCTGGTTCGGCTGGCCGAAGGACGAGAAGATCGAGCAGCTGCGCGACCAGTTCGCGCGCGCCACGGACGAGGCGAAGAAGAAGTCGCTCGCCGAGGAGATCCAGGCGCGCGCCTTCGAGATCGGCACGCACGTGCCGGTGGGCGAGTACATCGAGCCGCTCGCCGCGCGCAAGAACGTGTCGGGCTTCGTCACCGGGCCCGGCAACCTCTACTGGAACATCAAGAAGAACTGATCGGCTTCCTCGCCCGCCGCATCCTCGCGACGATCCCGGTCCTCGGGGTCGTCGCCGTATTCGTCTTCCTGCTGCTGCGCCTCGCGCCGGGCGACCCGGCGGCGATCCTGGCCGGCGACGCCGCCACGGCGGACAACATCGCCGCCATCCGCGCGAGCCTGGGGCTCGACCAGCCGCTGCCGGTGCAGTTCGGCATCTGGGTCGCGCACCTCCTCACGGGCGACCTCGGCCAGTCCTTCTACTACCGCACGAGCGTCGTAGCCCTCATCGGCCAGCGCCTGGAGCCGACGCTGGCTCTTGCGGCGCTCACGCTCCTCATCGCCGTCGCTGCCGCGGTCCCGCTCGGCGTGCTGGCCGCCTGGCGCCACGGCGGCTGGCTCGACCGCGCGCTGATGGCTTTCTCCGTCGCCGGCTTCTCGATACCGGTGTTCGTGATCGCCTACCTGCTCATCTGGCTCGTCTCGCTCAAGCTCGGCTGGCTCCCGGTCCAGGGCTACGTGCGCTTTTCAGAGAATTTCTCTCTTTTCATTCGCCATTTGATTCTTCCAGCGATCACCCTTTCGTTCATCTACATCGCCCTCATCGCCCGCGTGACGCGCGCCTCGATGCTGGAGGCCCTCGGCGAGGACTACATCCGCACGGCGCGCGCGAAGGGCCTGCCGGAAATACGGGTGCTGGTGCGCCACGCGCTCGCGAATGCCGCCATCCCGATCGTCACGGTCATCGGCATCGGCATCGCCATCCTCATCGGCGGCGTGGTGGTCACGGAGTCCGTGTACGCCATTCCGGGCCTCGGCCGGCTGACGGTGGATGCCGTGCTCGCGCGCGACTTCCCCACCGTGCAAGGCGTCATCCTCTTCTTCTCGTTCGTGTACGTGATCGTCAACCTGCTCGTCGACCTCTCGTACGCGTTCCTCGACCCGAGGATCCGCTATTAAGAAGATCCTGCGGAACTGGTCGGTGCGCCTCGGCGCGTGCGCGCTGCTGCTCTTGATTTTGCTGTCCATCGCAGCGCCTTGGCTCGGCACCGTCGACCCGACGCTCTTCGATGCGGGGAGCCGGGACCTCACGCCCGGCCAGGAGGGCGAGATCACGACGCTCGAGGGCGACACGGTGAAGCACGTCTTCCTCATGGGCTCGGATTCGTTCGGGCGGGACATCTACAGCCGCGTGCTCTACGGGACGCGCGTCTCGCTCGTCGTGGGGCTCGCCTGCGCGCTGGTCGCCCTCTTCTTCGGCATCCTCTGCGGCCTCGCCGCGGGCTACTTCCGCTGGCTGGACGGGGTGCTGATGCGCGTCATGGACGGCATCATGGCCATCCCGGCGATCCTCATCGCCATCGCGCTCGTGGCGCTCTGGCGGGCGAGCCTGACGACCGTGATCCTCGCCATCGCCATTCCCGAGATCCCGCGTGTCACGCGCCTGGTGCGCTCGCTCGTCCTTTCGCTGCGCGAGGAGCCCTACGTCGATGCCGCGCGCGCGCTCGGCACGTCGACGCCGCGCATCCTCTTCGGCCATATCCTGCCGAACACGATCGCGCCGCTCATCGTCCAGGGCACCTACATCGTCGGCTTCGCCATCCTCATCGAGGCCATCCTCTCCTTCCTCGGCGTGGGCCTGCCGCCCGACATCCCGACCTGGGGCAACATCATGGCCGAGGGCCGCGTGCAGTTCGTCGCCTATCCCCACAACGTCTTCTTCCCCGGGGTGTTCCTCGCCGTGACGGTGCTCGCCGTCAACATCCTCGGCGACGGGCTGCGCGACACGCTCGATCCCAAGATGGCCAAGCGCGTGGAACCGGAATAACGGCGCATGAGCGTCCTATCCATCCGCGATCTATCGGTCGCCTTGCCGAGCGGCGGGGACCGTCCGCAGGCCGTCAGCAAGATCTCGTTCGACGTCGAGAAACAGGAAATCCTCTGCCTAGTCGGCGAATCGGGCTCGGGGAAGAGCGT
>JBLNDP010000252.1:0-2516 GCA_050261755.1 Clostridia bacterium
GTACGGAAACGCCTGCGACGCGGTTCACATGTCTCGGCCCGATCGCGATGGGCAGGTGCGAGCCATGCGCGCGGCGCTGGCCGAGGCCGGACGGCAGCCCTCCGATATTGGCTACATCAACGCGCACGGCACCGCGACCGCGGTCGGCGACGTCGTCGAGGCCGAGGCCATCGGCGTGGTCTTCGGCGAGAACGCCGTGCGGGTCAGCTCGACCAAGTCGATGCATGGCCACCTGCTCGGCGGCGCCGGCGCGCTCGAGTTCGCGGCAGCCCTCATGCCATTCATGCGGGGGGTCGTTCCGCCGACGGCCTGGCTCGCGCAACCGGATCCGGCGTGCCGGATCCGCCACGTGGTCGAGCCGGAAAAGGTCGCGACGCCGCGCGCGGTCATGTCCAACTCCTTCGCCTTCGGCGGGTCGGACGTCGTGCTGCTCGCCGAGCCGGCCTAGGCGGTCAGCTTCAGCAGGCGCTGCAGCGCCCGGAATTCCACGGGTTTGGTGAGGTGGTGGTCGAACCCGGCCGCGCTCGAGCGCTCGCGGTCCTGCTGCTGCCCGTACCCCGTCACCGCGATGATGGTCGCATGCGCGAGCGACGCGTCCGCGCGCACCGCCCGCGCGATTTCGTAGCCGGAGAGGCGCGGCAGGCCGATGTCGAGAAGGAGGACGTCGGGGCGAAACTCCCGCGCCAACGCGAGGCCGGATGCGCCGTCGGTGGAGATGCGCACGTCATGGCCGTCGTTCTGGAGCAGGTAGCGAAGCGCATTCGCCGCATCGATGTTGTCGTCGACGACGAGGATGCGCCGCGCGCTCCCGTGGTCGCCTTCCTCGGCCGGCGCAGGCGGCTCGGCGGGCGTGCCGGCCGGGCGCGCCGGGAGGCGGACGACGAACTCGCTTCCGCGGCCGGGGCCCTCGCTGCGCGCTTCCACCGAGCCGCCGTGCAGGGTGGTGAGCCGCTCGACGAGCGTCAGGCCGACCCCCAGCCCGCCCTCCGGCCGGTCGATGGCCTGCTGGCCCTGGCGGAAAAGCTCGAAGGCGTTCTCCACGAGCTCGGGCGTCATTCCGATGCCGTTGTCCCGCACTCGCAAGACCACGTCGCCACCCTCCCGTGCCGCCGCGGCGGTGATGCGGCCACCCTCCGGCGTGAACTTGGCGGCGTTGTGCAGAAGGTTGAGGACGATCTGGTTCAGCCGCACCGGATCCGCCTCCACCTCGAGCGGCTCGTCGGGCAGCTCCAACACAAGCGAGTGGCGCCGGGGCTGGATCCATTGCACGGCCGCATCCGCGGCCTCCCGGATTGCCTTGCGCACGTCGACTGCCGAGCGTGACAGCACGACCGTCGCGCGCGTGATGCGGCTCACGTCGAGCAGGTCGTCGACGAGGCGAGTCATCTGCACGGTCTGGCGCTGCAGGACCTCGCGCACCCACAGCTCGGCAGGGTCCTCGGTCGGCTTCTTGGCGAGCAGGTGCAGCGCGTTGCGGATGGGCGCCAGGGGATTGCGCAGCTCGTGCGCCAGCATGGCCAGGAACTCGTTGGTCTGGCGCTCGGCCTTCTCGAGCGCCTCGACGCGGCGGCGGTCGGTGAGGTCGCGCGTCACCTTGGCGTACCCCCGCAGCGTGCCGCCCGCCTCGTAGACGGGCGTGAGCACCACGTTCGCCCAGTACGCGCTGCCGTCCTTGCGGACGCGCAGGCCCTCGTCCTCGAAGCGGCCCTGGTCGCGCGCCGCCGCGAGCTCCTGCTCCGGCCACTTCTTGCGCCGGCCTTCCTCGGGGTAGAACACCGAGAAGTGCTTGCCCAGGATCTCCGCGTGCGAATAGCCGCTGATCCTCTCGGCGCCTGCGTTCCAGCTCACGACGCGGCCTTCCGCGTCCAGCATGTAGATCGCGTAGTCGCGCACGGCGTCGACCATGAGCCGGAAGCGCTCCTCGCTTTCGCGCAGCAGGTCCTCCTCCCGGCGCCGCTGCGAAAGGTCGCGCGTGATCTTCGCGAAGCCGCGCACCGTGCCGCCGGGATCCTTGAGCGCGGTAATCACGACGTTCGCCCAGAACCGGCTGCCGTCCTTGCGCACGCGCCAGCCCTCGTCCTCGAAGCGGCCACGGCTCGCGGCCATCTCGAGCTCCTGCCTCGGCCAGTCATTCGCCGTCGCTTCCGGCGGATAGAACACGGAGAAATGCCGGCCGATGATCTCGTCGGCCGAGTAGCCCTTGATGATCTGCGCGCCGGGGTTCCAGCTGACGATGCGCCCTTCGGCATCGAGGAGGAAGATCGCGTAGTCCGTGACGGCGGCGACCAGCTCGCGGAACGGATCCGCGATGCCATCGAGACGTGCCGGGGCGCGATGGGATTCGGTCATTGCTCGCCCCGACGATACCGGGGACGCACGCTGCGAACTAGCGCGGGAAGGTCAGGAATGGTGGCCAAGGCCGGAATCGAACCAGCGACACACGGATTTTCAGTCCGCTGCTCTACCAACTGAGCTACTTGGCCTTCCTGGGAAGGGCGGGATTATAAAGAAAAAGG
>JBLNDP010000253.1:0-5677 GCA_050261755.1 Clostridia bacterium
CTCGCCTTCGTCGGCCGCTTCACGCCCGACTCGATGAAGTCGCTGTCGACCTCGTTCCTGCAGCTGCACCGCGAGCTCGAGGAGGCGGCGTGGATCTGCGGCAAGGGGCTGCTCGGCACGATCGGGACCATCGTCCTGCCGCTCGTGCGGCCGGGCGTGGTGGCGGCGATGACGCTCCTCTTCGTGCTCGGCATCCGCGAGCTCGGCTCGTCGCTGTTCCTTTATACGAGCGACACGACCGTCATGGCCGTGCTGCTGCTCGACTACTATGAGGGCGGCAACATCGGCAAGACCGCCGCGTTCAGCCTGGTGCAGACCGGATTGCTCGCCGTGCTGATCGGAGCCGGCAGCCTCGTCGCCAGCCGGAAAAACGTTTAACAGGAGGAGGAGAAAATGAAGAAATCGTTGCTCGTCGCGGCCGCACTCGCGGCCACACCGGCCTTCGCGCAGAACTTCGGCTCGCCGGAGCTCATCGCGGCGGCCAAGAAGGAAGGCAAGCTGGTGTACTACACGGCAAACTTCGCCGAGGTCGAGCAGGAGGTAATCAAGGCGTTCAACAAGCGCTTCCCCGACATCAAGGTGGAGATGGTGCGCGCCCCGGGCGGGCAGCTCATCACGCGCGTGAAGACCGAGGCCGCCGCCGGCAAGCTCGCCGCCGACGTGGTGGACCATTCCGACCGCGCGCTCATGCTGCCGCTGGTCGACCTGTTCCAGGACTACACGCCGCCCAACGCTGCGGACTACAGCCCCGCGGCCCTGATCTCTCCGAAGCTCTGGCCGAGGGCGACGATCGCCTGGTCGATCGCCTATAACACCGAGCTCGTGAAGAACCCGCCGAAGAGCTGGATGGACCTGACGAAGCCGGAATACGGGAACAAGCAGATCGGCCAGGTTTTCGCGGCCTCCGGCGGCACGACCTGGACCCGCATCATGTTCGAGCGGCAGGTGCTCGGCGAGGATTACTGGAAAAAGCAGGCGGCCACCAAGCCGGTGCTCTTCCCCTCGGGCGCACCGACCTCCGACGCGCTGGTGCGCGGCGAAGTCTCGATCGCCCCGCTGCTCTACAACATCATCTACACGAAGGCGAAGGCCGGCGCGCCGGTGAAGATCTTCTTCCCGCCCGAGGGCGTGCCGGTCAACCCGTACGCGAGCGGCGTGCCGAAGACCGCGCAGCACCCGAACGCGGCGAAGCTCTTCCTCAACTGGAACCTCTCCGCCGAGGGGCAGAAGTACATGATCACCGAGCTCGGCAACCTCACGTCGCTGAAGAACCCGCCGGCGTTCCCGGAGGGATTCGACCCGAAGACGGTGAAGGTCTGGTATCCGAACTTCGACCAGTACGTGAAGCTGCACGCGGCGTGGGTCGAGGAGTGGAACAAGACGTACGGCTACCGCCAGTAGCGAGTGTCCGCGACCCTTGAAATAAGGGAGCTGCGCAAGCAGTTCGCCGTCGGCCGCCCCGCGGTCGACGGGGTCAGCTTCGACGTCCCCGCGGGGCAGATCGTCGTCCTGCTCGGCCCCTCGGGCTGCGGCAAGACGACGACGCTGCGCTGCGTCGCCGGCCTCGAGCATCCCACCGGCGGCACGATCTCGATCGGCGCCAAGGTCGTCACCGACCCGGCGAAGGGCGTCTTCGTGCCGCCGCGCAGCCGCAACATCGGCATGGTGTTCCAGTCCTACGCCGTCTGGCCGCACATGACCGTGCGCGAGAACGTCGTCTACCCGCTCAGGCAGCGGCGCATCCCCAAGGCCGATGCCGCGCGGCAGGTCGGCGAGGCGCTGGAGCTCGTCGGCCTGCACGACTTCGCCGACCGGGCGGTAGTCTCGCTCTCCGGCGGCCAGATGCAGCGCGTCGCGCTCGCCCGCGCCATCGTCTACCGGCCGCAGCTCCTGCTGCTGGACGAGCCGCTCTCGAACCTCGACGCGAAGCTGCGGCTGCGGCTGCGCGACGAGCTCCGCCGCATCCTCAAGCAGACCGGCATGACCGCCCTTTACGTGACGCACGACCAGGCGGAAGCCGTGGTGCTGGGGGACCGCATCGGGGTGATGCGAGAGGGCAAGCTCCTGCAGATGGGCACGCCGGACGAGATCTATAACCGGCCTGCCGACCCCTTCGTCGCGAGCTTCACCGGCGCCTCCAACCAGCTCGACGGCACGCTCCTGGAGGCGCACGGCGAGTTCGGCGTGGTGGAGGTGCGGGGCGCCCGCCTGGAAGCCGCGCTTCTTCAACCCATGCGCCCGGGAGACAAGGTGCAGGTGGCCCTGCGGCCGGAGAGCATCGGCCTGGGGCGCAAGGAAGGCGCGAACACCTATCGGGCAAGGGTGCTCGAGCGACGCTACCAGGGCACGCAGACCGTCTACGACATCGATCTCTTCGGCCAGCGCCTGGAGGTCCTCGAGCTGGGCACGGCGGCGCGCCACGAGCCGGGCACGGAGAGCGTCGTCTCGCTGCCCCGCGAGCAGTGCTGGGCCTACGGCCGGGCCACCCGCCCGGAGGACTAGGAGCGGCTCAGCCCGCCTGGATCACGCCGCAAGCGATGCGAGCGCCCGAGTTGCCGGTCGGCTGGGTCTTGTAGTCGTCCGGGTCCGCGTGGACGATCAAGCCGCGGCCGAGGATGCTGGCGGCGCCCGCCGAGATGCTGATTCCCTGCAGCGTGGCCTCGGCGGTGGCGCGGCCGCCGGCATCCGCCTTGAGCGCCGGCAGGTCGCCCGCATGATGGTCCGCCATGGAGGGATGTCCGTGAGGCTTCCCCGCCGGATTGAAGTGCCCCTTCGCGCTCATCGCGTCCGGCGCGCTGCAGTCGCCCGCTTCATGGATGTGGAAGCCGTGCTCGCTGCCGGGCTTGAGCCCGTCCACCGTGACCGTCACGCGAACCTGGTTGTCCGCCGTCTGCACGAACGTCGCTTCGCCGCGTGCGGTATTGCCTTTGGTGGGTTGCAGCTCCGCGTGCGCGCGCGGGCCTTGCTGCATCGTCTGGCAACCGGCCAGCAGCACGCCGGCCAGGGCGAGTCCAAGTGCGGTCTTCATTGCCTCCATCCTCCAGGACAGCGGGAGAGGCAGTGTACGCCGAAGCGTCAGTCCTCAGGCAGCACCGAGCGGATGCGGCCGCCGCGGGCCCACATCACGTAGCCCGACAGCGAATAGGCGAAGAACAGCAGGAACAGGATGAGCGGCGGTCGGGTCGCCACGACCGCGTAGGCGACGACGGCGGCCAGGATGGCCCACAGGGGGACGCGGCGGCGCCAGTTGAACTCCTTGAAGCTGTAGAACGGCACGTTCGAGACCATGGTCACGCCCGCGAACACGGCGACGAGCCAGGTCACGGCGCCGATCCACGCCGTCTCCTCGATCTGCAGCGAGAACTCCTGCGAGATATCGGTGAGCGCCCAGACGAAGCCGGCGAGCACGGCCGCGCCCGAGGGGCTCGGCAGGCCCTGGAAGAAGCGCTTGTCCACCACGCCGATGTTCGCGTTGAAGCGCGCGAGCCGGATGCCGGTGGCGGCGCAGTAGACGAAGGCGCCGATCCAGCCCGCCGTGCCGAGGTCCTTGAGCGCCCACTCGTAGGCGAGGAGCGCCGGGGCGGCGCCGAAGGCGACCATGTCGGCGATCGAGTCGTACTGCGCGCCGAACTCGCTCGCGGTGTGCGTCCAGCGCGCGACGCGTCCGTCCATGGCGTCCAGGACCATGGCGACGAAGATCGCGGTGGCGCCGGTCTCGAAGCGCCCGTTCATGCCCTGCACGATCGCGAAGAAGCCGCAGAACAGCACGCCCGTCGTGAACAGGTTGGGCAGCAGGTAGATGCCGCGCCGGCGCAGGCCGAGCCTCTGCTCCGGGACAGCAGTTTCCTTGTCGGAATCTAGCTCCTCGTCAACCATGGCGGGCGAGCCTCGCGAGCACGGTCTCGCCAGCGTAGACCTTTTCGCCGATCGCCGCATTCACCTGCGCATCGAGCGGGAGGTAGACGTCCACGCGCGAGCCGAAGCGGATGAAGCCGAAGCGGTCGCCCTTGGCGAGCTGCGCGCCGGGCTCCACGTAGCAGAGGATGCGCCGCGCGACGAGGCCGGCCACCTGCACGCAGGTCACGTCCTGGCCGTCGGGCGTGCGCAGCCACAGCCCGTTACGCTCGTTGTCGAGCGAGGCCTTGTCGAGCGCGGCGTTGAGGAAGTGGCCGGGAAAGTACCAGCGCTCCTTCACCGTGCCGTCGACCGGCGCGCGGTTCGAGTGGACGTTGAAGACGTTCATGAACACGCTCACCTTGAGCGCCTCGCGCTTCAGGTACGGATCGGTGGACTTGCCGACCAGGACGATGCGCCCGTCGGCCGGCGACACGACGGCCTGCGCGTCCTGCGGCACGTCGCGCGCCGGGTCGCGGAAAAACTGCAGGACGAAGAGCGCCGCGAGCCAGAGCGGCAGCGACCACCAGCCGAGGAAGAACGCAACCACCAGCGCGGCGAGAGCCGCCGCCGCGAGGAAGGGCCACCCCTCGCGGGCGATGATCGGATGGGGATACGGCCCTTTCACGCTTTCACTACCGCAAAAAGCGGACCCGCAAGGCGCTCAGTGATTCGCTCAATTCTTCGAAGTGTCGACCAGCCGGTTCTTGCGGATCCACGGCATCATCTCGCGCAGCTTGCCGCCGACCTTCTCGATGGCATGCTCGGCCGTCATGCGCCTGCGCGAGAGCAGCGTCGGGGCGCCGGCGCGGTTCTCCAGCACGAACTCATTCGCGTACTCGCCCGACTGGATGCGCGCGAGGATCTCCTTCATGCGCTTGCGCGTGCCCTCGTCGATGACCTTGGGCCCGCTCACGTACTCGCCGTACTCCGCGTTGTTCGAGATCGAGTAGTTCATCGTGCCGATGCCGCCCTCGTACATGAGGTCGACGATGAGCTTGAGCTCGTGCAGGCACTCGAAGTAGGCCATCTCGGGCGCGTAGCCCGCGTCGACCAGCGTGTCGAAGCCGGCCTTCACCAGCTCCACGCAGCCGCCGCACAGGACCGCCTGCTCGCCGAAGAGGTCGGTCTCGGTCTCTTCCTTGAAGTTGGTCTCGATGATGCCGGCCTTGCCGCCGCCGATGGCGGAGGCATAGCTGATCGCCATGTCGCGCGCCTTCCTCGACGGGTTCTGGTACACCGCGACCAGGCACGGCGTGCCGCCGCCGGCGACGTACGTGGAGCGGACGGTGTGGCCCGGCGCCTTGGGCGCGACCATCCAGACGTCGATGTCCTTGCGCGGCGTGACCTGGCCGTAGTGCACGTTGAAACCGTGGGCGAAGGCGAGCGCGCCGCCCTTCTTCAGGTTCGGCTCGACCGACGCCTTGTAGACCGCGGCGATGTGCTCGTCCGGCAGCAGCATCATGACGATGTCGGCGCTCTTCACGGCCTCCTCCACCTCGGCGACCTTCAGGCCCGCCTTCTTCGCCTTGTCCCAGCTCTCCCCGCCCTTGCGCAGGCCGACGGTGACCTTCATGCCGGATTCGTGCAGATTGAGCGCGTGCGCGTGACCCTGCGAGCCGTAGCCGATGATGGTGACCTTCTTGCCCTTGATGAGCGAAAGATCCGCGTCCTTGTCGTAGTAAACCTTCATGAAGAACTCCCAACAGTGATTTTTCTAGTTAACCCCGGAGGTCGCGGTTGCCGCGCCCGATGCCGCTCGCTCCCGTCCTGACCGTCTCGA
>JBLNDP010000254.1:0-3821 GCA_050261755.1 Clostridia bacterium
TGGGATGCACGACGGAGGAGCGGAAGGGATATTCGCGCGTCGCGCGCTCGCAGCCGCGCCGGATCGCCTCCTTGAGCCCCATGCCGTCCACCTCCACGCCGCGGCCGATGCGCACGTTGTACATCGGGATGCCCGTGTCCTGACAGAGGAGGTTGTCGGTCCGCTCGGCCACGGCGATGTTGCGCACCATGGTGTCCAGCACCCGGCGCGCGCCCGCATCGCCCTCCGACGCGGCGAGCCGGTCCATGCCCTGCTTGATGTCCGGCGGCAGCTGCTTGAGGGCGCGGATGTAGAGCTCTTTCGCCGCCGCCTCGACGTGGGCGAGATCGACCTTCATGCGGGACTCACTTGACGTGGATGTTGCGCTCCTTGACCACCTTCGCCCAGAGCGCCGTCTCGGCCTTGAGCGCCTTGGCCATCTCCTCGGGCGAGTTTCCGACCGGCGCAAGCCCCTGGGCGAAGAGCCGCGCCTTCATGTGCGTGTCCCCGAGCGCCTTGCGCGTGTCCAAATAGACCTTCTGGATGATGTCCTTCGGCGTGCCGGTGGGCGCAACCAGGCCGAACCAGCCGGCATTCTCGAAGCCGGGCAGCGCGGTGGCGATCGGCGGCACCCCCGGGAGCTGCGGCGCCTCCGTCTTCGAGCTCACGCCCAGCGCACGAATGCGCCCGGAGCTGATGTGCGGCAGCGCCGCCGCAAGATTGGTAAGAAGGAACGTCGTCTCGCCGCCGATCAAGCCGGTGAGGGACGGACCCTCGCCCTTGTATGGGACCGAGATCGCGTTCGCCTTCGCCTGGTAGAGGAAGTTCTCCGCCGCGAGGTGGGTCTGGGAGCCGATGCCGGCGTGCCCGAACGTGAGCTTGCCGGGGTTCGCCTTCAGCGCGTCGAGGAGATCCTTGACGCTCTTGTACGGCGAGTTCGCCGACACCACCAGCACCTGCGGCCCGCTCACCACGTTGGTGATCGGCACGAAGTCCTTTTCCGGGTCGTAGTTGAGCTTGGCGTAGATGTGCTGGTTCGCCGTCATCACCGAGCCGGAGGGAAAGAACAGCGTGTAGCCGTCCGGCACGGCATGCGCTGCCTCGGCGGCACCGACGCCTCCGCCCGCACCGCCGCGATTCTCGATCACGACCGTCTGGCCCCAGATCTCCTGCAGCCGCTCGCCGAGCAGGCGCGCCGAGATGTCGGTGGCCCCGCCGGGCGGGAAGGGCACGATGAACTTCACGGGTTTTTGCGGCCAGGCCTGCGCGTGCGCGAGCGCCGCGACGAGCAACAGGGAAAGCGCTGCCAGAAGTTTTCTCATTTTGTCCTCCTGAACCGAACCTTCCTATAGGGACAGCGCAAAAGCAAGACCTACGGCGAGCGTCAGGGCCGCCGCCGCCGCGGCAAGGGACTTCTGCCAGTCGCGCCACGGCAGGAACTCGAGGGCCAGCACGCGCAGCCCGGCGCCCAGGTGCGCGGCGAGCGCCACGACGATTGCCCATTCGCCCGCCTTCACCAACGGCTGCTGCGTCCACGCGAGGAAGGCCGACAGGCGCGCTTCTCCGCCGAGCGCCTGGCCCAGCGCCCAGAAATGCAGCGGCAGGAAGAGCGCGAGCGCAATGCCTGTCACCCGGTGCACCATCGCAACCCAGAACGACGCGACGCGGCTCACGAGAAGACCGCGACCACGGCGCGGATTCCCAGGGCAAGCAAAGCGAGGGAGAAAAGAACCAGCACGACGTCACGCGAAGCCGAGCGCCAGCCGAGCCACTCGGCGAGCACGGCGCGCAGGCCGATCGGCGCATGCACGGCGGCGGCGAGCACGAACACGCCGTAGAAGGAAGCCCACGCCACGTTGCCGCGCGTACGCGCAAGGATCTCGCCGCCGCTGAGGCCGCCCTGTACGGCGTAGATCATGGTGGCGAGGTGAACGACGACACATAAGGCGAGCACCGCCGCGCTCAGCCGCTGCGCAATCCATAACCGGTTTTCCGTGCGAGCGATCATGCGGAAAGCAGCTTTCTCTTCAGCCCGGCGATGCCGGCCGTGGGCGAGATGGCCTTCGGGCAGCGCTCGCTGCAGCTCATGTGGGTGTGGCAGGCATGGCAACCCGCGTCGCCGGCCACCGCGTGCAGCCGCTCGGGATTGCTTCGCTCCCTCTCGTCGTTCACCAGCGTCCACGCCCGGTTGAGGGCCGCAGGACCGAGGTAGTCCGGATTCCAGGCCACGACGTCGCAGGCCGCGTAGCACACGGCGCAGCCGATGCATTCGATGCCGGCATCCGCCGCTTTTCGCTTTTCCGTCGAGGGGATGACCTTCTCGAAATCGTCGCGGCGGGTCCTTGCGCCCTGAAACTGCCCCTTGGCGCGCGCCCATTTATCGAAGAACTCGCGCATGTCGGTGACGAGGTCGCGAATGACCGGAAGGTTGCGCAACGGCGCGACCGTGATGCGGGTCTTCCTGGCGACCTTGTCCACGTGCGTGCGGCACGTCCAGCGCGGCGCGCCGTTCACCATCATGGCGCACGAGCCGCACATGCCCACCCGGCAAGCAAAGCGGTAGGCGAGCGTCGGGTCGAGCTCGCGCTGGATGTAGGTCACGACGTCGAGCACCGTCTGGCTCGGTCGCCGCGGCACGCGGAACGCCTGGTAGGCGCCGTCGCTGCCCCCGCGCCAGACGCTGACCTCGAGCTCCGGGCCGCTCATTGCGCCCGGCCGCTACGCGCTTTCGTACAGGCGGGTCAGCACGAACTCGCGATGGCCCAGCGCCTCGGCGGCGGTGAGACGGCCGTTCGCCGTGCGGAACATGCACTCCAGCAATTTGTCGCCGGCCTGGTCGGGCGTCAGCTCCTTCCTCAGGAGGCCGGTGACGTCCACGTCGATGTGCTCGGACATGGTGCGCACCGTGCGCGGGTTGGCGCAGAGCTTGATGACCGGCAGGATCGGGTTGCCGATCACGTTGCCCTGCCCGGTCGGGAAAAAGTGCACCGTGTAGCCGGCGGCCGCGCACAACGTGACCATCTCGGCGGCGGCCGACGAGGAATCGATGAACCAGAGGCCCGGCGCGGTGGGCCGCTCGTGCTTGTCGAGCACGCCGTCGATCTTGCACTGCCGGCCGATCTTCTGGATGTTGCCCAGCGCCTTCTCCTCGATCGTCGTCAGGCCGCCCTCGATGTTGCCCTTGGTCGGCTGCGACTCCGAGAGGTCGCTCGTCTTGTGCTTGTCGATGATCGCCTGGTAGCGGTCGAACATGAACTGGAACTTCTTGCGCACGTCGTCGGTGCGGCAACGGGCCGCGACCAGGTGCTCGCCGCCGGTGAGCTCGGTGGTCTCGCCGAACGCGAGCGTCACCTTGTGCGGGTAGAGCTTGTCGAACGCGTTGCCGACGGTGGGGTTGGCGCCGCAGCCCGAGGTCGTGTCCGACTCGCCGCACTTGGTCGAGACCCACAGATCCTTGAGCGGGCGCTCCTCGCGGCGAAGCTCGGAAGCCCACTGCACGAACTCCTTCGCCTTCTTCGAGGCGCGCATGATCGTGTCGTGGTCGCCGTGCTGCTCGATGCCGAAATACGCAACGGGCTTGCCGGTGGCGGCGATGCCGTCGGCCACCTTCTTGGCCCAGCCGTCCTCGATGCAGATCACCACCACCGCGGCGACGTTCGGATTGCAGCCGGTGCCGATGAGGGTCGCGAAATGCAGGTCAAGGTCCGCTCCGAATTGCAGTCGGCCATAGGGGTGCGGGATGGCCAGCGTGCCCTTGATGTTGTTCGCCACCGCCTCGGCGGCCGCGTTCGACAGGTCGTCGACCGGGAGGATGAGGACGTGATTGCGCACGCCGATCCTGC
>JBLNDP010000255.1:0-5405 GCA_050261755.1 Clostridia bacterium
AGCCGGCCTTGCGCGGCCAGCCGGTCGCCGTGGGCGGCAGCCCGGAAGGAAGGGGAGTGGTTGCCGCGGCGAGCTACGAAGCGAGGGAGTTCGGCGTCCGCTCGGCGATGCCCATGGCGAGGGCGTTGCGCTTGTGCCCGAAGCTTGTGATCGTCCGGCCCGATTTCCGAACCTACCGCGCGGTGTCGGAGGAGATCCGGCGGATCATGCTTTCCTGCACGCCCCTGGTGGAACCCCTTTCCCTCGACGAGGCCTACCTCGATGTGACCGAGAACGCCTGGGGCGAGCCGCTGGCGAAGGTTGTCGCTTCTCGTCTCAAGCAACAGATCCTGGAAGCGACCGGGCTGACTGCCTCCGCCGGCGTCGCGCCGAATAAATTCCTCGCGAAGATCGCCTCCGGCTGGCGCAAGCCCGACGGCCTCACCGTCGTGGCTCCCGAGCGGGTCGAGGCCTTCCTGCAGAAGCTTCCGGTCGGCGCGCTATGGGGCGTGGGGCCCGTGACCGAAAAGAAGCTGAAGGAGATCGGCATCCATCGCGTGGTCGACGTCCGCGCCGCCGACCCGGAGGCCCTGCGCCGCGCCGTCGGAAGCCAGGCCGAGTGGCTGCAGCAGCTCGCGCGCGGCGAAGACCCGCGCGAGGTCACGCCGCACCGGCCGACCAAATCGATCAGCGAGGAAAGCACCTACGCCCAGGACCTCGTCGAGCTCGACGTGATGCGCGGCGAGCTCGACGGCATGGCCCGGCGCGTCGCGGCGGACCTCGAGCGCAAGGGCCTCACGGCACGCACGATCACCATCAAGGTCCGCTACCCGGACTTCACCACCGTGACGCGAAGCCATACGTCCGAGCCTGCCACGCGCGACGCGGAGCAGCTCGCCCGGCGTGCCATCGCGCTTCTCGACAAGACCGACGCCGCGCGCAACTCCGTCCGTCTTCTCGGCGTGGGCGCGCACGCGCTGGTCGACGACTAGAGCCTGCGAACGTCCGGCCCGGATCGAGGGCGGGGATTCCTTGCGTTGCTAGAATCCGCCCTGCATGGTCATCCAGTCGCTGCTCGACACGGACCTCTACAAGTTCACGATGATGCAGGTCGTCCTGCATCATTTCCCCGGGGCGCAGGTCGAGTACCGCTTCCGCTGCCGCACCGAGGGGGTGGACCTGCGCCCGTACCTCGACGACATCGGCGCCGAGCTCGAGGAGCTGTGCACGCTGCGCTTCTCCGAGGAGGAGCTCGCCTACCTGCGCGGCCTGCGCTTCATGAAGTCCGACTTCGTCGACTTCCTGGGCCTGTTCCACTTCAACCAGAAGTACCTGAAGCTCGAGGCGACCGCGAGCGAGACGGGCGGGGTCGACATCACGATCCGCGGCCCCTGGCTGCACACGATCATGTTCGAGATCCCGGTGCTGGCGATCGTGTCGGAGATCTACTTCCGCCGCACGCAGCCGCGCGCCGACCTCGCGGAGGGCCGCAAGCGCCTGAAGGCGAAGATCGAGCAGGTGAGGGAGGTCGAGCCCGAGCTCGACTTCAAGATCTCGGACTTCGGCACCCGGCGGCGCTTCTCGCGCGACTGGCAGGGCGAGCTGCTGCAGGCGCTCAAGCGCGAGATCCCCGACCGCTTCGCCGGCACGTCCAATGTTTGGTTCGCCATGCGCCACAATCTCACGCCGCTCGGCACGATGGCGCACGAGTACGTGCAGGCCTGCCAGGCGCTGGGGCCGCGCCTGCGCGACTCGCAGAAGTTCGCCTTCGACAAGTGGGCGCAGGAATACCGAGGCGACCTCGGCATCACGGTGTCCGACACCTACGGGCTGGAAGCGTTTCTCCGTGACTTCGACATGTACTTCTGCAAGCTCTTCGACGGCGCGCGGCACGACTCGGGCGACCCGATCGACTGGGGCGAGAGGCTGATCGCCCACTACCAGAGGAACCGCGTCGACCCGCGCACCAAGCAGCTCATCTTCTCCGACCAGCTCGACGTGCCGCTCGCCATCAAGATCGCGCGCCGCTTCCAGGGCCGGGCGATCACGGCCTTCGGCATCGGCACGAACCTCACCAACGACGTCGGCTTCGAGCCGCTCAACATCGTCATCAAGATGACCGAGTGCAACGGCCAGCCGGTCGCCAAGGTGTCCGACTCGCCGGGCAAGACGATGAGCAAGGACCCGGGCTACCTCACGTACCTGCGCCAGGTCTTCGGCCTGGAGCCCGCCGGCAAGGTCTGAACCCCTCGCGCACCGCCCTCGCGGTCCTCGCGGCCTGCTTCGCGCTGAACGTGTTCGGCCGCGGCCTGGGCGATACCTACGCGGTGTTCCTCCGCCCTCTCGAGCACGAATTCGGCTGGTCGCGCTCGCAGCTCACCAGCGTGTATTCGATCTACCTCCTGGTGCACGGCTTCACCGCTCCGCTGGTCGGCATGCTCTTCGACCGCATCGGCCCGCGGTGGGTCTACGGCGCCGGGATGGCGAGCCTTGCGGCGGCGTTCCTGTTCGCCGGATCCCTCGACAGCCTGGGCCAGTTCTACTTCTTCATCGGAGCGCTGGCGGGCATGGGCGTGAGCCTGAACGGCATGGTGCCGGGCTCGGCGCTGCTCGCGCGCTGGTTCCGCGCGCGCCTTTCCACGGCCATCGGCATCGCCTTTTCCGCGACCGGCCTGGGGGCAGTCGGCTTCGTGCCCTTCGCCCAGCATCTCATCGACGCGGAAGGCTGGCGCAGCGCCTACAGGATCCTCGGCGTCACGGTGCTTGTCGCCACGCCGATCGTGCTTGCGCTTCCCTGGGGAACGTACGGTGCCGGGCATCCCGACTACCGCGTCAAGGCCACGGGCGCGCGGGCAGGCGAGGGCTGGACGCTGCGACGCGCGGTCCGCACGCCGCTCTACTGGGGGCTGGTGCAGTGCTTTTTCTTCACCGCGATGGCGATGTTCGCGATCCTCGTCCAGCTGGTGGCGTTCCTCATCGATGCGGGTTTCCCGCCGATCAGCGCCGCCACGGCCTACGGCTTCGTCGGCATGCTGTCGGCCGCGAGCGTGATGGGGAGCGGCTTCACCTCCGACCGATTCGGCTACCGGCAGGCGGTCACGGCGAGCTTCGTCGGCACGGCGAGCGGCATGGCGCTGCTCGTTGCCATGAACACTTGGCCTTCGATGCTGCTCCTCATCCTCTTCGTCCCGGTGTTCGGGCTTTGCATGGGCTTCCGCGGGCCGATCATCTCGGCGATCTGCGCGCGCTCCTTCGCCGGCCCGCAAGTGGCCACGATCTACGGGACGATCTACTCGAGCAACGCCTTGGGCGCGGCCATCGGCTCGTTCATGGGCGGCGTGCTGCACGACCTGACGGGCGGGTACAACACGGGGCTTGCCCTTTCCCTCTGCTTCATCGGCATCGCGGCGCTGCCGTTCTGGAGCATCCAGGCGCTGAAAGACTATCGCTGATGGCGCGCTCGCTCGCTTACCGGCACGCGCTGTACTGGGCCGGCCTGGTGCTGTTGTCTGTCTTCTTCTCCGCGCTCTGGACCGCGATCGGCTTGCCTGCGGCGCTCCTGCTCGGGCCCATGGTCGCGGGGATTCTCTTCGCGCTGAGGGGCATGCGGCTGGCGGTGCCGAGAGTGCCGTTCATGGGCGCGCAGGCCATGATCGGCGCCATGGTGTCGGCGAGCATCACGCCCCAGATCGTGGCGATCTTCGGGCGGCACTGGCTGCTCTTCATGTTCGCGGTGCTCGCCACGCTCGGCGCCGGGGCGGCACTGGGCTGGCTCATCAGCCGCTCCGGGCTGATTTCCGGCTCGACTGCCGTCTACGGCGCGTCGCCGGGCGCTGCCGCCGCGATGATCCTGCAGGCGCAGCACGATGGCGCGGATGCCCGCATCGTCGCGTTCATGCTCTACGTGAGGGTCCTCTTCGTCGTCTTCGCCGCCGCGCTGGTGGCGCGCTTCTGGATCGGCCACGCGAGCGGGCATCTCCCGGCGCCGGCATGGCTCGCGCCGGTGCGATGGGGAAACCTCGCGATGGTGATCGTCCTCGCGCTCGCGGCGCAGCAGGCCGCACGGCTCCTGCGATTGCCGTCCTGGGCGATCCTCGGCCCGATGCTGACGCTGTCCGCGCTGCACGCGACCGGCCTGCTCGAGATCGAGCTGCCGCGCTGGCTTCTCGCCGCCGCCTACGCGGTGCTCGGCTGGTACATCGGCTTGAGCTTCCGCCGCGACGTGCTGCTGCACGCCTGGCGCATCCTGCCGGTCGTCGCCGGCCTGGCGCTCTCGCTCATGGGTTTCTGCGTGTTGCTGGCGTGGTGCCTGACCCGCTTCGCGTCGGTCGACGGCCTGACGGCCTACCTTGCCACCAGCCCCGGCGGCCTCGATTCGATCGCCGTCATCGCCGCGTCGACCCCGCAGGTGGATGTCGAATTCGTCCTCGCGCTCCAGTCGGCGCGCCTTCTCCTGGCCATCGCGTTATCCCCCCTCATTGCCCGCCTGGTGGTCCGCCATTCGCGGCACCTAAGGAATCGTGAATCCCTTTGACATCATCAAGGCGCGTGCCTCCGCCGTCGTGAGGAAGGCGAGAAACCGCCCAGCGGCCTGCGGCGAGCGTCCCGCTGCGACGATGCCCCCGGCGAATTCCGTGTAGTTCTGGATGTCCGCGGGCAGCGGACCCACCAGATCGACGCCGGGCGCAACGAGGATCTCGCTCACCTGGTTGAAGCCGATCTCCACCTCGCCGCGGGCGACGGGCGCAAAGCGCTCGGAACGCTGCTTGAACACGACGGTTTTTGCGGACATTTCGTCGGCGATCCCAAGTCGCTGGAAAAGGTCCAGCAGATAGAGGCCCACTGGTGCGCCCGCGGCCGGATCGTTGTACCCGATCGACCGGGCAGCACGCATCGTTTCCTTGAAGGCCTGCACGGTGCCGATGTTCGGTATCGCCGCGCCGCGACGAACAAATACGCCGACGCCCAGGCGCGCGAGCGGGACTGTCGATCCTTTCTGGATGCGCCCCTGTCTCTCCAGCGCTGCGAGCTGCTGGCGCGAGACAATGAGCACGTCGGCGACTTCCCCGCCCTCGATCCTCTTCGCCATGGCGCCGATCGCGCCGTCGAAATCCGCGACGACCTTGTCCCCCGATTGAGATTCGAAGCGAGGAAGCAATACTTCCATAACGGGTATGACTGCCGAACCGCCAAGAACCCTGATGTCGTCGGCGTGTGCCAGAGCCGGACCGAGGAAAAGCAGGATGGCAAGAAGCTGCCTCATCGCACTGACTGCAACCGCCGTTCACGTTCCCGGAGCGAGCATCCCCGCAAGTCCGCGACGCCTTTCTCCGTGACGATCACGCCGGCCTCGCTGCGGGGCGTGGAGACGGGCCCGGAGAGCTTGTCGACGATCCGGGAGGAGGGGATGAGCATCAGCGAGACGC
>JBLNDP010000256.1:0-15508 GCA_050261755.1 Clostridia bacterium
TGGCCGACATGGAGCTCGCGCAATTCGAGCCCGACGGCAGGTATCGCCATGGGCCGGGTGGCATCCGGGTTCATCCCGAGACGGCGCAGACCTGCGTCGCCGGCCTCTATGCGGCAGGCGATGCCGCGATGGAAAGCCACTCCTTGGCCGGCGCCCTGGTCTCGGGGCAACGCGCGGGCTTGCACGCCGGCCGATATGCGGGCGAGCATCCCTGGATACCGCTCTCGCTCGTGCAGATCGAGGAGGCCGGGAAGGATGTGCTGCGGCCGTTGAGCAGCCGGTCCGGCGGCGAGTCTCCGTACACGCTGCTCCACGAGCTGCAGGCGTGCATGCAGGCGCATGTCGGCCCGGTGCGCAGCGTCCAGGGATTGACCGCGGCACAGTCGGCCGTGGCGGCGCTCAAGGAACGAGCGGGGCGCCTCGCCGCGCACGGGCCGCGCGAGTGGAACCCGGCCTGGCATCTTTCGTTGGAGCTGGACTCGCTGCTTCTGGCTTCGGAGGCCACCGTCCGATCGGCCCTCGCGCGCCTGGCGGAAACGACGCACCTCCGGGATGCCGCCCATGGCTGACGCCTCTACCATCCGCGTCTGGCGCGGCGACGCGAGCGGCGGTCGCTTCGTGGACTACGAAGTCCCGGTCGCCGAAGGGATGACCGTGCTCGACGCGCTGCATCGCGTGCAGGCGAGCGAGGCGCACGATCTCGCCGTGCGCTGGAATTGCAAGGCGGGCAAATGCGGTTCCTGCAGCGCCGAGATCAACGGGCGCCCGGCCCTGATGTGCATGACGCGCTTGAGCGGCCTAGCGCGAGGCGAGCCAGTGACCGTCGCGCCGTTGAAGGCGTTTCCCATCGTGCGCGACCTCGTCACGGACGTGTCGTTCAACTACGCCAAGTCGGCGGAAATCGGCGCCTTCCAGGCGCGCCAGGCCGGCGAGGCGGGGCTGCGCACGTACCAGGAAGACGTCGACCGGCTGCGCGAGTTCCACAATTGCATCGAATGCTTCCTCTGCCAGGACGTGTGCCACGTGATCCGCGACCACGAGGAGAGCAAGGCGCGGTATTCCGGCCCGCGCTTCTTCGTGCGCCTCGCCGCGCTGGAGATGCATCCCGGCGACGCCGGCGACCGAGTCGGATTCGCCCAGCGCAACGCCGGCATCGGCTACTGCAACGTCACGAAATGCTGCTCCGAGGTCTGCCCGGAAGGCATCCGCATCACCGACAACGCAATCATCCCGATGAAGGAGCGCGCGGCGGACCGCTTCCATGATCCGCTCGCGCGCTTCCTCGGCCTTTTCTCCAACGGGCGCAAGGACCCATGAAGCTCGCCACCCTCCGAGACGGTACCCGTGACGGCGCTCTGATCGTCGTCTCCCGCGACTTGACGCGCGCGCGCAAAGCGAGCGGCGTGGCCAGGACGCTCCAGCAGGCGCTCGACGATTGGGAGCGGTGCGAGCCGGACCTGCGCAGGATCTACGACTCGCTGAATGGCGGTAACGACCGGGAAGCGTTCCCCTTCGATCCGCGCCGCGCGATGGCGCCGCTGCCGCGCGCCTACCAGTGGGCCGACGGCAGCGCCTACCTGAGCCACGTGGAGCGCGTGCGCAAGGCGCGCGGCGCGACGCTTCCGCCGGATGCCACGGCGGAGCCCCTCATGTACCAAGGCGGCTCGGATTCGATGCTCGGCCCGACGGATGACGTCCCGGTCGCGAGCGAGGAATGGGGCATCGACCTCGAAGGCGAGGTCGGCGTCATCACGGGCGACGTGCCGATGGCCGCGGCGGCGACGCCCGGCGCCCATGTCCGCCTGCTCGTGCTCATCAACGACGTCTCGCTTCGCAACCTGACCGCGAAGGAGCTCGCGAAGGGCTTCGGCTTCTTCAACTCGAAGTCCTGGACGGCTTTTTCTCCGGTCGCCGTCACGCCGGACGAATTCGGCGGCGCCTGGGACGGCCGCTCGGTGCACCTGCCGCTCCTGGTGCACGTCAACGGCGAGAAGCTCGGCCAGCCGAACGCGGGCGCCGACGTCCAGTTCGACTTCCCGACCCTCATCGCCCATGCCGCCAGGACCCGGCCGCTCGGCGCCGGGACGATCGTCGGCTCCGGCACGGTGTCGAACCGCGACGCCGCGGCCGGCTATGCCTGCCTCGCGGAGAAGCGGGCGGTGGAAACGATCTCGACGGGCAAGCCGCAAACGCCGTTCCTCCGGCACGGCGACGTGGTGCGCATCGAGATGCTCGACCGCGAGGGGAAATCCCTCTTCGGCGCGATCGAGCAGAAGATCGTCGCAGTCGGATAACAGGAGGAGGACAAATGATCCGCAGACTCTCGCTCGCAACGCTGCTTTCGCTTGTGGTCGCAGGCGCCGCCGCCCAGGACTACCCGTCCAGGCCCGTCACGTTCCTCATTCCGCAGGCGCCGGGCGGCGGAACCGACCTTTCCATCCGCATGGTGGAGCCGGTCGCCTCGCGCGCCCTGGGACAGAAGATCGTCGTCATCAACCGCGCGGGGACCGCGACCCTCCTGCAGCTCACGCAGGCGGCGCCCGACGGCTACACGATCGGCGTGGCCTCGACCGGCAACACGGCCGCGCAGCCGCACAACCCGGGCGTTCCCTACGAGCGCACGGACTACGTTCCCATCATCCAGATCACGAACGTGCCCTCCATCCTGGTGGCGCCCGCCGGCTCTCCGTTCAGCAGCGTGGCGGACATCGTCGCGGCGGCGCGCAAGGGCCAGTCGATCAAGGTGGGCACCACGGCGCTCGGCACCTCGAGCCAGCTCGCGGGCGTCCTCATCGAGCGGGCGTTCGGCATCAAGTTCACCTACGTCCCGCACAAGAGCAACGGCGAGGTGATGACGTCGATCCTCGGCGGGCATCTCGACCTCGGCAGCGTCGACCTGCCTTCCGCCGGCCCGAGGCTCTCGGCGGTGAAGGGGATCGGCGTATATACGGACGAGCGCCTGAAGGAGCTGCCCGACCTGCCGACGATGAAGGAGCAGGGCGTGTCCGGGACGATGGGCTTCTACAACATCGTCATTGCACCCAAGGGGACCCCGGATCGCATCGTCAAGGTCCTGCACGATGCCTTCAAGAAGGCGATGGAGGACCCCGAGGTCATCGAGAAGGCGCGCGCCGCGTATATCCCGCTCGCGTATCTGGGCCCGCAGGCCAGCCGGGAGCAGATCAATCGCCAGTACGATCTCATGGGCACGCTGCTGCGCGAGCTGGGCCTCGCGAAGAAGTAAGGTGCACGCCGACGCCGCGCCGACGACGCTCGGGGCGCTGCTGCGCCGGGCGGCTCGCCGCCACGGCGCGGCGGAGGCGCTGGTCGACGAGCGCCGCCGGCTCACCTATTCGCAGTACGACGCCGAGGTCGACGGGCTCGCGTGCGGGCTCGCCCGGGCGGGCGTGCGCCGCGGCGAGCACGTCGCGCTCTGGATGCGGAACCGCGTCGAATGGGTGCTGATCGAGATGGCGGTATTCCGGTTGGGCGCGGTGCTGGTGCCGCTCAATCCCCGCTGCACCCCGCAGGAAGCGGAATACGTCCTCACGCATTCCGAGAGCCGCACGGTTTTCCTGGACGCGGACTTCGACCTCCCGCCCGGCGTGCGCCCGGAACGCATCATTCGCCTCGAGTCGGTGCGACACGGTGAAACGCCTTTCCTTTCCCTCCTGAAGGATTCTTCGAGAGAAACCCTTGCTCCGCTCGAAGCCAGCATTGGAGTGGACGACACGGCGATCATCATCTACACGTCCGGCAGCACTTCCGCGCCCAAGGGGGTCATGCTCGGCCACGGCCAGATCACGCGCAATCTCTACGAGGTGCGCGTGGTCCCCGAGGAGCTGACCGCCGCGGACCGCGTCCTGTACGTCCTTCCCCTGTGCCACATCATGGGCGCGCTCAACAGCGTCGTCGGCATGATGCATGTCGGCGGATGCTTGGCGCTGCGGGAAGGTTTCTCGCCGAAGACGACCCTCGAGGCGATGCAGCGCGAGCGGCCGACGTGGTTCTACGGCGTGACGGCGATGTTCGTCGACATGATGAAGAGCGGCCTGCTCGGGCAATACGACACGTCCTCGCTCAAGCGCTTCACGCTCTTCCCGGGGCCGTTCCGGCGCGAGTTTCTCGAGGAGCTCCTGCGCGTGTTCGGCGCCGAAGGCCTGAACACCCGCTATGGCCTCACGGAAACGACGAACGGCCTGACCTCGGCCGCGACGTGGCGGGACGGCATGGACAAGGTCGTGGAGTCGATCGGCCGGCCGCTCGGCAGCATGGAATTCCAGGTCGTCGATCCGGCGACGCGGCGTCCGGTCGAGACCGGCAAGGACGGAGAGCTGCGGGTGCGGGGATTTGCCGTCATGCAGGGCTATTTCCGGAACGAAGCGCAGACCCGGGCGGTGATCGATCCGGACGGCTGGTTCCATACGGGCGACCTGGTCTCGCGTGACGAAGCCGGCTACTTCTACTTCAAGGGGCGCATCAAGGACGCCCTGAAGACCCTCGGGAACAACGTCGCATGCCTCGAGGTGGAAGGCGTGCTCCAGCGGCATCCGGCGGTCGCTTCCTCCGCGCTGGTGGGCGTTCCGGACGAGCGGGCGGGCGAAGTCGGCGTCGCCTTCGTCCAGCTGCGGGCCGGCCTGGCGGCGACCGGAGCCGAGCTCGCCAGCCATTGCCGGCAGTCCCTCGCCGGGTACAAGGTGCCCCGCCATTTCCGCTTCGTGGAGAGCTTCCCGCTCAGCTCGAGCGGCAAGATCCACAAGCCGACGCTGCGGGAGCGATTCCTGTCCGAGCTGGAGGAGAGCGCATGAGCGATCCCGTCCCGAGCGAGGCGAGCGTGCTCGTCGAGCAGTCCGGCTCCGTCGCGACGGTGAAGCTGAACCGCCCGGGCCTGCGCAATGCGATCGACGTCCCCATGCGCTTGAGGCTGATCGAGGTATTCGACGCCCTCGAGCGCGATGCGAAGGCGCGGGCGGTGATCCTGACCGGCGCGGGGGAGCACTTCTCCGCCGGGGGAGACATGAAGACGCTGCGCGAGCGCACGCCGACGCGCGAGGAGCACCTCGAGCGCGTCCGCATCCTGAACCGGCTCGTGCTGCGGCTCGTGGGCTTCCCGAAGCCGACGATCGCCGCCGTGGATGGCTACGCGCTGGGAGCGGGATGCAACCTTGCCCTGGGGTGCGACCTGGTCATCGCTTCCGACCGTGCGCGCTTCGGCGAGGTCTTCGCCAAGGTGGGATTGGTCCCGGATGCCGGCGCGTCATGGCTCCTGCCGAGGCTCGTGGGCATCGCCCGCGCCAAGGAGCTCGTGCTCACGGGCGACATCATCGACGCGGCCGCTGCGGAACGCATCGGCCTGGTCAACCGCGTCGTGCCGCATGGCGCTCTCGCGGCCGAGGCCGCCACGCTGGCGCATCGCCTCGCGAAGGGGGCGCCCGGCGCCCAGGCTGCGGCGAAGCGCCTCGTGACCGCCGGAGCCGTGTCGGACCTGGCGACGGCGCTGGAGGCGGAAGCCCAGGCGCAAGCGATCGCCGTCACGGGCAGCGAGCATCGCGAGGGCCTCGCCGCGCTCTTCGAGAAGCGCGAGCCCAATTTCTAGCCACGAGCGGAAAGGGAACATGAGCTATCGAATCTCCAGCGAGCCGAAGACCATCGCGGTCATCGGCGGAACCGGAGCCGAAGGAAGCGGCCTCGCGCTGCGCTGGGCCGCGGCCGGCCATCGGGTCATCATCGGCTCGCGCGACTCAGCCAAGGCGGCTGCCGCGGCGGCGGACCTTCGTGCCCTGTTGCTGCGGGGCGGGTCGCTGGAAGGCGCCTCCAGCGCCGAGGCCGCGTCGCAGGCATCGATCGTCGCGCTCACGGTGCCCTTTGCGGCGCAGATGGAAACCGCGCGTGCCCTGAAGCCCGTGCTTTCCGGCAAGACGTTCATCGACGTCACCGTGCCGCTGGTGCCGCCGAAGGTCGCGACGGTCCAGCTCCCGGCGGGAGGCTCGTGCGTCGTCCTGGTGCAGAAGGAGCTCGGCCCGGACGTTAAGGTCGTCTCGGCGTTCCAGAACGTCTCGGCGCACAAGCTGAAGAAGCTCGACTACGAGATCGCATGCGACGTCCTCGTCTGCGCCGACGACAAGGAAGCCCGCCGGCAGGTGATCGAGCTCGCGCGCGATGCGGGCCTGAAGGGAATCGATGCCGGCCCGCTCGCCAATTCGGCGGCGGCCGAGGCGCTGACTTCCCTGCTCATCGCGATCAACCGCGCGTACAAGGTGCCGGACGCCGGCATCTGCATCACGGGCCTTCCCTAAGGTTCCATGGCGCGCCTCGAGCTGGTTTCGCTGGAGAAGGTCGGCACGATCCGCGCGGGCGACGACCTGGCGCGAATCGTCGCGGCGTCGTGCGCGGCTATGGGATTGACGCTCGCGGAGGGGGACGTGGTGGTTCTCGCGCAGAAGATCGTCTCCAAGTCGGAGGGACGATTCGCGGTGCTGGACGAGGTCCAGCCGTCCGCGCGCGCGCAGGAGCTCGCCGCACGCTGCCTCAAGGATCCTCGCTACGTGGAGCTGGTGCTTCGCGAGTCGCGCGAGGTGCTGCGCACCGTCCCGGGCGTGCTCATCGTCGAGGACCGACGGGGGCTCGTGCTCGCCAACGCCGGCGTCGATCAATCGAACGTCGAGCCCGACGAGCGCGGGCGCGAGCGTGCGCTGCTCCTGCCGGTGGATCCGGACGCGAGCGCCGCCCGGCTGCGCGCGGCGCTGCGCGCCGTTGCGGGCGTCGACGTGGCCGTGATCATCAACGACAGCCTCGGCCGCGCCTGGCGCCAGGGGACGATCGGCACGGCGATCGGCGCTGCCGGCCTCCCGGGGCTGCTGGACCTGCGGGGAGAGCCCGACCGCATCGGGCGCAAGCTGCAGATCACGGAGGTCGGAATGGCCGACGAGCTCGCCGCCGCCGCGTCGGCGCTCATGGGGCAGAGCGCGGAAGGCCGGCCGATCGTGCTGATCCGCGGCGTGCCGTACCCCAGGCGCGAGGGCAATGCCACCGAGCTGCAGCGTCCGCGGGAGAAAGACCTCTTTCGATGATCCTCGCGCTTGCCGGCGGCGTGGGAGGCGCGAAGCTCGCGTTCGGGCTCTCGCGCGTGCTGCCGCCCGAGGAGCTCGTCATCGTCGTGAACACGGGCGACGATTTCAGCCATCTCGGCGTGCATGTCTCGCCGGACCTCGACACGGTCATGTACACGCTCGCGGGCATCGCCAACCCGGAGACGGGCTGGGGGCAGGCAGACGAATCGTGGCGCTTCATGGAGGCCCTTGGCCGGCTGGGCGGGCCGACCTGGTTCCGGCTCGGCGACCGCGACCTCGCCACGAACGTCGAGCGCACGCGGCGCCTGGCCGGCGGGGAATCCCTCTCCGGCGTCACCCGCGCGCTATGCGAAGCCTCGAAAGTGCGCCATGCCGTCGTGCCGATGTCGGACGACCCGGTCAGGACGATCGTCCATACCGACGCGGGCGAGCTCGAGTTCCAGGAATACTTCGTGCGCCGGCGCTGCGAGCCGCGCGTGCGCCGAATCGAATACCGCGGCGCCGGCGAGGCGAGCCCGTCGCCAGACTTCGCGGCGGCGCTTAAGCGGCCGGACCTTCGCGGCATCGTCTTCTGCCCTTCCAATCCGTACCTCAGCGTCGCGCCGATCCTGGCGCTGCGCGGCGTGCGCGAGGCGATCGAGAATCGCAGCGTGCGCGCGGTGGCGGTCTCGCCGATCATCGGCGGCCGCGCGGTGAAGGGACCCGCCGCGAAGATCATGACGGAGCTCGGCCTCGAAGCGTCGTCGATCGAGATCGCGCGCTTCTACGCTCGCCTCGCGGATCTCCTGCTGGTCGACCAGGAGGATGCGAACCTGGTCGCGCCGATCGAAGCGACCGGGCCGCGCGCGCGCGTGGCGCGCACGCTCATGCAGGCGGATGAAGAGCGGATGCACGTCGCCCGCGCATGCCTCGAGGCCCTGGGCGGCGGCTAGGCCGGCGATGACGTACCGGCCGTTCTATTTCGCCTCCCTCGCCTGGAACCTGGGGCACGGGATGAGCTGGATGGCGCTTCCCCTCTATGCGGCTTCGCAGGGGCTGTCCAACACGCAGATCGGCATCCTCATCTCCGTGCCGGTGCTCGCCCAGGCCCCCTTGAACCTCTTCGGCGGCGCCTGGAACGATCGCATCGGCGGGCGAAGGATCCTGCTGGCTTCCATCTGCGCGATGACGCTGGCGGCCGCCTGGCTGATCGTCGCGCAGGGCTTCTGGATGCTCCTGGTTGCGCAGCTGGGCCTGGTTCTCTCGCGGGCGATCTTCTGGCCGGCGGTCTGGGCGATGGCGAGCGAGCTGCCCGGCGAGCGGGGCGCGCACCTCGGCCGCCTCAACGCGATGACGAACTTCGGCCAGATCGCCGGCAACCTCCTTTGCGGGGCGCTCCTCGTGGCGGTCGGGTTCCGGCTCACGTTCCTCGCGCTGGCGCTCTCGGCGCTCTTCGCGTTCGCCGCGGCGTTCGCGTCCCGCGTGGGCCTACCGCGCCAAGGTGCGCGGCACTCGCCCTTCAAGGCGTATGGAGCGTTGCTGCGCAAGCCGATCCTGCTTTACTCGATCCTGTGCGCGTACCTCTCGGCGGTGCCGTTCTCGCTCGCGCTTTCGTTCTATCCGTTGCTCCTCAGCCATGCCGGCTACCCGGAGGACGTCTCCGGCGTGCTGCTCGCGCTGCGCTCGGTCGGCGCGATCGGCGCGGCGCTGATCGCCTCGCGCTTCGTCCGGGGCGGGCTGGGCACGCCGTGGCCCGTCTGGTGCGGCCTCCTGATGGTCCTCGCCACCGGCCTGATCCCGGCGACCGCCTCTCATTTCGCCGCCACCGGCCTCTGGCTCTTCGCGGCGGGGATCGGCTCCGGCGCGATGACGCTGTACTTCCAGATGACCATCTCCGAGGCGAGCCGGCCGGAAGAGCGGGGCTCGGCGCTCGCGCTCGGCGGCGTCGGCTGGAACATCTCGCTCCTCACCACCCCGTTCGCGATGGGATTCTTCGCGGACCGCTACGGCCTCGCGAACGCGTTCTACGTCGTCACGGGAATTACGCTCACCGTGGTCGCGCTGCTGGCGCTCGTCCGGGCGAGCTTCGTCAAGCGGCCCGCCAATGTCTAGAGCGCGGTCAGCCGTGCATCGTCAGGCCGCCTGAGACGCTGATCACCTGGCCGGTGATGAAGTCCGCATCGGCGCTTGCGAAGAAGGCGACGGCCCCGGGGAGGTCCTCGGGCTTGCCGAGCCGCCCGATCGGGATCGCCCGCCGGTAGGCTTCGCGCAGCTTCTCGGGGTTGCCGGCGCCCTGCATGAAGGCCTCGAGCATGCCGGTCTCCGTCAGGCCCGGGCACACCACGTTGAGCTGGATGTTCTTCATGGCCAATTCGCGCGCCAGCGTCTTCGTGAGCGCGATGAGGCCGCCCTTGCAGGCCGAGTAGGGCGCCTCGCCCGAGGAGCCGACGCGCCCGGCGTCGGAGGCGATGGTCACCACCTTGCCGCCGCCGCGCTCCACCATGCCGGGCAGCACGCAGTGGAGGACGTTCATGGCGCCGACCAGGTTGATGGAGAGGATCTTCTGCCAGAAGGCGGGATCGGTCTTCAGGAAGGGCTTGAACATGTCCCAGCCGGCGTTATTGACGAGGATGTCCACGGCGCCCGCGTCGGCGACGGCGTGCTTGACCGCGTCGTAGTCGGTGATGTCCACCTTCTTCTCGCCGTTCAGGTCGAAGACGATGGTCTTCACGCCTTCTTCCTTGAACCGCGCGACGATCGCCGCGCCGATGCCGGCCGCGCCTCCGGTGACGATGGCGGTCTTGCCTTTGAGGCCTTTCATTTCACTTCTCCTCGGCTCATTTTTCTGGGATCACGGCGGTCGCCTCCAGCTCGATCTTTCCGGGCGAGTCGAGGAGGTCCGACACGAAGATCATACTCATCGCCGGATAGTGCCGGCCCATGAGCCGCTTCCAGATGCGACCCAGCTCGGCGCGCGCCGCCAGGTAGGCGGGCTTGTCGCAGCAGTAGGCGGTCATCCGGCAGATGTGCGATGGCTTGCCGCCGGCCTCGGCAAGGACCGCCAGGACGTTCTCCAGGGCTTGCTCGAACTGCGGAACGATTTCCGGGGAAGAAAATTCCTGCTGGGCATTCCAGCCGACCTGACCGGCGACGAAGACGACGGTGCCGCGCGCGGCGATGCCGTTCGAGTAGCCGACCGGCGCCTTCCAGCCCTGAGGCGCGAGGACTCTCATTCGTTCATGCGCGGCGGGTCCGGGTCCTCGTCCCAGCCTTGCGCAGGCTGCGGCACCTTCTTCATCCATTCGCGGATGAGGCGCACGTGCTCCACCTCCTCGGCGGCCATTTCCTTCGCGGCCTCGCGCACGCGCGCCGGCGCGCGGCTGGCGGCTATCCCTTCGTAGTAGGCGTGCGCCTCCTGCTCGCAGCGCAGCGCGATATCGAGCGCGTGCCAGGGCTGCATCAGGTAGTGAAGCGCGTCGAAGGGCGCCGTTTCCGGCGCCTCCGGCCCCTCCCAGGCGTACGCGGGCGGGAGGACCGGGACGGTGGGCCAGTTCATTTCCGAAAGGATCCGCTTCGCGTGCAGCGCCTCGATTTCCGCCAGCTTGCGGAAGAGGCCCGCGACCTCGCGGTTGTTGTGCGTGTCGAGCTGGTCGGCGAACTGGGCGTAGCGCTCGGTCGCCTCGAGCTCGATCGCGTAGGCGCGCGACATGAAGGCCGCGTAGTCGTCGTCGATCATAGCCGGAATCCTTCCTCGAGCTCCTCCACGGGGCGGCTAGCCGCCGACGCGGCGTGGTAGGGCGGGCGGCTGCCCTTGTAGAGCACGCCGATGTTGAAGCCGTCGTCCGTCATGAGGCGCCGCGCCGCGCGCGCCGGGTCGTCGGTCGGCGCCACGGGCGCGGGGCGCGCCGCGTCCTTCCAGGCGCGCTGCTCCGGCCGGAACGTGACGCAGGGCGAGAGCACTTCGATGAAGGAGAAGCCTGGATGGCGCACCGCGTCGGCGATGAGCGCCGCGCAGCCGTTCGGGTCGCCGGAAAAGGCGCGGGCGATGAAGTTGGCGCCCGAAGCGAGCGCGATGACGAGCGGATGGAACTCGCGCACGCCGGTGCCGGCCGGCGCGAGCTTGGAGCGCCACTCGGGCTCGGTGGTGGGCGAGGGCTGCCCCTTCGTCATGCCGTAGACGTGGTTGTCCATGACGATGTAGGTCAGGTCGACGTTGCGGCGGCACGCGTGCAGGAAGTGGTTGCCCCCGATCGAGTAGCCGTCGCCATCGCCGCTCGCCACGAGCACCGTGAGCTCGGGCCGCGCCACCTTGAGCCCTGTGGCGGCGGGCAGCGAGCGGCCGTGCACGCCGTGGAAGCCGTAGCAGGTGGTATAGGCCGGAATCCGCGAGGAGCAGCCGATGCCGGACACCACGGCCACGTTCTCGGGCCGCAGCTGCAGCATGGCGAGCGCCTTCGTGATCGCGGTGAGCACCGAGTAGTCGCCGCATCCGGGGCACCAGACCGGCTTGTAGTCGGACTTGAAGTCCTTGGCGGCGAGCGCCTGGATGGTGGCGGGTGCGTTCATAGGGCGGCGAGGATCTCGGCAGGTCGGAAGGGCAGCGGCCCAGGGCGGCGCAGGCTCTTCACCTCGCCGGGCAGGCCGTACTCGGCGCGCAGGTAGCGCAGGAGCTGGCCCCCGTGGTTCTGCTCCACGACGAGGACTCGCTTCACGCCTTCGAGCGCCGCCTTCAGCCGGGCGGGCTGCGCCGGGGAAAGCAGGCGCAGCGAGACCAGCTTGATGTTCTTGTGTTTCGCGATCGCTTCCCTGACCGGCGCGGTGCAGGAGCCGAACGTGATGACCGCGACGTCGCCTTCGCCCTCGATGCTCGCCCACGCGTCGCCCGGGTCGAGCTGGGAGAGCTTGCGGGCGCGCTTGTCCATCTGCGCGAGGTGGTCGGCGGCCTGGGAGGAGGGCGTGCCGCGCTCATTGTGCTCCAGGCCGTCGGCCGTATAGGTGCAGCCGGCCGTGCCGGGAATCGCCATCGGCGAGACGCCCGAGGGCGTCACGGCATAGCGCTTATAAGGTGCTTCCCCATTCGCCTTCACACGGGGAAAAGATCTTTCTTCGAGAAGCGGCTTGTCGACGATAGCCCTTGCCTGGCCGAAGTATTGGTCGGAGAGCACGATCGCCGGGACCTGGAGCGACTCCGCGAGGCCGACCGCCCACTGCGTGGCGGCGATGCAGTCCTCGACGGAATTCGGCGCCACGACGACGTGCGGCGCGTCGCCGTGCATTCCATACAGCGCAAGGTTGAGGTCCGCCTGCTCGCTCTTCGTCGCGATGCCGGTGGAGGGGCCGGTGCGCATCACGTCGACGACGACCACCGGCAGCTCGGCGGCCACGCCGAGGCCGAGCGACTCGATCATGAGCGACAGGCCCGGACCGGAGGTCGCGGTGAGCGCCGGCACGCCGCCATACGAGGCGCCGAGCGCCATGTTGATGGAGGCGAGCTCGTCCTCCGCCTGCACGAGCGTGCCGCCGACCTTCGTCAGCGCAGGCGCCAGCCACTCCAGGAGCTCCGTCGCAGGCGTGATCGGATACGCGGCGACGAAGCGCACCCCTCCGCGCAGGGCGCCGTAGCCGGCCGCCTCGTTGCCGCTGATGAGCCAACGGGCGCCGTTCGTCTTCGAATTTTCCAGTACGAAATCCTTGGGGAGGGACGAGGCAAAACCGGCCCGCAGCGCGGCAAGGCCAGGCTCGAGGCCCTTCTTCATCGACTTGCGCGCCGCCGCCTCGAGCGCCTCGAGCGGAAGGCCGATCAGCGCGGCCAGGGCTCCCAGGGCCACCATGTTGGGCCACGCGCCCGGGATCTTGGCCGAGAGCTCCTTGAGCGGCAGCGGCAGGTAGCGCGCGCCGGTCCGGGTGAAGATTTCCGGCGGCTCGCCCTGGGCCGGGTCGCCCACGAGCAGGCTCTGCGGCCCGAGCGGCAGCTCGGCGGCGAAGCGGCCGACGTTCTGCCAGTCGATCGCCGCGAGCACCTCGAAGCCGTCGGCCTGCGCGTCCGTTGGAAATGTTGCGATGCGGAGCATCGCGGCCGCCTCGCCGCCGCGGATCTGCGGGCCGCTGGTCCGCGTCATGAGGCCGTAGTAGCCGGCGGCGGCCGCGGCCTCCAGCAACATATTGCCGGCGGTCATGACGCCGGCGCCGCCGCTGCCCGCCAGGGCGATCGAGACGGATTCGCGCATGAGCTGCAATCTGGCCGATCGGCCCGCAGGAACCTTGAGGCATATCAAGTTGCCCCGTTTTTTTCGGCGTTATCTATCGCTCGACGGGCTAAATCGGTATTTGAATGCTTATTTAGAGGAGGACAGCATGGCCGCCGCCCCCGAGACCTTCTTCCTGAGGAGCCACGACCTGGCGGAGATCGCCGTGCCGGGGGTGCGCATCGAGCGCCGTCCCGCCGCCGAGCCGGGCGGCAAGCCGGCCCCCGGCCTCTACAACGCCTGGATCTGGCTCGACAACCCCACCCAGTACAACTCGTACACGACCGAGATGGTGAAGGCGGTGATCCTCGCCTTCCGCGCCGCCTCCAACGCGCGCGACGTGAGCTGCGTCGTCTTCACCGGCGTCGGCGACAAGGCGTTCTGCACCGGCGGCAATACCAAGGAGTACGCCGAGTACTACGCCGGCCGGCCGCAGGAATACCGCCAGTACATGCGCCTGTTCAACGACATGGTCTCGGCCATCCTGGCCTGCGACAAGCCGGTGATCTGCCGCGTGAACGGCATGCGCATCGGCGGCGGGCAGGAGATCGGCATGGCGTGCGACTTCTCGGTCGCCCAGGACCTCGCCCGCTTCGGCCAGGCGGGGCCCAAGCACGGCTCGGCGCCGATCGGCGGCGCCACCGACTTCCTCCCGGTGGTCATCGGCGCGGAGCGCGCCATGGCCGCCTGCGTGCTGTGCGAGCCGTTCTCCGCGCACGAGGCGTACCACATGGGCATGCTCACCGACATCACGCCAGGCCTGAAGGTCGACGGCAAGTTCGTGCCGAACCCGCTCGTGGAGGTCGATCGCGTCTACGACTCTTTTGGAAGACAGGCTTTTGGAAAGAGCAAGACCGGTGACGCGCTGAAGGCCGGAAAGGAGCTCATGAAGCGCGGCACGGTGGACCTGTCGGCGCTCGACGCGAAGGTCGAGGAGCTGTGCGCGAAGATCCTGCTCACCTTCCCGGACTGCACGACGAAGACGGTCGAGGAGCTGCGGAAGCCCAAGCTCGACGCCTGGAACCGCAACAAGGAGAACTCGCGCGCCTGGCTCGCGCTCAACATGGTCACCGAGGCGCGCGCGGGCTTCACCGCCTTCAACGAAGGGCCGAAGGACGATCGCGAGGTCGACTTCGTCCGCCTGCGCCAGAAGATCGCCGCCGGGCAGGCGTGGGTCGGCGGCCTGCACGACGAGATCCAGCCGAAGGGCAAGGCGTGAGCGACGGGGCCGCGCCGCTCAAGGTGTGGCTCGAGCGGGAAGGGGCGCTGCTGCGCGTGCGGCTCGCCCGCCCGAAGGCCAACCTGATCGACGCGGAGATGATCGCCGCGATTCGCGAGGTGTTGACGCGAAATAGAAGCAACAAGGGCCTGCTGGCGGCGCTGGTCGACCACGAGGGGCCGCATTTCTCCTTCGGCGCGAGCGTCGAGGAGCACCTGCCGGAGCAGTGCGAGCGGATGCTGAAGGGCCTGCACGGGCTCGTCGGCGAGATGCTCGACTGGCCCCGCCCCATCCTGGTCGCCGCGCGCGGCCAATGCCTGGGCGGCGGGCTGGAATTCGCGCTCGCCGGTCACCTGCTATTTCTCGGTGCCGACGCGAGGCTCGGCCAGCCGGAGATGAAGCTCGGCGTGTTCGCGCCCGCGGCGTCGGTGCTGCTGCCGCTCCGTATCGGCCAGGCGCGCGCCGAGGACCTGCTGTACTCGGGCCGCTCGATCGATTCCCGTGCCGCGCTGGATTGGGGGCTCGCCAACGAAGTGGCGGAGGACCCCTCGGCCGCTGCGCTTGCCTATTTCGACAATCACCTGAAGGACAAGAGCGCGGCGTCCCTCGCCATGGCGGTGCGCGCGGCGCGCCAGCCGTTTGCGGACCTGGCGCGCGTCCGCATCGAGGACGTCGAGGCGCTCTATTTGGAGAGCCTCATGGCGACGCGCGACGCCAACGAGGGCCTGACCGCCTTCATAGAGAAACGCCAGCCAAGATGGGAGCACCGATGAGCGAGGCAGGGGGAACGCCCTCGGGCGTTCAGGCAATCGTGAAGCGCTGCGAGGCGCTCTTCGAGGACCTGGACTTCAATGCCGTGAAGCAGTGGAAGGCCGCGGCGCCGGGACGCAAGGCGATCGGCTACATGCCGATCTACGTGCCGCGCGAGATCGTCCACGCCGCGGGCATGCTGCCGGTCGGCATCTTCGGCGGCGGCGACCAGCTCGAGGTGATCC
>JBLNDP010000257.1:0-3605 GCA_050261755.1 Clostridia bacterium
CTATGGCGAGCTGAACGCCGCGCGCTCGAACGCCGTACTCGTTTGCCACGCACTCAATGCGTCTCACCATGTGGCGGGTTTCTACAAGGATGACAACGAGAACGTCGGTTGGTGGGACAACCTCGTCGGTCCCGGGAAGCCGCTCGATACCCGGCGGTTCTTCGTGGTCGGGTCCAACTACCTCGGCAGCTGCTTCGGCTCGACCGGACCGGCAACCGTGAACCCGGCGACCGGCAAGCCCTGGGGCGCGGACTTTCCCGTCGTGACGGTGGAAGACTGGGTGGAGGCGCAGGCGCGGCTCGCCGACCGGCTCGGCATCGAGCGCTTCGCCGCCGTCATGGGCGGCTCGCTCGGCGCCATGCAGGCGCTGCAGTGGACGCTCTCTTACCCGGAGCGCGTGCGCCACGCGCTCGTCATCGCCGCCGCGCCCAGGCTCTCGGCGCAGAACATCGCCTTCAACGAGGTCGCGCGCCAGGCGATCCTGCAGGACCCCGATTTCCACGGCGGGCACTATTACGAGAAGGGCGTCGTTCCGGCGCGCGGCCTGCGCATCGCGCGCATGATCGGCCACATCACGTACCTCTCCAACGACGCCATGATGGAGAAGTTCGGGCGGCTGCTGCGCCGCGGCGCGCTCGGCTTCGATTTCGACGTCGACTTCGAGGTCGAGTCCTACCTGCGCTACCAGGGCGAGAAGTTCTCGACCTACTTCGATGCGAACACCTACCTGCGCATCACCAAGGCGCTCGACTACTTCGATCCGGCGGCGGATTTCGGCGGCAACCTGACCGCGGCCCTCGCGCGCGCGCAGGCGGCCTTCCTCGTGGTCTCGTTCAAGTCCGACTGGCGCTTCGCGCCCGAGCGCTCGCGCGAGATCGTGCGGGGGCTCCTCGACAACCGGCGCATCGTGTCGTACCTGGACATCGATGCCCCGGGCGGCCACGACGCGTTCCTGCTCGAGGACCCGCGCTACCACTCCGCGCTGCGCGCCTACTTCGCCAACATCCCGCTATGAACGAAGCCGAGAAGGCGCTGCTCGCCGCCCGCCCCGACCTCGCCGCCATCGCGCAGTGGGTGGCGCCGCGCGCGCGCGTGCTCGACCTCGGCTGCGGCGATGGCTCGCTCCTGCGCTACCTCTGGCAGGCGTGCGAGGCGCCCGGCTACGGGGTCGAGATCGAGGACGACAGCGTGATCGCCTGCGTCGCGAACGACGTGAACGTCATCCAGTCCGACCTCGAAAGCGGGCTGTCGCTTTTCTCGGACCACTCCTTCGACTACGTGATCCTCTCGGAAACCCTGCAGACGATCCACCGCACGGAGTTCCTGCTGCGCGAGATGCTGCGCGTCGGCCGCGAAGCCATCGTCAGCTTCCCGAACTTCGGCCACTGGAGCGCCCGCGCCCAGGTCGCGCTCGGCCGCATGCCGGTGTCGGACACCCTTCCCTACGAGTGGTACGAGACGCCCAACGTGCACCACTGCACGATCGCCGACTTCGAGGACCTCTGCCGGCGCATCGGCATCCGCGTGCGCGAGCGGCTCGTGCTGCACGACGGCAAGCCCGTCACGCTGCTTCCCAATTTCTTCGGCAGCATCGCGGTCTACCGCTGCGGCGGCGCCTGACCCGATGGACCGCGCGGGGCGCAAGGCACTCCTCGAAGGCCTGCGCGCCGTCGCGGTCTTCGAGGCGCTCAAGGGCCTGCTGGCCCTCCTCGCCGCGGGAGGGCTCTTCTACTTCATACCGCGCGACTTCCGGCACCTCGCCGTGGAGCTCGTCGGCCGCCTGCATCTCAACGCCGGCAAGAGCTACCCGGACGTGTTCCTGCGCATCGTCGAGGACGCGACCAATCCGCAGCTCTGGCTCATCGCTTCCCTAGTGCTCGCCTATGCCGCCGTGCGCTTCACCGAGGCCTACGGCCTCTGGTTCGAGCGCGCATGGGGCGAATGGGTCGCGGCGGTAAGCGGCGCCATCTACGTGCCGCTCGAGCTTTACGAGATCTCGCGCCGGGTCACATGGATCCGCGTCTCGGCGCTCGTCCTGAACATCGGCATCGTCGCCTTGATGGCGTTCGCCTTGTGGAAACGCAAACGCCGCCGCTAAGAGCGGCTTATTTCTTGCTGGCAGCAGGGCCATGGCCTCGCCTAAGCAGAAAGCCGCAGCGCGGCGCAACATCAAGAAGGCCGCCGCCGCGGCACGGCGCAAGCGCACGATCGCGCACCTGCCGAAAAAAACGCGCACCGCCCTTGGCAAGCAGGCGGCCAAGGTCGCGAAACGTAGGCGGCGGAAGCGCGGCTAGCTGCCGTTCTTTCCCGCGCTGCCGATCGACAAGTCGGCGAGCCCAGAGCGCATCATCATCCAGAAGAGGACCACGCCGGGCAGCGCCACGGCAGTGGTCAGCAGGTAGAAGTTGACGTAGCCCATCGCCTCGATCAGGCGGCCCACCATCGTGCCCGTGACCACCCGCCCCGCGATGCTCGCGAGCGCGGAGAGCAGCGCGTACTGGCTCGCGGTGAAGCGCAGGTCGCAGAGCGCCGAAAGGTAGGCGACCACCGTCACGCCGCCGATGCCGCTGGCGAAGTTCTCGAAGCCGACCGCGGCCGCCATGCCGGCATTGCTGTGGCCCGCCGCGGCGAGCGCGGCGAAGCTCAGGTTGGAAATCGCCATGAGGACCAGGCTGACGAGCACCGAGCGCTTCATCCCCAGCCGGGCATAGAGCACGCCGCCGACGAAGACTCCGGCGAGCAGCGCGACGAACCCGACGCCGACGTCGTAGAACGCCACCTCGTCGTTGCTGAAGCCCAGGTCCTGGAAGAGCAGCCTCAGCGTCAGGTTGGCGAGCGTGTCGCCGATCTTGTGGATGAGGATGAAGAGGAGCACGACGAGCGCGCCTCGCCGCCGCAGGAAGTCCGAAAGCGGCGCGAGATAGGCGGCGAGCGCCGCGGCGACCCCGCGCGCCGGGCTCGGCTCGCGGTGGCGCTTGGGCTCGCCCATCACGACGCCCGCCAGCATCGCGGGCAAGGCGAAGGCCGCGCAGGCCGCGTAGGCGGCCGCCCAACCGAAGCGGCTCGCGAGCACCAGCGCGAGGCCGCCGGCCGCGGCCGAGCCGATCCGCCAGCCGTACTGCGACATGCCGGAGCCGGCGCCGAGCTGGCGCGGCTCGAGCAGCTCGATGCGGTAGGCATCGATGACGATGTCGAAGGTCGCGCCGGCGAAGCCCACGGCGATGGCGGCCACCGCCACCAGCCCGAGCGCCTCGCCCGGGTCCGCGGCGCCGAGGAAAACGACCGCCGCCATGACCAGCACGCCGGCAAGCCAGAGCCAGCTGCGCCGCTGGCCGAAGCGGCCGAGGAGCGGCAAGTGAACGTTGTCCACGAGCGGCGCCCACAGGAACTTGAAGTTGTAGGCGAGGAACGTCAGCGCGAACGCGGTGACGGAGCTCTTGCTGATGCCGTGCTGGGCCAGCCGCGTGGTGAGGGTCGCGCCGATCATGGCGAAGCCGAACCCGGAGGAGATGCCGAGGAAGAGCGCGGCGAGCGGCGCCGCTTCCAGGTAGGGCTTGAGTCCCCCGCCGAGCCCGCTAGAGCGGGTAGTCATACTCGATCACGAG
>JBLNDP010000258.1:0-32790 GCA_050261755.1 Clostridia bacterium
AAGCCCGCCTCGCAGCGCACGCGCGCCGGTCTCGGCCGCGCGTTCCAGCTCACCAACCTGTTCCCGCGGCTCACGGTGCTGGAGAACGTGCGGCTCGCGGTGCAGGCGACGCGCCCCGGCACGCACCACCGCGGCTTCAACCTGTGGAGCGTGTGGAGCGACCACGCGGACCTGCTGGCACGCGCCGACGAGATCCTCGCCGCCGTCGCGATGAAGGACAAGGAAGGCGAGATCGTCGCCAACCTGCCGCACGGCGACCAGCGCAAGCTCGAGGTCGCGATCCTGATCGCGCTCGAGCCGGCGATCTTCATGTTCGACGAGCCGACCGCCGGCATGAGCGTCGACGAGGTGCCGGTGATCCTGGACCTCATCCACGAGATCAAGGCGCAGAAGGACAAGACCATCCTTCTCGTCGAGCACAAGATGGACGTGGTGCGCTCGCTCGCCGACCGGATCATCGTCCTGCACCAGGGGGCGCTCGTCGCCGACGGCGTGCCGGAGGAGGTCATCGCCTCGCCGGTCGTGCAGGAAGCCTATCTGGGGATTACCAATGCCAAATGATCTCCTGGCGTTGGCCGGCGTGCATACCCACATCGGGCGCTATCACATCCTGCAGGGCGTCGACTTTGCCGTGCCGCGCGGCGAGCTGACGATGCTTCTCGGACGCAATGGCGCGGGAAAGACGACCTGCCTGCGCACCATCATGGGCCTGTGGCGCGCATCGTCCGGAACGATCGAGTTCGACGGCCGCCAGATCGCGTCGCTCGCCACGCCCGACGTCGCCCGCCTCGGCGTGGGCTACGTGCCCGAGTCGATGGGCATCTTCGCGGGGCTCACGGTGCGCGAGAACCTGCTGCTCGCCGCGCGCAACGGCCCGCCGGACGAAGCGCGCCTCGAGTGGATCTTCCGCTTCTTCGAGGCGCTGAAGAAGTTCTGGCACCTGCCTGCAGGCAACCTCTCCGGCGGGCAGAAGCAGATGCTCGCCATCGCGCGCGCGATCGTCGAGCCGCGCAGGCTCGTGCTGATCGACGAGCCCACCAAGGGCCTCGCACCGGCCATCATCAATAACCTCATCGCCGCCTTCGCCGAGCTGAAGAAGACCGGCCTGACCATCCTGATGGTCGAGCAGAACTTCCATGCCGCGCGCTCGCTCGGCGACTCGGTGGCGGTGATGGATTCCGGTCGCATCGTCCACACCGGCCGCATGGCCGACCTCGCCGCCGACGAGGCGCTTCAGAACCGCCTGCTTGGCTTGAGCCTGGAGGCGCACCAGTGAAAGCCGCGGGATTCGACTGGGTGCCCTTCGCGCTCCTCGCCGCGCTGGCGGCCGGCGCTGCGGCGCTGGTGGGCTCGCCCTCGACCTGGGTCACGCTCACGGTGGCGGGGGTCGCAATGGGGCTGCTCATCTTCATCATGGCCTCGGGACTGACGCTCGTCTTCGGCTTGATGGACGTGATGAACTTCGCGCACGGCCTCTTCATCGCCATCGGCGCCTATGTGGCCGTGTCGTCGATGAAACTTTTCGGCGGCACGCTGGCGGCCCTCCTCCCGTCCATGGTGGCCGCCATGCTCGTGGCGGGGCTGCTCGGGCTCTTTTTCGAGCGGGTCATCATCAAGCCGGTCTACGGCCAGCACCTGAAGCAGATCCTCATCACCACCGGCGGCATGATCGTCGCCGAGCAGCTGATCCACGTCGTCTGGGGACCGGACCTGCTGCCGCTCGAGCGGCCGGAGCCGTTGCGCGGAGCGGTCCTCCTCGGCGACATCGCGCTGGAGCGCTACCGGCTCGCCGCCGTGCTCGTCGGCGTGCTGATCTTCGCCGCGATGGAGCTCACGCTGAACCGCACGCGGCTCGGCCTCCTCATCCGCGCCGGCGTCGAGAACGGCGAAATGGTCGAGGCGATGGGCTACCGCATCCGGCGGCTCTTCGTGGGCGTATTCGTCGCCGGCTCGGCGCTCGCCGGCCTCGGCGGCGCGCTCTGGGGGATGTACCAGGAGTCGGTGACCGTGACGATCGGCGCGCAAATGATGGTGCTCATCTTCATCGTGATCATCATCGGCGGCCTGGGCTCGGTGACCGGCTGCTTCGTCGGCGCGCTCCTCGTCGGCCTGGTCGCCAATTACGTCGGGTACCTCGCCCCGAAGGTGGCGCTCGGGTCCAACATCCTGCTCATGGTGCTCATCCTGCTCTGGCGGCCGCGCGGCCTTTACCCGGTGGGGAAGGCATGAACATGCGCGAGCAAATGGCATGATCCGCTCCCTCCTCTCCGGCGACCTGCCGCGCAGCCGGATCCTCTCGTCCCTCCTCGTCGCGATCTTCGTCGCATTGGCGGCGGCGCCGTTTCTCTTCCCTGGAACGCGGTCCCTCGACGTCGCGGCCCGCGTATGCATCTTCATCCTGCTCGTGGCGAGCTACGACCTCCTCCTCGGGTACACCGGCATCGTCTCCTTCGCGCATACGATGTTCTTCGGCATCGGCGGCTACGGCATCGGCATCGCCGTCGCGCGCATGGAGCCGACCTGGACGGCGCTCGCCGTCGGCACGGCGGCGGCGCTCGCCGCGTCCCTCGTGCTCTCGTTCGTCATCGGCCTGTTCTCGCTGCGCGTGAAGGCGATCTTCTTCGCCATGATCACGCTCGCGGTCGCCTCGTTCTTCGCCATCCTCGCGTCGCAACTCTCCGGCTTCACCGGCGGGGAAGACGGCATTACTTTCCGCGTGCCCGAGCTCCTGAGGCCTCGCCTCAATGCCTACTACGCGGTCTTCGTGGCCGCGACGCTGCTCTTCCTTGCGCTGCTGCGCGTGGTGAACTCGCCGTTCGGCCGCGTGCTCCTTGCCATCCGCGAGAACGACTTCCGCGCCGAGGCGCTCGGCTACCGGACGGTCATCTACCGCACGGCGGCGAATTGCCTGGGCGCGCTCGTGGCGACCCTTGCCGGAGCGCTCTATGCGCTCTGGCTGCGCTATACGGGCCCGAACACGACCCTCGACTTCGCGATCATGGTCGATATCCTCCTCATGGTGGTCATCGGCGGCATGGGAACGATGTACGGCGCCGTTCTGGGCGCCACGCTTTTCGTCGTCGCGCAGAACTACCTGCAGGACGCCATGAAGGTGATCTCGGAGGGCGCCAAGGGGCTGCCCCTCCTGCCGGAGCTCTTCCACCCGGACCGCTGGCTCCTCTGGCTGGGCGTACTGTTCGTGCTCTCGGTCTACTACTTCCCGCGCGGGATCGTCGGCCAGCTGCGCAAGTGAACTCGCGCTACCTCACCTGCGAAGGACGGGAGATCCACTTCATGGAGTGGGGCGATCCGGCGGCGGAGGCAGTCGTCGCCTGGCACGGGCTTGCCCGCACCGGCCGGGACATGGACGATCTCGCCGCGCATCTTTGCTCGCGCTACCGGGTCATCTGCCCGGACACCATCGGGCGCGGCCTTTCACAATGGAGCCCGGAGCCGGCCCGTGAGTACTGCCTCGAGTTCTACTGCAAGCTGGCCGTCTCGCTTATCGATCAATTGCACATCCGGGAATGCCACTGGATCGGCACCTCGATGGGCGGCGCAATCGGCTTGCGGCTCGCCGCCGGCGCGCTCAAGGGACGCATCCGCCGCCTCGTCCTGAACGACATGGGACCGAAGATCGCCGAGGCGGCCGTCGAGCGGATCCGCACCTACGCCGGCCAGCCGCCGCGCTTCGAGCGCATGAGCGAGCTCGAGCAGTACTTCCGCACCGTCTACAAGCCCTACGGCTGGCTCTCGGACGCGCAATGGCGTCGGCTCGCGGAAACATCGGCGCGTCGCCTACCCGACGGCGGCATCACGACGCACTACGATCCCGCCATGGTGCTGCAGTTCGTGCACCACCCGCGCGACTACGACCAGTGGGACGCCTGGGACCGCATCGAGGCGCCGACGCTATGCCTGCGGGGCGAGTCCTCCGACCTGCTGCTCGCCGAGACGGCCGAGGAGATGAAGCGCCGCGGGCCGCGCGCCGAGGTGGTCACCATCCCCGGCTGCGGGCACGCTCCGGCGCTCAATGTGCCGGATCAGCTGAATCTTGTGGAACGCTTTTTGGCCGGGTAGCGACAAAGCGGGCGAAGAAGATGCCCGCCTCGTAGAGAACGCACATCGGGATCGCGAGCATGAGCTGCGACAGCACGTCCGGCGGCGTCACCACCGCGGCGACCACGAACGCGCCGACAATGACGTAGGGGCGCACGTCGCGCAGCTGTGCGACGGTGACGATTCCCATGCGCACCAGGATCACCACCACCACGGGAATCTCGAAGGTCACGCCGAAGGCAATGAACATCGTGAGCACGAAGCTGAAGTAGGCGTCGATGTCCGGCGCCGGGGTGATCGACTTGGGCGCGAACGCGTGGATGAAGGTGAAGACGCGCACAAAAACGAAGTAGTAGCAGAAAGCCATGCCCAGGATGAAAAGCACCGTGCTGGCGATCACCAGCGGCAGGCCGATCTTCTTCTCGTGCTCGTAGAGCCCGGGCGCGACGAAGGCCCAGGCCTGGTAAAGCACATAGGGGAGCGCCACCACGAAGGCGGCGAGCGCGGTCACTTTCATCGGCACCATGAACGGCGTGATGACGCCGGTGGCGATCATCTTGGTGCCTTCGGGCAACGCGGTCATGAGCGGCACGGCGAGAAAATCGTAGATCGCGCCGGAACCCGGCCACGCGAAGGCGAATACGAGGAAGAGCACGAGCACCGCGGCGAGCGCGCGCATGACGCGCTGGCGCAGCTCCACCAGGTGAGAAATGAAGCTTTCCTGGACGTCGCTCACGGCTTCGCTTCTTCGGGCTTCTTCGCTTCGACTTCGGCCTTCTTCTCTTCCGGCCTGGCGTCGCCGGCGATGGCCTCGACCGACTTGTTGAGATCGGTCTCGGTCTTGGCGAGCTCGCTGCGCACCGAGGTCTCGAACGAGCTCGCCGTCTCCTGCAGCGAATCCCGCACCTTCTTCAGGTCCTCGAGCTCCATCTCGCGGTTGATGTCCGACTTCACGTCGCTCACGTACCGCTGCAGCCGGCCGAGGAGGTGGCCGACGGTGCGCGCGACGCGCGGCAGCCTCTCGGGCCCGATCACCACGAGGGCGACGACGCCGATCACCACGAGCTCGGAGAAGCCTATGTCGAACATTGCGGTTTCCGCAGAACAAAAAGGCGCCCGGGGGCGCCTTGTGCGAGAGCCGGGCGGCGCGCCGTCGGGCTCAGGCCTTGGATTCGGTCTTGCCCTTGACCTCGCCTTCGATCGTCTTGCCGGTCACTTGCGGCGCCGGCTCGGACTTCTCGGACGTGCCCTCGCGCATGCCTTCCTTGAAGCCGCGCACGGCGCCGCCAAGATCCGCGCCCATGTTGCGCAGCTTCTTGGTGCCGAAGATCAGCATCACGATCACCAGGACGATCAGCCAATGCCAGATGCTGAACGAGCCCATGTTGCCTCCTTAGGGATTCTGTTTCCTGCGCTGGAGCATGGCCCCGAGTGGTTCCGGGCCGCCCAGCACGTGCATGTGCACATGATACACCTCCTGATGCCCCACCTCGCCCGTGTTGATGATGGTGCGGAAGCCGTTGCCGGCGCCGCTTTCCCTCGCCAAGCGCCCCGCCACCGCGAGCATCTTGCCCAGCGCCGCGACGTGCTCCGGCCCGGCGTCGTAGAGCGTGGCGACATGCGCCTTGGGAATGAGGAGCAGGTGCACCGGCGCCTGCGGCCGGATGTCGTGGAAGGCGAGGACTTCCTCGTCCTCGTAGGCTTTCTTCGCCGGGATCTGGCCCGCGACGATCTTGCAAAAAATACAGTTGGGGTCGCTCTTCATTTCTTGCGCGCCGCCTTCTCGTCGAGCCCGGGAATTCCCTCGCGCCGGTGCAGCTCGGCGAGCACGTCGCCCGGCCCGAGGCCATGGCGCGCGAGCACGATCATGCTGTGGAACCAGAGGTCGGCCACCTCGCGCACGAGGTGCAGCCGGTCGCCGCCCTTCGCCGCGAGCACGGTCTCCGTGGCCTCCTCGCCGATCTTCTTCAGCAGCGCATCTTCGCCCTCGGAGAGCAGCTTGGCCACGTAGGAGGTCTTGGCGTCGGCCTTCTTGCGCGCCTCGATCGTGGCGGCGATCCGTTCCAGCGTCTCGTAGAGTCCGGTCTTCATTTTTTGTAGATGAGCGAGGGGTCCTTGAGGACCGGCTCCGCCTCCACCCACTTCTCCCCTTCGAGTTTGCGGAAAAAACAGCGAGCGTGGCCGGTGTGGCATGCGATGCCGCCGCGCTGCTCCACCAGCAGCAGCACCGCGTCGGCGTCGCAATCCAGCCGCACCTCGCGCACGATCTGCACGTTGCCCGACTCCTCGCCCTTGCGCCACAAGCGCTTGCGCGAGCGCGACCAGTACACGGCCTGGCCGCCCTTGACCGTCTCGGCGAGCGCCTCGCGGTTCATCCAGGCCACGGTCAGCACCTTGCCGGAGTCCGCGTCCTGCGCCACGGCCGCGACCAATTCGTGCTCGTTCCACGGGACTTCGTCCAGAAAGCTCACCGCCATGGGAAAGCCCTCACAGCCGCACCTCGATGCCGCGCGACCTCATGTGCTCCTTGACCTGCCGCACGGTGAGCTCGCCGAAATGGAAGACGCTCGCCGCGAGCACTGCGTCCGCCCCGCCGGCCGTGACGCCGGCCGCGAAATCCTCGGCCGTCCCGACGCCGCCCGAGGCGATCACCGGCACGCTCACGGCATCGCTCACCGCGCGGGTGAGCTCGAGGTCGAAGCCCTTCTTCGTGCCGTCGCGGTCCATGCTGGTGAGCAGAATTTCGCCGGCCCCGAAGGACGCCATCTTCTTCGCCCACTCGACCGCGTCCAGGCCCGTCGGCTTGCGCCCGCCGTGCGTGTACACCTCCCAGCCGCCCGCGGATTTCTCCTTGGCGTCGATCGCGACCACGATGCACTGGCAGCCGACGATGTCGGACGCCTCCTTCACGAGCACGGGGTTCTGCACCGCCGCCGTGTTGATCGAGACCTTGTCCGCGCCGGCGTTGAGCAGGCGCCGCACGTCCTGCACCTGCCGTACGCCGCCGCCGACGGTGAGTGGAATGAACACCTTGGACGCGACGGCCTCGATGACATTCAGCAGGATGTCGCGGTCGTCGGAGCTCGCGGTGATGTCGAGGAAGGTCACCTCGTCGGCGCCTTGCTCGTCGTAGCGCGCCGCGATCTCGACCGGGTCGCCGGCGTCGCGAAGCTGCACGAAGTTCACGCCCTTCACCACCCGGCCCGCGGTGACGTCGAGGCAGGGAATCACCCGTTTCGCCAGGGGCACGGATCAGCCCTTCCCGAGGGCCTTGTCCGCGGCGGCCTGCGCGGTCTTGAGGTCGAGCTTTCCTTCGTAGAGCGCCCGGCCGGCGATGGTGCCGATCACGCCTTCGGGAACGAGCTTCGCGCAGATGGCCTCGACGTCCTTCACGCTGTTGAGGCCCCCCGAGGCGATGACCGGCGTCTTGATCGCCTGCGCGAGCTTGAGCGTCGCCTCGATGTTCACGCCGTTCATCATGCCGTCGCGGCCGATGTCGGTGTAGATGAGCGCCTCGACGCCGTACTCCTCGAACTTCTTCGCCAGGTCGGCGACGTCATGGCCGGTGAGCTTCGACCAGCCCTCGACCGCCACCTTGCCGTCCTTGGCGTCCAGTCCGGCGACGATATGGCCCGGAAAGGCGTAGCAGGCATCCGAAAGGAAGCCGGGGTTCTTCACCGCGGCGGTGCCGATGACGACCCAGGTGACGCCCGCGTCGATGTAGCTTTCGATGGTGTCCAGGTCGCGGATGCCGCCGCCGAGCTGGATCGGCAGCTTTTCGCCCACCGCCTGGATGATGCCGCGGATCACCTTCTCGTTCTTGGGCCGGCCGGCGATCGCGCCGTTCAGGTCGACGATGTGCAGCCGCTTCGCGCCCTGGGCGAGCCAATGCTTCGCCATGGCCACCGGGTCCTCGGAGAAGACCGTGGCGCTCGCCATGTCGCCCTGCTTGAGGCGCACGCAGCGGCCGTCTTTCAGATCGATCGCGGGGATGATGAGCACGGAGTGCTCGGGGTCAGATCAGGGACGCCAGCGGACGAAGTTGGAGAGGAGTTGCAGTCCGGCGGACTGGCTTTTTTCAGGGTGGAACTGGACGGCAAAAATATTATCCCGCGCCACCGCGCAGGTAAAGGGCGCGCCGTACACGCACGTGGCGGCCGTGAGCGACGCGTCACGCGGCGCGGGGTAGTAGCTGTGCACGAAATAGAACCTCGTGCCGTCCGGGATGCCCTGCCACATGGGGTGCGGGCGGGCCGGGAAGACCTCGTTCCAGCCCATATGGGGCACCTTGAGCCCCTGCAGGCGGAAGCGCGGCACGGTGCCCGGCAGGATGCCGAGCCCCGGGGTGTCGCCCTCCTCGCCACGCTCGAACAGCAGCTGCACGCCGATGCACAGGCCCAGGAAGGGCTTGCTGCGCGTCGCCTCGAGCACGGCTTCCCGGGCGCCGCTGGCCGCGAGCTGCCGCATGCAGTCCGGCATCGCCCCTTGCCCCGGGACGACGACCCGCTCGGCGGCCAGGATGCGCTGCGGGTCGGCGGTCACCTGGATGTCCGCGCGGGGCGCGACATGCTCGATCGCCTTCCACACCGAGCGCAGGTTGCCCATGCCGTAATCCACCACGGCAATCTTCAAGCCGAGAGCGTCCCTTTCGTCGAGGGGATCGCGCCCGCGGCGCGGGCGTCGGGCTCGGCGGCCATGCGCAGCGCCCGGCCGAAGGCCTTGAACATCGTCTCGCACTGGTGGTGCGAGTTGTCGCCGCGCAAGTTGTCGATGTGCAGCGTCACCTGGGCGTGGTTGACGAAGCCCTGGAAGAACTCGCGCACGAGGTCCACGTCGAACTCCCCGATCAGCGCGCGCGTGAACTGGACGTGGAACTCGAGGCCCGGACGTCCCGAGAGGTCGACGACGACCCGCGAGAGCGCCTCGTCGAGCGGCACGTAGGCGTGGCCGTAGCGCCGCAGCCCGGCCTTGTCTCCCGCCGCCTTGGCGAAGGCCTGGCCCAGGGTGATGCCAATGTCCTCGACGGTGTGATGCGCGTCGATGTGCAGGTCGCCTTTCGCCTCGATCTCCAGGTCGACGAAGCCGTGGCGCGCCACCTGGTCGAGCATGTGCTCGAGAAACGGCAGGCCCGTGGAAAGCTTCGCCGTGCCGCGGCCGTCAAGATCCAGCCGGACGCGGATCTGCGTCTCCTTGGTGTTGCGCGTCACTTCGGCCTTGCGCGTCACAGGGCTTCCTTGAGGGCTGCGATGAGTATACGGTTTTCTTCCGGCGTGCCGACGGTAATGCGCAGGCAATTCTTCATCGCCGGCCCGTTCAGGTTCTTGACCAGCACGCGCAGGCGCAGCAGGTCCGCGAAGGTGCGGTCGGCATCCGGCACCCGCACGAGCAGGAAGTTCGCCTGCGACGGAAAGACGGTGACTCCGGGCATCCTCGCCAGCGAGGCCGCGAGCGCCTCGCGCTCTTCCCTGATCCGCGCCGCCTGCGCCTCGAGCACGTCGAGGTGCTCCAGCAGGAAGAGCGCCGCGGCCTGCGTGAGCACGCTGATGTTGTACGGCGAGCGCACCTTGTCGAACTGCTCGAGCCATTCCGGCCGCCCCGCGAGATAGCCCAGGCGGATGCCGGCGAGGCCGAGCTTGGACACCGTGCGCAGCACCGCGAGATTCTCGAACTGCGCGAGCTCGCCCATGAACGTGCGCCCGGCGAACGCGTGGTAGGCCTCGTCGATGACCACCAGACCCGGGCAGGCGCGCACGATCGCCGCCACGTCGGCATGCGGATAGAGCACGCCGGTCGGGTTGTTCGGATAGGCGATGAAGACGAGCGCCGGGTTCTCCGCACGCATGCGCTCGATGAAGGCGGCGGCGTCCAGCGAGTAGTCCGGTCCCAAGGGCACGGCGACCGCACGCATGCCGGTAAACGATGCGTACATCGAGTACATCACGAACGTCGGCGCGGGGAACATCATCGTCGCGCCCGGGCGCGCGAGCGCGACGGCGGCGATTTGCAGCAGCTCGTCGGAGCCGTTGCCCAGGAGCACGCCCATGCCGGGCGGCACGCCCATCTTCTCGGCGATGCGCTCGCGCAGCCGGCTCGCCCCCGGGTCCGGGTAGCGGTTGAGCTCGAGCCTTGCGAGCGCTTCGGCGAGCCCGCGGCGCAGCTCGTCCGGGAGCGGGAACGGGTTCTCCATGGCGTCGAGCTTCACCATGCCGGCGGACGACGGCACATGGTAGGCCTTGAGGGCCAGGATCTCGGGCCGGACGAGCTTGTCGACGCTCACTTGGAGAATCGCCTTATTTGAACCTGAGCTCCGCCGAGCGGGCGTGCGCGCCCAACCCCTCGCCCTCCGCGAGCGTAGCGGCGACGCGGCCGAGCTCCGCCGCGGCTTCTCTCGACACCTCGATCACGCTCGTGCGCTTCTGGAAATCGTAGACGCCGAGGGGCGAGGAGAAGCGCGCCGTGCCGGCCGTGGGCAGCACGTGGTTGGGCCCGGCGCAGTAGTCGCCGATGGCCTCGGAGCTCCAGCGGCCGAGGAAGATCGCGCCGGCGGAGCCGAGCTTCGGAAGCCAGGCTTTGGGTTCGGCGACGGAAAGCTCGAGGTGCTCGGGGGCGATGCGGCTCGCCAGGGCGCAGGCCTCGTCGAGGTCGCGCGTGAGCACCAGGGCGCCGCGGGCCTCGAGCGAAGCGGCGATGACTTTGTGCCGCGGCATCTCGCCCACGAGGCGGCGGATCGCTTCCTCCACCGCCTGCAGGTGCGCGCCGTCGGGCGAGAGAAGGAGCGCCTGCGCGTCCTCGTCGTGCTCCGCCTGCGAGAACAGGTCCATCGCGATCCAGTCGGCCGGCGTGCTGCCGTCGGAGATCACGAGGATTTCCGACGGCCCCGCGACCATGTCGATTCCCACCTGGCCGAAGACCTGGCGCTTGGCCTCGGCGACGTACGCGTTGCCCGGTCCGACGATCTTGTCCACGCGCGGCAGCGTGGTGGTCCCGTAGGCGAGCGCCGCCACGGCCTGCGCCCCGCCGAGGGCGAACACGCGATCCACGCCGGCCAGCGAAGCCGCGGCGAGGACGAGGGGATTCGGATTGGGGCTCGTCATGACGAGCTCGCGAACGCCCGCGACCTTGGCGGGCAGCGCGTTCATCAGAACCGAGGACGGATAGGCCGCCTTGCCGCCTGGCACGTACAGGCCGACCCGGTCGAGCGCCGTCACTCGCTGTCCGAGCCGGGTGCCGTGCGCATCGGTGAATTCCCAGGAGGGCTGCAGCTGCTTCTCGTGGAAAGCGCGGATGCGCTCCGCCGCTTGCTTGAGCGCGTCCAGCTGCGGCGCCGGGATCGCCTGCACGGCCGCGTCCATGCGCTCGCGCTTCACTTCCAGGTCGCGCACGGAGCTCGCATTCACGCCGTCGAAGCGGCTGGTGTACTCGAGCACGGCCGAGTCGCCGCGCGCGCGGACATCGGCGATGATCTTGCGCACGCCTTCCTGCACCGCCTCGTCCTGGGCCGCCTCGTAGCGCGTAAGCGCAGCGAGCGCCGCGTCAAAGCCCGCATCCCGCGTGGAGAGCCGTCGCAGCTTCACTTGCGCGCCGCCTTGGCGAAGGCGTCGATGAGGGGCTGCAGCTCCGCGCGGCGGGTCTTGAGCGCCGCCTGATTGACGATCAGCCGCGAGGAGACGGGCATGATCTCCTCCACCGCAACGAGGCCGTTGTCGCGCAACGTCTTGCCGGTCGAGACGAGGTCGACGATCGCGTCCGCGAGACCGGTCAGCGGCGCCAGCTCCATCGATCCGTACAGGCGGATGAGGTCCACATGCACGCCCTTCGCCGCGAAATGCTCGCGCGTGATGTTCACGTACTTGGTCGCTACGCGGAGCCGCGCGCCCTGCCTCACGGCGCCGGCGTAATCGAAGCCCTTGCGCACCGCGACCATCATTCGGCAGCGCGCGATGCCCAGGTCCACCGGCTGGTAGAGCCCTTCGCCGCCATGCTCGACCAGGACGTCGCGACCGGCGATGCCGAGGTCCGCGCCGCCGTGCTGCACGTAGGTCGGCGTGTCCGAGGCGCGCACGACGATCAGGCGCACGTCGCGCCGCGTGGTTCCGAGGATGAGCTTGCGGGAGCGCTCGGGGTCCTCCTTTGGCCGGATGCCGGCACGCGCGAGCAGCGGCATCGTCTCGTCGAAGATCCGTCCCTTGGAAAGCGCGAGGCTGAGCACGGCGGTCATGGGCCAGGAAGCGAGCGTGCAAATAAAAACGGCCCCGAAGGGCCAGCTAAGGGATTGATTTTAACCTATTTCTACTTGACTCGCTCGATCCGCGCGCCGAGGCCGGAGAGCTTCTTCTCGATCGCCTCGTAGCCGCGGTCGAGGTGGTAGATGCGCTCGATCTGCGTCGTGCCCTCGGCAATCAGGCCCGCGATCACGAGACTCGCCGAGGCGCGCAGGTCGGTCGCCATGACGGTCGCCGCCTGCAGCCGCTCCACGCCACGCACGAGGGCGGAGTTGCCGTGGATGGAGATGTTCGCGCCGAGCCGCTGCAGCTCGAGCGCGTGCATGAATCGGTTCTCGAAGATGGTCTCGGTGATGAGCGCCGTGCCGCGCGCGACGGTGGCGAGCGCCATGAACTGCGCCTGCATGTCCGTGGGGAAGCCCGGATGCGGCGCCGTGCGGACATTGACCGGATTCGGCCGCCCCTGCGCCTCGATCTCGATCGCGTCGCCTGCCGCCGAGACGCGGGCGCCGGCCTCGCGCAGCTTCTCGAGCGTCGCGTCGAGCGACTCGGGCGCGGCGCCGGTGACGCGCACCTTGCCGCCGGTGGCCGCCGTGGCGGCGAGATAGGTGCCGGTCTCGATTCGGTCGGGCATCACGCGGTGCGCCGCCCCGCCGAGGCTCGCTACGCCCTCGATGCGGATGACGTCGCTGCCGGCGCCTTCGATCTTCGCGCCCATGGCGGCAAGGCAGCGCGCCAGGTCGATCACCTCGGGCTCGCGCGCCGCATTCTCGAGGATGGTCGTTCCCTCGGCGAGGACAGCGGCCATCATCAGGTTCTCCGTTCCGGTGACGGTGACGAGATCCATGACGATGTGCGCGCCCCGCAGGCCGCCGTTGGCCGAGGCGTGCATGTAGCCGTGCTCGACCACGATTTCCGCCCCCATGGCCTGCAGCCCCTTCACGTGCTGGTCGACCGGGCGCGCGCCGATGGCGCATCCGCCGGGCAGGGAGACCTTCGCCTTGCCGCAGCGGGCGAGCAAGGGCCCGAGCACGAGGACCGAGGCGCGCATGGTCTTGACCATCTCGTAGGGCGCCGTCGGGTCGTTGACGCCGCTCGCGTCCAGCCGCAGGCCACCATCGCGCCGCTCCACCCGCACGCCCATCTGCACGAGGAGCTTCGCCATCGTCGCCACGTCCATCAGGCTCGGCACGTTGGCGAGCTCGAGGGGGCGCGCCGAAAGGAGCGCCGCGCACATGATCGGCAGCGCGGCGTTCTTCGCGCCGGAGACCGCCACCGTGCCCTCGAGCGCCCGCCCGCCAGTAATCCTCAGCTTGTCCATGCCGACGTTCTAACGGGAGAAAATGGCCGCACGCAGGCGTTTCATCTTCAGCCGGCGGAGGTCCATTCCTCGGGGGTCAACGTGCGCATGGAAAGCGCGTGGATCTCCTCGCGCATGCGGTCGCCCAGCGCCGCGTAGACGAGCTGGTGGCGCTGCACGCGGCTCTTGCCCGCGAACGCCGGCGAGACGACGAGGGCCTCGAAATGCTGGCCGTCGCCGGCGACCTCGACGTGCCGGCAGGCGAGGCCGGCTTCGATGCCTTGCTTGATGCTATCGGGGGTGACCATCGCGATATTCAGTGCCGCAGCTTGTAGCCGCTGGCGAGCATCCAGAGCGCGCCCGCGGCGACGAGGGCGAAGCTTACTACCATTACCGCGAGGCTCAGGAGCGGCGGGGCGTCGGAGGCGCCGAAGAAGCCATAGCGAAAGCCGTCGATCATGTAGAAGAACGGGTTGGCACGCGAGGCCGCCTGCCAGGCGGCCGGCAGGGCATGCACGGAGTAGAAGACGCCGGACAGGAACGTCAGCGGCATGATGACGAAGTTCTGGAAGGCGGCGATCTGGTCGAACTTCTCCGCCCAGATGCCGGCGACGATGCCCAGCGCGCCCAGGAGCGCCGCCCCCAGCACGCCGAAGCCCAGCGCCCACAGCGGATGGGCGAGCTTGAGCTGCACGAACCAGACGGTCACCGCGAGCACGCCCGCGCCGACCGCGAGGCCGCGCACCACGCAGGCGAGCACGTAGGCAGAGAAGAACTCCAGGTAGGAGATCGGCGGCAGGAGGATGAAGACGATGTTGCCGGTCACCTTCGACTGGATGAGGCTCGAGGAGCTGTTGGCGAAGGCGTTCTGCAGCACGCTCATCATCACGAGGCCCGGCACGAGGAAGGCGGTGTAGGGCACGCCGTCGTAGACGCGCACATGCTCCGAGAGCGCCTGGGCGAAGATCACGAGGTAGAGGAGCGCCGTCAGCACCGGGCCGGCGATGGTCTGGAAAGCGACCTTCCAGAAGCGCAGCAGCTCCTTGTAGAGGAGCGTCCAGAAGCTCGTCACGTCGCCGCCTCGACGCCCTTTCCGGTCAGGCGCACGAAGACCTCCTCGAGATCCGCGCCCGGGAAGCGCTGCAGCAGGCTCTCGGTCGTTTCCAGCGCGACGATACGGCCCGCCTTCAGCATGGCGATGCGCTGGCAGTGCATCTCCGCCTCCTCCAGGTAGTGCGTGGTCAGCACGACCGTGTGCCCGTCGCGGTTGAGGCGACGGACGAACTGCCACAGGCCCTGCCGCAGCTCCACGTCGACGCCGGCCGTGGGCTCGTCCAGCACGATGACGGGAGGCTTGTGCACGAGCGCCTGGGCGACGAGCACCCGCCGCTTCATGCCGCCGGAGAGCGAGCGCATGTTCGCGTCCGCCTTGGACTCGAGGTCGAGGTGCGCCATCACCTCGTCGATCCAGGCGTCGTTGCGCCGCAGGCCGTAGTAGCCGGACTGGATGCGCAGCGTCTCGCGCACCGTGAAGAACGGGTCGAACACCAGCTCCTGCGGCACGACGCCGAGCAGGCGCCTCGCGCGCCGGTAGTCGGCCTGCACATCGGCCCCCATGACCCGCGCGCTTCCGGCGCTCGGGCGCACGAGGCCCGCGATCACGTTGATGAGCGTCGTCTTGCCGGCGCCGTTCGGCCCGAGCAGGCCGAAGAATTCCCCCGGCTCCACCTCGAGCGAGACGCCCGCGAGCGCCTGGAGGGCGCCGTAGCGCTTCTCGACCGCCCGGACTTCGATCGCCTTCAGAGGTTCAGGCGCGCGCGTCGGAGCGTGAAACGGGCAGCAGCCCGTCCACGCCGTACAGCCGCGCAATGGTGCGAAGTCCGTCCGGCAGGCTCGTGAAGGCGAGCTCCGCCTCTTTCGCACGCGCGTGGCGCAGCCAGGCGAGGAGCGCGGCAAGGAGCGAGGAGTCGAGCTGCGTCACTTCGCTCAGGTCGACGACGCGCACGCCCTCGTCGAGGTGGCGCCGGCCTTCCTCGAGCACGACGGCGATGTTGGCGAGGGTCACGGGCCCGCCCACCACCATGCGGCGGCCGTCGCGGCGGATCACTTCTTCCCCGAGGCCACCTGACCGGCGAGCGATCGGTTCTTCGTCTGCAGGCTCTGGATGAGCCCATCGATGCCCGACTCGCGCACCGTGGTGCTGAACTCGGTACGGTAGTTCGCGACAAGGCTCACGCCGCCCACCATCACGTCGTAGACCTTCCAGCCGGAGCCGGTCTTCTCCATGCTGTAGTCGATGGTCACCGGCTGCGCTCCCGACTGCAGCACGCGCACGTTGACCGTCACGTCGGTATCGGTGGGCTTGGCGCGCAGCGGGCGAAAGTCGAATTTCTGCTCGCTATAGGCGGCAAGCGCGCTCGCGTAGGTGCGCACGAGCAGCGTGCGGAATTCATCCACCAGGCGCTTCTTCTGGTCGGCGTTCGCCTTGTTCCACTGCTGCCCCATGGCGAGCGCGGTCATCGACTGGAAGTTGAAGTGCGGCAGCACCTTCTGCTCGATCACCTCGACGAGCTTCGCCCGGTTGCCGTTCTTGATGTCCCGGTCCTTGGCGATGAGGTCGACCACCTCGAGGGTGACGTTCTTCACCAGCACGTCCGGCGGCGTCGTGTCCTGTGCGGCCGCGGCGCCGGACAACAGGAGGGCGGCGCCCAGCAGGAGCGCGCGCGAAAGGGAGAACAGCGTTCTAGTTTTGGTCATGCAAGGCGGCCATCACGGCTTCGTAGTTGTTCGGGATCCTGGGCGCGTAGACACGGCTGAGCGGCGTGGCGCCCGGCGTCCCGGCGTCGCCCTTCTTGTCCATCCCGGGCTTGGGCTCAGGCTGGTCCTCGTCGTCTTCCTCGCGTTGGCGCGGAGCATTGCCGTCGTAGATCTGGCTGCGTCGCCGCTGCAAGTAGGCGTCGCGGAGGAATACGTATTTGTCGAGCGCCGCTTCCTCGAGGAGCTTGGACGCATCGAGCAGGTCGGCGCGCTTGCTGACGCCGCGCACGACGACGGCCGAATTGCGGATGCGGTTGGGATACACGTTGTCCACGGGGTCGGTGTAGATGTCGACTGCGGTGCCGATGCCGTCGCGCAGGCTGCTCGGGCCGAGGATCGGCAGGACGAGGTAGAAGCCCGGCCCCGCGCCCCAGCGCCCGAACGTCTGGCCGAAATCCTCGTCGTGCTTCTCGAGGCCGAAGTCGGAAGCGACGTCGTTGATGCCGAAGATGCCGAGGATGGAGTTGAAGGCGAAGCGCGCCCAGTCCTGAAGGCCTTCGTCGGGCTTGCCTTGCAAAATGTTGTTAAAACCGATGAAGAGATCGGCGATGTTGGCGAAAAAGTTGCGCACCCAGCCCCGCACCGGCCCGGGCACCGCGTCGCGATAGGCGGTGGCGACCGGCCTGCCGACGGCCTGGTCGAAGCCTTCGTTGAAGTTGAACGTGGCGCGGTTCAGCGGCTCGAACGGATCGCGCGGGTCGGCGTTCGTCGTCGCGCAGCCTGCGAGCGCAGCGACGGCACACACGAGCACCAGGCGTAGCCACCTTCTCACTTGCCGGGATCCTTCGCGGGCTCCTTGCCCTCGGCCGCCTTGTTGAAGAGGAACTGGCTGATGAGGTTCTCCAGCACGACCGCCGACTGCGTGAGCCGCAGGCGGTCGCCGCTCTTCAGCATGACGCCGTCGCCGCCCGCCTCCAGGCCCAGGTACTGCTCGCCGAGGATGCCCGAGGTCAGGATCTTCGCCGTCGTGTCGCGCGGGAACTGGTATGCCGTATCGATGTTCATTGCGACGATCGCCTCGTAGCTCTCGTTGTCGAAGCGGATGTCGGCGACCCTGCCCACCACCACGCCCGCGCTCTTGATCGGCGCACGCACTTTCAGGCCGCCGATGTTAGCAAACTTGGCATAGACCTGATATGTCTGAGTGCTCGAGAAGCTCGCCAGATTTCCCACCTTGAGGGCGAGGAAGAGCAGCGCGGCGAAGCCGGCCGCGACGAAGATCCCGACCCAGAGATCGATGGTGGAGCGGTTCATTTTCCGTTACCTCCGGTGAACATGAGCGCCGTCAGGATGAAGTCGAGCGCGAGGATGGCGAGCGAAGAAGTGACGACCGTGCGCGTCGTGGCGCGCGAGACGCCTTCGGCGGTGGGCGGCGCGTCGTAGCCCTCGAACACGGCGATCCACGTGACGGCGATGCCGAAGACGATGCTCTTGATCACGCCGTTCCAGATGTCATTGCGCAGGTCGACGGCGGCCTGCATCTGCGACCAGAACGCTCCGGCATCCACGCCGATCAGCTGCACGCCGATCAGGTAGCCGCCGAACACGCCCATGGCGGAGAAAAGGGCCGCGAGCAGCGGCATGGAGATCACGCCGCCCCAGAAACGCGGCGCCACGACGCGCGCGATCGGGTCGACCGCCATCATTTCCATGGCGGAGATCTGCTCGGTCGCCTTCATGAGGCCGATTTCAGCTGTAATGGCCGAGCCGGCGCGGCTGGCGAAGAGCAATCCCGCCACCACCGGGCCGAGCTCGCGCACGAGCGACAGCGCCACCAGCACGCCGAGCGACTCGGAGGCGCCGAAGCGCTGCAGCGTCTCGTAGCCCTGCAGCGCGAGCACCATGCCGACGAAAAGTCCCGACACCAGGATGATGACGAGCGAAAGCACGCCCGCGAAGTAGATTTCCGCGACGGTGAGGCCGAAGCGGCGCATCGCCGTGCCGGAATGCATGACCAGGTGGCCGAGGAAGCGGCTGGCGAAGCCCAGGCGCCAGACGATGGAGGTGACGTTGCCTCCCAGCGCCTCGAGGCGCGCGCGTAGCGCATCGCGCAGTGCTCCCCACCTGCCGGTCCAGTTCATGGTCAGGAGGCCGCGGGCTCGAGCGCCGCGCCGACCTCGAGGTCGCCGGCGTAGTCCGGCGCCGGATACTGGAACGGCACGGGCCCGTCCGGCAGTCCGTTGACGAACTGGTTCACGAAGGGCTCGCGGCTCGCGCGGATCTCGTCGGGCGTGCCTTGCGCGATGACTCGGCCGCCGGCCATGAAATAGGCGTAGTCCACCACGCCGAGCGCCTCCTGCACGTCGTGCGTGACGATGAGCGAGGTGGCGCCGAGCGAGTCGTTCAGCTCGCGGATCAGGCGCACCGTGACGCCGAAGGAAATCGGGTCGAGCCCGGTGAAAGGCTCGTCGTAGAGCATGAGCTGCGGGTCGAGGGCGATCGAGCGTGCGAGGGCGACGCGGCGCGCCATGCCGCCCGAGAGCTCGGTCGGCATGAGCGCGGCGGCGCCGCGCAGGCCCACCGCCTCGAGCTTCATCATGACGAGGTCGTGGATGACCTCCTCGGGGAGCGTCGCGTTCTCGCGCATCGGGAAGGCGACGTTCTCGAAGACCGAGAGGTCGGTGAAGAGCGCGCCGAACTGGAAGAGCATCCCCATCCGCCGGCGCATCGCGTAGAGCCCGTCGCGGTCGAGCTCGCGCGTGCTCTTGCCCAGCACGCGCGCGTGTCCACGCGTCGGCAGGTACGCCCCCATGATGACGCGCAGGAGCGTCGTCTTGCCGCAGCCGGACTGGCCCATGATGCCGACCACCGTGCCGCGCGGGATGGACAGGTTGATATCGCGCAGGACGGGCTGTGCCGGGTCGTACCCGAACCAGACGTCCTCGATGCGCACGACGGCCTCGCGCGAGGCGGATGCGAAAGCGGACGCCGAATCGAGGGGACTTGCCACGGCGTAATATTACCGTGCATGAGCGAGACCTCCGCCGCGGCGAGCGCCGTTCATATTCACGCGTTGGCGAAACGCTACGGCACGCTGCAGGCGCTGGACGGCGTCAGCCTGGACGTGGCGGCCGGCGAAGCGTTCGGCCTCGTCGGCGCGAACGGCGCCGGCAAGACCACGCTCATCAAGTGCGCGCTCGACCTGGCCGCGCCGGATGCGGGACGCGTGGACTTCTTCGGCGTCGAGCGCCGCCTGCCGGCATCGCGCGCCCGGCTCGCCTACGTGCCCGAGCGCTTCGTGCCGCCCCACTATCTCAGCGCCCGCGAATTCATCGCCCTCATGGTGCGCCTTGCCGGCGGCCGCTTCGATGCGGAGCGCACCGTCCGCGTCCTTGGCGAGCTCGAGCTCGAGCCCGACGCGCTCGAGCGGCCGGTGCGCAAGCTCTCCAAGGGCATGACGCAGAAGCTCGGGCTCGCGGCGAGCTTCCTGCTCGATCGCGACCTCTACCTGCTGGACGAGCCGATGAGCGGCCTTGACCCCGTCGCACGGGTCGCGGTGAAATCCCTCCTGCGGCGCCTCGCCGCGGAGGGCAAGACGCTGTTTTTCACCTCGCACGTGCTGAGCGACGTCGAGGAGCTCTGCTCCTCGGTAGCGGTCCTGCATCGCGGCCGCCTGCGCTTCCATGGCGCTCCTGCGGCGCTGTGCGAGCGCTACGGCGAGCGCCGCCTCGAGGCGGCTTTCATCCGGTGCATCCGTGACGACGCAGGCGCAGCTCTCGCCGCGGCCTAAGCCGGCGCTGCTGGTCGTCGACGACGATCCGCTCATCGTCGATTCCCTCGCCTTTGCGCTGGAAGGCGACTTCGCGGTGCATGCCTGCGAGTCGCGCCCCGAGGCGATCACGCTGCTGCGCCAGCTCGGCGAGCCGCCCGAGCTCGCGCTCGTCGACCTCGGCCTGCCGCCCTCGCCGCACCGGCCCGACGAGGGGTTCCAGCTCATCGCCGACCTCCTGGCGCATTCCCCCGCGATGAAGATTTTCGTGCTTTCGGGGCAGAACGACGCCGCCAACGCGCGCCATGCGCGCGCGCTCGGCGCATGGGAGTTCATCGCCAAGCCGTGCGATCCGCAGACGCTGAAGCGAGCCTTCCACCGCGCGCTCGAGCTGCCCAAGCCGGCGCAAGCGGCCGGCGCGGACGCAAACGGGCTGGTCGGACAGAGCCCGGCGCTCGATCGCCTGCGCAGCCAGATCGCGCAATTCGCCAATTCGCCCCACCCGGTGCTCATCGAGGGCGAGTCGGGCAGCGGCAAGGAGCTCGTCGCCGCGAGCCTGCATCGCCTCTCCTCGCGCGCCGCGAAGCCTTACCTGGCGCTCAACTGCGCGGCAATCGCGCCCACGCTCGTCGAGGCGACCCTGTTCGGCTATGCGAAAGGCGCCTTTACCGGCGCCGCCGCGGCGAAGTCGGGCTACTTCGAGGACGCGCAGGAGGGAACGCTCTTTCTCGACGAGATCGGCGAGCTGCCCGTCGAGATGCAGGCGAAGCTCCTGCGCGTGCTCGAGAACGGCGAATTCCAGCGCCTTGGCGAGACGCAGCGGCGGATGTCGCGCGCGCGCGTCGTGGCGGCGACGAACCGCGACCTGCGCCATGCGGTGCGCTCCAACCGGTTCCGGGCCGACCTTTACCACCGCCTGTCCGTGCTGTCGCTTTCCGTGCCGGCGCTGCGCGAGCTGGAGCGCGACAAGCTGCTCCTCCTCGAGCACTTTCGCCGTCTTTATTCGACGCAGTCGGGCGTGCAGCCCTTTACGCTGGACGGCCGAGCGGAGGCGCGCTGGCTTGCGTATCCGTTCCCCGGCAACGTGCGCGAGCTGCGCAACATCGTCATCCGGCTGGTGACCAAGTACCCGGGGCAGCGCCTCTCCGTCGCGGAGCTCGAGCCCGAGCTCGACCTCGAGTCGCCGCTACCCGGGCCGGGGAGCGAAGCCGGCGCGCTCGTGGACCAGGCGCTGCGCCTGCTCGAGCACGGCGGGCCCTTCAACCTGGACGAGACGCTCAAGGCCTGGGAGCGCGGCTACATCGAGGCGGCGCTCCGGCTGACGCGAGGCAACGTGAGCCAGGCGGCCAAGCTTCTCGGCGTCAACCGCACCACGCTCTACAGCCGCATGGGCGCCGGCGAGCCGATGAACGGCAACGGGGCCCAGAGGGAGAAGAAATAGCCGTGGCCCTCTACCTCGAGCACTTCGGGCTTTCCGAGCCGCCCTTCCGCATCACGCCGCACACGGATTTCTTCTTCGACGGCGCCGACCGCGGCGCGACACTCGAGGCGCTCGTGTATGCGGTCGTGCACGACGAGGGCATCGTCAAGGTCTCGGGCGAGGTGGGAAGCGGCAAGACGATGCTCTGCCGGGTCCTGATGGAGCGCCTGCCGGCGCACGTGGAGACGCTCTACCTCGCTACGCCCTCGCTCGCGCGCGACGAGATCCTGCACGCCATCGCCGACGAGCTTGACCTGAAGCTGCCGGACGGGCGCACGGCCATCGCGCTGCGCGAGCTGCAGGAAAGCCTCATCCGCCTCTACGCCGCCGGCCGGCGCGTCGTCGTGCTGATCGACGAAGCGCACGTGATGCCGGACGAGACGCTGGAGCAGGTGCGCCTGCTTTCCAATCTCGAGACCAACCGCCACAAGCTCCTGCAGATCGTGCTCTTCGGCCAGCCGGAGCTCGACGCGACCCTCGCCAAGCCTTCGCTGCGCCAGCTGCGCGACCGCATCACCAACAGCTTCCGCATGCGCCCGCTCTCGGAGGCAGAGGTGGGCAAGTACGTTTCCTTCCGCATGCGCGCGGCCGGATACCGCGGCCCGGACGTCTTTTCGCCGCGCGCGCTCGCGCTCATCACCCGCGCTTCCGGCGGCCTCACCCGCCGCATCAACATCCTCGCCGACAAGGCGCTGCTCGCGTCGTTCAGCGAGAACTCGCACGCAGTGACCGACCGGCAGGTGCGCGCCGCGGTGGCCGATTCGGAGTTCGCCGCCGTCGCGCCCAGGCGGCGCCCAGCGGCTTGGTACGTGGGCGGCGCGCTCGCGGCAGGCCTCGCGGCCGGCGTGCTTCTGCATTGGGCGTTTATCAATCCTTCCAGCCAAGAGGTCCGCGCTCCTGCCCCTGCGCAGGCCGTCGCCGCGCAACCAGCAGCCGCGGTCGCCCCGGCTGCGCCCGCAGGCGCCATCCCGGCGGCACAGCCGGGGCCGATCCCCCAACCACAGGCTAAGAGCGAGCCCGCCGCGCCTGTGGCGGCTCCCGAGCCGAAATCCGTGCCGGCCGAAACGCTACCGCCGCCCGCCCCCTCCAAGGAGCTGCAGCGTCGCTTCGCGAGCTATTCGCCGCGCGGCCAGAAGCTCCTGAGCAGCCGGCTCGCGGCGGCGCGCGATTGGCTCGAGCGCTCCCCCGGCGAGCACTATGCGCTCGAGCTCTTTTGGACGGAGAACACCGATCCGGCGCGGATGGAGCGCTTCCTGCAGCGCGCCGCCGACCTCGTGCCGCTCTCCAGCCTTTACGTAGTCCCTGCACCCGGCGCGTCGCGCCTGCACGTGCTCTATGGCGACTTCGCCAGCCGCGAAGAAGCGCTCGAGGCAAGCAAGCGCTTGCCGCCGCGTTACCAGCAGGCTTTCCGCGCCCTGCCGCGAAGCCTTGCCGAGGTGCGCGGTCAAATTTAGTTAGACGGGCGAAAACGCCGCGCCGACAGGCGCTTAGCCCAGCTTCCTCATGCTTGACCGTGCTATGCTTTTACCCGGGAGGGAGTTGCTGCGCATGAATGCGGGGACGCGGTTTGCGCTCATCGTTGTGGCCGCGATGGCGGGCGCCTGCGCGCAAGCGCCGATCGCTCCCGCGCCAAGCCACCTGCGCGCCGACGAACCGCCGCCGCCGGGCGCGATTCCCCCGCCCGTGCAGATCGCCCCGGTGTTGCCGAAGCCGGCGCCGACCGTGAAGCCCGAGACCTACAGCGTCGTCGTGAACCGGGTACCGGCGCAGGAGCTCCTCTTCGCGCTCGCGCGCGACGCCAAGCTCCAGATCGACATCGATCCGACGCTGACCGGCTTGGTCACGCTCAACGCCGTGGACCAGACACTGCCGCAGCTTCTGGCGCGCATCTCCCGCCAGATCGAGATGCGCTACGAAATCGACGGCCAGACCCTGGTCGTCATGCGCGATACGCCTTTCCTGCGCTCTTACAAGGTCGATTACCTCGCCGCCAACCGAAACGTCACCATGCGCTCGACCGCCTCCACGCAGTTCGGTGCGACGGGGACCGGCACTTCGGGAGGCACGTCGACGGCCACCGGCGCAACCTCGACGATCGACGTGACGACCCAGAACCACCTCTGGGAATCGATCGTGCAGAACGTGCGCGACCTCCTGCGCGAAACCGACCGCATCCTGCCCGCCGGCACCTCCGCCGCCGCTCCGGGAGCAGCCGCCGCGGCGCAGGCTGCAACGGCGCAGCAGCCGACGACGGCACCCTCGCAACCCGGCACGCCCGGCGCGGCGACGCCGGGGCCGACGCCGCTGACCGTCGTGGCGCCTGGACCGACGTTCCAGGAGGCGGCCGCCGTGATCGCCAACCGCGAGAGCGGCGTCCTCTACGTCCGGGCCACGGCGAAGCAGCACGAGAAAATCCAGGAGTTCCTCGACCAGGTGATGGCGGGCGCGAAACGCCAGGTGCTCATCGAGGCGACGGTCGCGGAAGTGCAGCTGCGCAACGAATACCAGCGCGGCATCGAGTGGTCGAAGCTGGCGAGCGGCGCGAGCGGACTCAGCCTGCAGCAGCCCGCCGCGATCTCGGGCAATACGGGCTTCAACACCAATCCCTTCGTGATCGGCTTCACGCGTGCCGCCAACAACTTCTCCGCCACGATCCGGTTGCTCGAGCAGTTCGGCAACGTGCGCGTGCTTTCCAGCCCGAAGCTCTCGGTGCTGAACAACCAATCGGCGGTGTTGCGCGTCACGCGCGACATCATCTACTTCACGATCACGCCGTCGACGCAGCCGATCACCATCGCCGCGGGCGGCGCCGGCGTCACGCTTCAGGCCTCGTTCACCACGACGCCGAACGTGGCGGCCGAGGGCTTCATGATGTCGGTGCTGCCGCAGATCAACGAGACCGACAGCGTCGTGCTCAACGTGAAGCCCACGATCCGCCGCCGCGTGGACGACGCGGTCGACCCCAATCCGGCGCTCGTGGGCACCGTGGGCAACCGCATTCCGCTGTTCGAGACGCGCGAGTTCGACTCCATCCTGCGCCTGCAAAGCGGCGAAACGGCGGTCCTCGCCGGCCTCATGCAGGACCAGGTGCAGAACACGGACACCGGCATCCCCGGCGTGCGCACCATCCCGATCATCGGCGACGTGCTCTCGCAACGCGCCGACCTCACGACGAAGACGGAGCTCGTGATCTTCCTGCGCGCGACGGTGATCCGCGATCCGAGCATGGACGGGGATTACCGCAATTTCCGCGACCAGCTGCCGCGCGAGGATTTCTTCAGCCGGCCGAATCCGCAGAAAGCCGCTCCACCGGTCATGCCGTCGGACGTCACGCCCTGACATGAGCCTGCTGCTCGAAGCGCTCAAGAAGGCCGAGAAGGCGAAGGAGGAGGCGCAGCGCCGCGCGGGCGAGCCCGCGGCTCCGGCGACGACCGAGTTGTCTCTGCAAGCGGAACAGCCGCCGGCCGCACAGCCTTCGGCCGGGGCCAAGCCGGTCGTCACCCGCACCCAGCTCCCCGACATCTCGCAGCCGCTCGAGATCGTGAGCGACGACATCGCGCCGAAGGCAGGCGCGGCGGCCGCGCCGAGCGCGCCGGCTTCGTCGGCGCCGCGCGCCCAAGCGAGTGCGCGCGCCGCCGCAGCCGAGCCGACCGCCCAGCGGGCGGCGGCCCGCAAGGTGTTCGAGGCGAAGTTCAAGGAGTCGAACCCGCGCATGCCGTTCTACCTGACGCTCGGCGTGCTTGGCGCGTTCGCCCTCGGCACGATCGGCTATTTCTGGTATCAGCTGCGGCCGCCGGCGCCCTTGGTCAACGCGAACCCGGCGACCTCCGGTAACGTGAAGCCCGTGGCCGTTGCGCAAGCGCCCTCGAGCTCGAGCGCATTGCCGGCGAAATCCACTACCGGCCTCCCGGGCGCAGCCGGCGGCACGACCAACTCGATTCCGGGACTTCCTTCTTCCACGCCGCCCGCCGCGCAACCGCCGAGCGCCCCGCCCGCGACGAGCGCTCAGTCGGCGCCCCGCACGCCCGAGCCGCGTCGCGAGACGCCCGCTTCCGCGCCGGCGCGGCAGGCAGCCCCGGCGCCACGCCAGGAAGTGACGCCGACGACATCGTCGCGAATGGCCGAAGTCAATCCCAAGGTGCAGTCGGGCTACTCGGCCTACATGGCGGGCGACTTCGAACGTGCCGGGAACGAATACCGCGAAGCCCTGCGCGAAGAACCAGCGAACCGCGACGCGCTCCTCGGCCTCGCCGCCGTCGAAACGCGCAGCGGCCGCCTCGAAGCCGCGGAAGCACTGTATCTGCGCCGGCTGGAGGCCGATCCGCGCGATCCCAACGCGCAGGCCGCGCTGCTCGCGCTGCGCGCCGGACGGCTCGACCCGCTCGCGGCCGAAAGCCGCGTGAAGACGCTCCTCGCCGCGGAGCCCAATGCGCACGTGCTCAACTTCGCGCTCGGCAACCAGCTCGCGCAGCAGGACCGCTGGGCCGAGGCGCAGCAGCAGTACTTCAAGGCGTTCTCGGCCGAGCCGGAAAACGCCGACTATGCGTACAACCTGGCGGTAAGCCTGGACCACCTTCGCCAGCCGAAGCTCGCCCTCGAGTACTACCAGCGCGCCATGGCCCTCGCCGGGGCGCGCGGCGCGAGCTTCGACGCCGCCACGGCGCGCACCCGCATCCAGCAGCTTGCAAGGTAAGAAAAAAATGCACGCTGCCGCAGCCGCGACTGACCATTTCTGACACCCCGGCCGCGACGGCGCGCCGGTATCATTGAGCTTGGATGAATTCGCCCGCGAATCCGCAGGCTAAGCGCCACATCGGCCAGATTCTCATCGACCAGGGAATCCTCACCGAGGACCAGCTGCGCATCGCCCTGCTCGAGCAGACGAAATCGCACGTGCCGGTGGGGCGCCTGCTCGTGCAGCTCGGCTTCGTCTCGGAAGCGACGCTGCGCGACGCGCTGTCCGAGAAGCTCGGCCTGCAGTCGGTCGACCTCGCGCACATCATCGTCGACCCGGCGGCGCTCAAGATGCTGCCGCGCGACATGGCGCGGCGCTACCACATCTTCCCGGTGGCGCTCGACCGCCAGCTGCGCAAGTTCATCGTCGCGCTGGCCGACACGAACAACATCGTCGCCGTCGACCAGCTGCGCGCCCACCTCAAGGGCGACTACGAAATCGAGCTGCGGCTCGCCGGCGATTCGGAGATCGAGCGGGCCATCGAGCACTACTACGGCCACGAGTTCTCGATCGACGGCATCCTCCGCGAGATCGAGACCGGCGAGGTCGACTACGCGACCATCGCCGAGGGCGACGAGTACTCGCAGCCGGTCGTGCGCCTCATCTCGGCGCTCCTCGCCGACGCGGTGGACCGCGTGGCCTCGGACATCCACTTCGAGCCGGAGCAGAACTTCCTGCGCATCCGATACCGCATCGACGGCGTGCTGCGGCAGATCCGCTCCCTGCACAAGACCTACTGGCCGGCGATGGCGGTGCGCCTCAAGGTCATGGCGAAGATGAACATCGCCGAGACGCGCGCGCCGCAGGACGGCCGCATCTCCGCGACGATGTCGGGACGCGTCGTGGACTTCCGCGTCGCGAGCCTTCCGACGACGCACGGCGAGAACATCGTGCTGCGCATCCTCGACCGGCAGAAAGGCATCGTGCCGCTCGACAAGCTCGGCCTCGAGGAAGCGCAGCTCGAGACGCTGCGGCGGATGATCGCGCGGCCCGAGGGCATCATCCTCGTCACCGGCCCGACGGGAAGCGGCAAGACCACGACGCTCTACTCGATCCTCAACCACATCAACTCCGACGGCATCAACATCATGACGCTGGAGGATCCGGTCGAGTACCCGATGACCCTCATCCGCCAGACCTCGGTCTCCGATTCGGCGAAGCTCGATTTCGCCAACGGCATCCGGGCGATGATGCGGCAGGACCCGGACGCCATCCTCGTCGGCGAGGTGCGCGACCACGACACCGCGGAGATGGCCTTCCGCGCCGCGATGACCGGCCACCAGGTCTATTCGACGCTGCACACCAACTCCGCCGTCGGCGCGATCCCGCGCCTGCTCGACATCGGCATCGTGCCGGACGTGATGGCGGGCAACATCATCGGCATCGTGGCTCAGCGCCTGGTGCGCAAGCTCTGCCGCACCTGCCGCCAGTCGTACGAGCCGGACGCGCGCGAGCGGCGCCTCCTCGGCCTCTCGGCGAACGAGCAGGCCACCGTCTACCGGGCGGTCGGCTGCGAGCAGTGCGACTACCAGGGCTACCGCGGCCGCTCCAGCATCCTCGAGCTCCTGAAGATCGATCCGGGCATCGACGAGCTCATCGCCCGGCGCGCCACGGCGCGCGAGATCCTCACCGCCGCGCGCGCGAAGGGCTTCAAGACGCTCGCCGACGACGGCGTGCGGCTCGTTCGCGTCGGCGCCACGAGCCTCGAAGAAGTCATGCGGGTCGTCGACCTGACGGACCGCATGGCGTGACGTAGGACGCGATGCCGCTCTTCAGCTACAAGGCGGTCGACGCGAACGGCCGGAGCGTGCTTGGCCGCGTCGAGGCCGTGAACCTCTTCGACCTCGAGCAGCGCCTCATGCGCATGGGGCTGGACCTCGTGAGCGGCGCGCCCTCGACGCAGCGCACGCGGCTGATCGGCGGCGCGAAGGTGAGCCGGCAGGACCTCATCAATTTCTGCTTCCACCTCGAGCAGCTCGCCACCGCCGGGGTGCCGGTCCTCGAGGGACTGCAGGACCTGCGCGAGAGCGTCGAGCAGCCGCGCCTGCGCGAGGTGGTCTCGGGGCTGCTCGAGTCGATCGAGGGCGGGCGCAGCTTCTCGCAGGCGCTCGGCGAGTTTCCCGAGGTCTTCAGCAAGGTCTTCGTGAGCCTCGTGCGCGCCGGCGAGCAGACCGGCAAGCTCTCCGAGGTGCTGAGGAGCCTCACCGAGTCGCTCAAGTGGGAGGACGAGCTCGCGGAGCAGACCAAGAAGCTCTTCACCTACCCGGCCATCGTCGGCGGCATCGTGCTCGGCGTCACGTTCTTCCTCATGATCTACCTCGTGCCGCAGATGGCGGGGTTCATCCGCAACATGGGGCAGGACGTGCCTCTCCAGACGCGCATCCTCATCAACGTCTCCGCCTTCTTCGTGAACTACTGGTGGGCCATCCTTGCGGCGCCGTTCGTCCTTTGGGCGGCCGTGCGCATGGCCGTGAAGGGCAATCCTGCCTTCGAGTACGCCCTCGACCGCTACAAGATCGGCATGCCGGTCATCGGCCCGATCCTGCGCAAGATCATCCTGTCGCGCTTCGCCTCCAGCTTCGCCATGATGTACTCCTCGGGCATCACGGTGCTCGACGCCATCCGCGGCTGCGAGGAGATCATGGACAACAAGCCGATGGAATACGCGCTGCGCACCGCCGGCCAGCAGATCGCCGAGGGCAAGAACGTGACCGCGGCGTTCCAGGACATCGGCCTGTTCCCGCCGCTGGTCATCCGCATGCTTCGCATCGGCGAGAACACCGGCGCCCTCGACCGCGCGCTCCTCAACGTCACCTACTTCTACAATCGCGAGGTGCGCGACGGCATCGGTCGCGTGCAGGCGATGATCCAGCCGGCGCTCACCGTGGTCCTGGGCATCGTCCTCGCCTGGATCATGCTCTCGGTGCTTGGGCCGGTGTACGACGCGATTTCCAAGATGAAGTTCTGATGGCCGACACGCGCATCCTCTACTTCTCCGCCGACGGGCACGCCGTCTACCGCAGCTCGCGCGGCAGCCTCGACCTCGAGGGCAGCTTCGCCGCCGACGAGGCGGGCCTGGCCGGCTTCCGCGAGTACCTGCGCGGCCGCAAGGGCGCCCTCTTCGCGGCGGTCGCCGACCTCGCCGGCGAGGACTTCCACGAGGACCAGGTGCCATACCTGCGCGGCTCGGACCGTCAGGCGGTGGTGCAGCGCCGCCTCGCGCAGCGCTATCGCGACACGCGCATCGCCGCGGCGCTCTCGCTCGGCCAGGTGCAGGCCGGCGAGCGCAAGAACGAGCGCATCCTGCTCGCGTCGTTCACGAACACGGAGCAGCTCGCGCCGTGGCTGGACGCGCTCGACGAAGCCGGCGTGCGCCTTGCCGGCGTCTACTCGGTGCCGCTGCTCGCCCCTGCCCTCGCGGCGCGCCTGGGGGTGAAGGGCGGACGCGCCTTTGTCATCACCTCCAATCGCGCCGGCCTGCGCCAGTGCTACGTGGAAGACGGCCGCCTGCGCTTCGCGCGCCTGGAGCGGGTCGCCGAGATGGCGCCGCAGGCGCTGGCGATGTTCGTACGCTCGGAGACGCAACGCCTCGCACAGTACCTCGTCACACTGCGCGCACTGCCGCGCGACGGGTCCCCGGTGCACGTGCTGGTCGTCGCGCCCGCGGGCAAGCGCTCCGCGTTCGAGCAGGTCCTCGTGTCCGACGCGCGGCTCGCCTTCCACACGGTCGACGCCGCCGAAGCGGCGCGCAAGCTTCGCCTCTCCCGCGTGCCGGAGGGCATGCTGGCCGAGGCGCTCTACCTGCATCTTGCGGCGAAGCACCCGCCGCGCGAGCAGTTCGCGAGCCGCGAGGACACGCGGCGCTATCTCTTCTGGCGGCTGCAGCGCGGCATCGTCGCCGCGGGCGCGCTCGGCTTTGCCGCCTGCGGCTTGGCGGCCGGCAGCCGCTGGCTGGAGGCCGAGGGCATCCGCACGCAGGCGCAGGAGCAGGAACAGCAGGGCCGCGTGGCCGCGCGGCAATACGAGCGCATCACCGCGGGTTTCCCGGTGACGCAAACCTCGACGGAAAACCTAAAGCTCGCCGTGGTGGAATTCACCCGGATCGCGCAGCGCACCGCCAGCCCCGAAGAGGGCATGGAGCATGTGTCGCAAGTGTTGCAGCAATTCCCGCAGATGGAGCTCGAGGCCATGACCTGGAGCGTCGGCGCGCCGGAACGCCTCCCGGGCGCGGGGGCGGCGCCCGCCACGCAGGCCGCGCAGCCCCAGCCGGGCGCCGCCAAGCCGGCGGCGCAAGCCGCGACGTGGGCGATCCTCGAAGTGTCCGGGCGGGTCAACGCCACGCAGCGCAACGACTACCGCGGCATCACGGACCAGGTCCAGCGCTTCGCCGGCGCGCTCGCGACCTCGGGCTACGAGATCGTGCGCACGCAGCTGCCGTTCGACGTGACTTCCGAAGGAACGCTGACCGGAGACATCGGCGGCAGCAGCGAAACGGCAAGCGGCGAGGCGCCCCGCTTCACCATCACGGTGGCGAGGCGGCTGCCATGAACCTCACGCGCGACGAGGCGAAGAAGCTGGTCGTCCCGGCGATCGTCGCCGTCGTCCTGATCGCGCTCGGCGTCGTCCTCATCCAGCTGGCCGGCCGCTCGCAGCGCTCGGCGCAGCAGCAGCTCGCCGCCGCGCAGGCGGAGCGCAAGCAGAACTCCGAGCGGCTCGCCCGCATCGCCGAGGAAGAGCGCGAGGTGAACGAGAAGATCCAGGTCTACCGCCAGCTGCGCCAGCTGCACATCCTGGGCGAGGAAAAGCGGCTCGAGTGGGCCGATGCGATGACTCGCATCCGCACCCAGCGCGAGCTCCTCGACGTGCGCTACCGCGTCGAGAAGCAGCACCGCCTCGCCTCCCTTCCGGGCAAGCCGGGCAACGTCGACATCAACGCGAGCACCATGAAGGTGGACCTCGCGCTGCTGCACGAGGAAGACCTGCTGCGCTTCCTGCGCGACCTGCGCGACTCCGGCAACGCCTACTACTCGCCGCGCCGCTGCGTCATCACGCGGATCGGCGGGCAGACCGCGACCGGCACGGCGATCCTGCCGCGCCTGCGCGCCGACTGCGAGATCGACCTCATCACGATCCTCGACGGCGGCGCCAAGCCAGAGGTGAAGCCGTGATGCGCGCCGGCCTCCTCCTCGTCCTGATGGCCCTCGCCGCGGGCAGCGGCACTGCGCGCGCACAAGCCCTCGGCCGGCTCTTCTTCACTCCGGAGCAACGCGAGGCGCTCGACGCCCGGCGCAAGGCGCGCGTGCCCGACAAGCCCGCCGCCGCGGCGGTCGCGACGCCCACGCTGCGCCTCGATGGCTTCGTGAAGCGCACCGACGGCCGCTCCACTGTCTGGGTCAACGGCGAATCGCAAAGCGAGACCAGCGCCGAAGCGCCGCGCATCGGCGCCGGAAACGGCGAAGTTTCGGTGAACGTCGGCGACTCGCCCTCGCGCGTCACGCTCAAGCCCGGCGAAGTCCTGGACCGGGGCAACGGCGAGGTGCGCGACGTGATCGGCGAGGGCGAGATCAGGATCCGGCGCAGCGCACCGCGATGAAGCCGGATGCCCTGCCGCCGAGGCGCATCGCCCGGCAGACAGGCCAGGTCCTGATTGCACTGCTGGCGGTCGTGCTGATGGGAATCTCGTATTTCCTCGTGTCGCGCCTGAACGCCACATCGACGGACTACGTGACCGCGAAGCGTCAGCGCAACGCGAAGGTGCTCAACCAGGCGAAGCAAGCGCTGATCGGATACGTGATCGCCCATGCGAACAAGGTCGGCGAGAACAATCCGGGCGCGTTGCCCTGTCCGGAAGACCCTGCGGATTTTGACGGCACGACCAGCCGGCAAGGTCTGGCCGGCACGGGCTGCGCCTCGAGCGTGAAAGTCGGCCGCTTTCCCTGGGGAACGCTCGGCCTCGACAGGCTAGTAGACGCCGACAGCGAGCCGCTTTGGTATGTCGTCTCGCCCAATTTCGGCGTCGCCACAGCTCCGTATGCGAGCATCAACTCGAACAGTCAGGGCCAACTGACGGTGGACGGCGTGGCCAACGCGGCCATCGCGCTCATCATCGCACCCGGTGCGGCGATCAATGCGCAAAGTGCGACGGGGTGCACGGCATGGAACCAGTCTCGGCCGCTGACCGGGACGCCGGATTGGCGCAATTACCTCGAGTGCGACAACGCGACCTCGCCGGCGGACACGAGCTTCGTAACTACGGGCCCGAGCGGTTCGGGGTTCAACGACCAGGTCATGGTGGTCACGCCCGCGGATCTCATGCCGGGGCTTGAAGCAGCCATTGCCGATCGCATGTCGCGCGAAATTGCCCCCCTGGTGAAGAGCGCCTATGCCGCCGTGAGCGCCTGGAACCTCACCGCCTCGGCGCCGATTTTCCCGTTCGCCGCGCCGTTCGCCGATCCTTCCACTTCGCCG
>JBLNDP010000259.1:0-18694 GCA_050261755.1 Clostridia bacterium
CCGTTTTGTTTGCGCTCACGCTTTAGCGCAGCCCGGCCGCGTACTCCGCGACGGCACGGATGTCGCGCTCGTTCATGCGCGCGGCGACGCCACGCATGACGCCGTTCGGGTCGTTGGCGCGAACGCCGTCGCGAAAAGACTTAAGCTGCGTCGCGAGGTATTCGGCGTACTGTCCGGCGACGCGCGGGAACTCGCCGGGAATGCCGGCGCCGGCGGGTCCGTGGCAGCCGGAACAGGCGGGAATGTTCTTCTCGGCATTTCCGCCGCGCCAGAGCTTCTGGCCCGCAGCCGCGAGGTCCTTGTCGCTCGCCAGAGCGGGCTTGAGCTTCTGCCCGGAGAAGTACGCCGCGAGATTGCGCATGTCCGCGTCGGAGAGGTTCGCCACCATGCCATTCATGATCGGGTTCTCGCGCGCCGGCTTCCCACCCGGCTTGCCCTTGAAGTCCGTGAGCTGCTTGTGAAGGTAGTCGGGGAATTGCCCGGCGAGCTTCGGATTGGCCGGCGCGGTGCTGTTGCCGTCGGCGGCGTGGCAGGCCGCGCAGACCTGGGTGGCGATTCCCTGCGCCTTGGCCGGATCGGGCTTCGCTTCCGGCTGCGCCGGCTCCTTTTGCGCGAACGCATGCACCGACCACATCAGTGCGATCGCGGCGCCGAGCGCCCCTGCGCGAATCATCGTCAATCCCCCCGTGAGGAAAGGCCGGATTTTATTAGAATTTCCGGCGCCGAGCACGAGCGCCCGGCTTCTATGAACGCCTTTTCGAACGCCGCCTTCCTTCGCGCCGCCGGCCGGCCGAGGGACCTGCCGCCTGTCGCCGGCCCGGAGCTCGCCTTTGCCGGCCGCTCGAACGTCGGCAAGTCGAGCGCCATCAACGCGCTGTGCGGACGGCGCGCGCTCGCGCGCACGAGCAAGACGCCCGGGCGCACGCAGACGATCAATTTCTACGAGCTGTCCGGCGGAGCCCGGCTCGCGGATCTGCCCGGTTACGGCTACGCGCGCGTAGCGAAGACCCTGCGAGACGATTGGGCTCGCCTCGTCGAGGCATACCTCCAGTCCCGTCCTACGCTTGCGGCGGTGGTGCTCGTCATGGATGCGCGCCATCCCCTTACGGCGCTCGACCAGCAGCTTATGGCCTGGGTGAAGGGGCAGCGGCTGCTTGTCCTGCTTTCCAAGGCAGACAAGCTGGGCCGCGCGGACCAGAGCCGAGTCCTCGCGCAAGTGAACCGCGCGCTGGCGCAGCGCCCCGGTCCGGCACGGGCGGCGCTATTTTCAAGCGTCTCGGGACTGGGGGTGGAGGACTGCCGCGGCCTGCTCGAGGGCTGGCTTCAGCCCCCAGCAGGCGGCGAAAATAAAAGGCCCCCGGTAAAGGGGATATAAACCGGGGGCGAAACGCCTTAACTTTGATTAAGGCACCCGCTCAGGGAGGAGAAGCGGGAGACGATAGAATCGTCTGCTCGTATGACGGCCGCCCAGGCGGAAAAGTTCCGCGCTGCAGGACGGTCCGAAACGACCATAAGAATCAGCGCCATGAAGACCTACGGGCAATTTCCCGCAGTCCGGATGCGCCGCATGCGCCGGGACGATTTCTCCCGGCGGCTCATGCGCGAGAATGTCCTTACCGCCGACGATCTCATTTATCCGGTCTTCGTCATCGACGGCAAAGCCCGCACGGAAAAAGTGGCCTCCATGCCGGGCATCGAGCGCCTCACGATCGACAAGCTTCTCCCGGTCGCGGAGCAATGCCTGAAGCTTCGCGTGCCGGTTCTTGCGCTTTTCCCGGCGATCGAGCCCCGCCTCAAGACGCCGGACGGGCGCGAGGCGTTCAACCGGAAGGGGCTCATTCCCCGCGCCGTTGCGGCCCTGAAGAAGCGCTTCCCCGAACTCGGCGTGATGACCGACGTGGCGCTCGATCCGTACACCTCCCACGGCCAGGACGGCGTCGTCGACGAGACCGGGTACATCCTCAACGACGAGACGCTCGAAGTGCTGACCAAGCAGGCCCTCGCGCAGGCTGAATTCGGCGTGGATATCGTCGCGCCCTCGGACATGATGGACGGGCGCATCGGCCGCATTCGCGCGGCCCTCGAGAAAGCGGGCCGGATCCATACCAAGATCATGGCGTACTCGGCGAAGTACGCTTCGGGTTTCTACGGCCCGTTCCGCGACGCCGTCGGGTCGGCGAAGAGCCTCGGCAAGGGCGACAAGAAGACCTACCAGATGGACCCCGCGAACTCCGACGAGGCGCTCTGGGAGGTCGGCCTCGACCTGGCCGAAGGCGCCGACATGGTGATGGTGAAGCCGGGATTGCCCTATCTCGATATCGTGCGGCGCGTGAAGGACGAGTTCAAGGCACCGACGTTCGTCTACCAGGTGTCGGGCGAGTACTCGATGCTGCGCGGCGCGATCGCGAACGGCTGGCTGCCCGAATCGTGCATTCTCGAGGCCCTGCTCGCCTTCAAGCGCGCGGGCGCCGACGGCATCCTGACCTACTTTGCGCTCGACGCGGCGAAGGCCATCAAGAGCGTCCGCTAGGGCGCGTTCGCGATCTCCAGCGTCTTGAGGAATCGATCGGCGTTCTGGTAGCCGATCACGCGGAGGCCTTCGATCTCGCGGCCGCGCGCGTCGAAGAAAATGATCCCAGGAGGACCGAAGAGCGAGAAGCGCTTGAGAAGAGCCTTGTCCTCGGGGGTATTGCCGGTGACGTCCGCCTGCAGCAAGAGCATGCCGTCGAGCTTCGCCCGCACGGCGCGGTCGGAGAAGGTGAACTCTTCCATCTCCTTGCAGGACACGCACCAATCGGCGTAGAAGTCGAGCATCGCCGGCTTGCCAGCCTTCGCCACCTTCTCTTCCAGCTCCGCCACGGATCGCACCGGCTGGAATCCCACCGCCGCGCCGCCCGGCGCGACGATGGGCCAGACGATCCATGCCGCCACGGCGAGAAGCAGGACGCCGAAGAAATTCTTCACGCGGTTCAGCCACCGGCCTGAGCGAGGCAACAGCGCTCCCTCCGAAACGCCGACGACGATGAGCGGCACGCCCATCCCGAGCGCCATGGAGAAAAGCGCCGCGCCGCCGAGGGCGACATCGCGCGTCTGCGAGATGTAGAGCAGCGCACCGGCCAGCGGGGCGGCGACGCAGGGGCTGACGATCACGGCCGACAACACGCCCATGGCCGCGACGGAGGCGATCCGCCCGCCCTCGAGCCGGCTATGCGCCGCGTGCGCGCGGTTGTGCAGGAAGCTGGGCAACTGCAGGTCGTACAGCCCGAACATGGAAAGCGCGAGCAGGACGAAGACGAGCGCGAATGCGCCGAGCACCCAGGCGTTCTGCAGCGCAGCCGAGAGCAGTCCTCCCGAATAGGCCGCCGCCACGCCGGCGACCGCATAGGCGACCGCCATCCCGAGGACGTATGCCAGCGAGAGGAAGAGCGCCCGCAGCTTGCTGATGCGCTTTCCTTCGCCGGCGATGATTCCGGAGAGGATCGGAATCATCGGCAGCACGCACGGAGTGAACGCCAGCAGCAGCCCGAAGCCGAGGAAACCCGCGACAACCAGCGCGGCGTTCCCTTCGAACAAACGCGCGATGTCGAGGTCGCTCGCGAAGATCGAGAAACGCGGCGCCGTCTCCACTCGCCGCGGGCCCTCGGAAAGCTCCGGCGGCGCTTGCGTGCCGGCAGCGGCGAGCACGACGCGGGCTCGCGATTCCATCGGCACGTAGCACACGCCTGCGTCCGCGCAGCCTTGCGACGTCACCGCAAGCTCCACTGGCTGTCCCGGCGTGGCGCCTTCCACGGGGACCCGCACGCGCACCTCCTTGCGGTAGGTCTGCGTCTCGCCGAAGAACTCGTCCTTGTGCTTTTCCCCGCGGGGAAAGGAGGGCGTACCGGCGCTTGCGCCCGGCGGGGCTTCGACGGCAAAGCGGAAGCGCTCGCGGTAAAGGTAGTAGCCGTCCGCGATGGCAAAGCGCACTTCCACGGTCTTGTCGTCGAGGGCGCGGGCGGAAAACGCGAACGCCTTCTCGGGCTCGAGGAGATTGTCGGACTTGCCGAAGAAGCTCGGCTGCGCGGCTGCGGGCAGCGCCGCGAGGGCGACGAGCAGAAGGATCAGGATGCGTTTCACGGCTTCGTTTCTTCGGCCACCCAGGCCAGATAGCGCTGCAGTCCCTGCTCCACTGGGACTGCGATGATCTCCGGAAGTTCGTAGGGGTGCACCGCGAGGATCGCTTTCTCCAGCTCCGCGTAGCGCTCCGCGGTGGTCTTGATGAGCACGGGATGCTCCTCGTCGCGCTGCACGGCGCCCTTCCAGCGGTACACCGAGCGGCAGGGCGACAGGATATTGACGCAGGCGGCGACCCGGGCGGCGACCAGCGCGTCGGCCAGCTTCTCCGCCGCCGCCCGATCGGGCAGGTTGGTCAGAACCAATCGAGTAGAATCCTGCGCCTCTCGCGCCATCGTTCTATTCTAGATGCACCGCGTCACCCTCCAGCCGAGCGGTCTGCAGTTCGAAGTCGAGGACGGCGAATCCGTGCTTGCGGCAGCGCTGCGCCAGGGCTATGTCCTGCCGTATGGCTGCCGCAACGGCGCCTGCGGAAGCTGCAAGGGGAAGATCCTCGCGGGCGAGGTGGACTACGGCGTCTACCAGAAGAAGGCGCTCCCCGACGAGGAGAAGGCTCAGGGCAAGGCGCTTTTCTGCCAGGCGCGGCCGCTCACAGACCTGACGATCGAGGCGCGCACGGTCGGCGCGGCGAAGGACATCGAGGTGAAGAAGCTGCCGTGCCGCGTGCAGAAGATCGAGCGCGCGGCCGACGACGTGATCATCCTGTACCTGAAGCTGCCGGCCAACGAGCGGCTGCAGTTCCTGGCCGGCCAGTACATCGAGTTTCTCTTGAAGGACGGCTCGCGGCGCAGCTTCTCCATGGCGAACGCGCCGCACGACGACGAGCTCGTGCAGCTGCACGTGCGCCACGTGCCCGGCGGCCAGTTCACCGATCACGTCTTCGGCAAGATGAAGGAGCGCGACATCCTGCGCATGGAGGGCCCGCTTGGAACGTTCTTCCTGCGCGAGGACAGCGACAAGCCGATCGTCTTCGTCGCCTCCGGCACGGGGTTCGCGCCGATCAAGGCGGTCATCGAGCACGCCTTGCACAAGGGCATTGCGAGGCCGATGACGCTTTACTGGGGCGGACGCCGCCCGAAGGACCTCTATCTCGATCCGCTCGCGCAGCAGTGGGCCCGCGAGCATCCCGGCCAGTTCCGCTACGTTCCCGTCATCTCCGACGCGTTGCCCGAGGATCGCTGGACGGGCCGCACGGGCTTCGTTCACCGCGCGGTGATGCAGGATTTCCCGGACCTTTCCGGCCACCAGGTCTACGCCTGCGGCGTGCCGATCATGGTCGACAGCGCACGGCGCGACTTCGTGCAGCAATGCGGCCTGCCGGAGACGGAGTTCTACGCGGACAGCTTCACCACGCAGGCGGATCTCGCGGACCCCGCTCAGCCGGCGGTCGTCGCGCCCTCGCCCAAGTAGGCCTGCCTCACGCGCGGGCTCGCAAGCAGCCCCGCCGAATCGCCGGACAGCACGATCGAGCCGGATTCCATCACGTAGCCGCGCGTCGCCACCTCGAGCGCCGCGCGGGCATTCTGCTCGATGAGGAGGATCGTCACCCCGCGGCGCGAGATGTCGCGCACCACCTCGAAAATCTTGCGCACCATGAGCGGGGCGAGTCCCATGGAAGGCTCGTCGAGAAGCAGCAGGCGCGGCTCGGCCATCAACGCGCGCGCCATGGCGAGCATCTGCTGCTCGCCGCCGGAAAGCGTCCCGGCAATCTGGCCGCGGCGTTCCTTGAGGCGGGGGAAAGTGGTGAATTGCGCATCGAGGCGAGCCGCGAATCCGGCCGCTGGCCGTGCATACCCCCCCATGGCGAGGTTTTCCTGCACGGTCAGCTGCGGAAAGATGCCGCGCCCTTCGGGCACCATCACGAGGCCGCGCTTGGGCAGCTCGTGCACCGGCAGCGCACTGATGTCCGCGCCGTCGTAGCGCAAGAAGTCCTGGGTGGACGGCAGGAGGCGGCAAAGCGCCTTCACGGTGGAGGTCTTGCCTGCGCCATTCGCGCCGATCAGGCAGACGAGCTCTCCCGCGGCGACAGCAAGATCGACACCCTTGACCGCGCGGATGCCGCCATAGCGGACCTCCATGCCGCGCGCCTCAAGCAGCATTCGGCGCTCCGAGATAAGCCTCGATGACCCGGGGATCTCGCTGCACCTGGGCCGGCGTGCCTTCCGCGATCGACTCGCCATAGTCGAGCACCAGGACGCGCTGGCAGACGTTCATGACCAGTCGCACGTCGTGCTCGATGAGGAGGACTGTGATGCCGCGCGCGCGGATCGCCTCGATGAGGGCCTGCAACGCGAGCGTTTCCGCCGGGTTCATGCCGGCGGCCGGCTCGTCCAATGCGAGGAGCTTCGGCTCGGTGGCGAGCGCGCGCGCGATTTCCAAACGCCGCTGGTCGCCGTAAGGGAGCGTCCCGGCCGGATCGTTGGCGCGCGAGCGGATGCCGACGAAGTCGAGCAGCGACAGGCCGGCCGCCTCGATCTCCGCCTCCTCGCGCCGCGTCGCTCCCGTGCGCAACACCGCGCCCAGCACGCCCGCGCGGGTGCGGGCGTGACGACCGATCATCACGTTTTCCAGGGCCGACAGGCTGGCGAAGAGACGGATGTTCTGGAAGGTGCGCGCGATTCCGGCGCCGGCCACCTCGTGCGGGGCGAGCCCCGTGAGCGGGCGTCCGGCAAATTCGAAGGACCCTTCGTCGGCGCGGTAGATCCCGGTGAGCAGGTTGAAAAGCGTCGTCTTGCCGGCGCCGTTCGGGCCGATGAGCCCGTATATTTCTCCGGCGCCTATGGAGAAGGAAACATTGCGCACGGCGTGGATGCCGCCGAAGCGTTTCGATATACCCGTGGCGCGCAGCAAGACAGTCATGGTGCCCGTGCCGAGAGCTCGCGGCGGCGGACCGCCGAAGGCAGCAGGCCCGCGGGCCGGAACAGCATGACGAGAACCAGAGCGAGGCCGAAGATCAGCATGCGAATGACCTCCGGATCGACGATCGTGCGGCCGAAGAGGGTTGCCTGCACGGGTTCGACGGTCCAGCGCAGGACCTCCGGGACGAAGGAAAGCAGCAGCGCGCCGAGGATGACCCCTGGGATGTTGCCCATGCCCCCGAGCACCACCATCGACACGACCATGATGGACTCCACGAGGACGAAGCTTTCCGGCGAGATGAAGCCCTGGATCGCGGCGAACATGCCGCCGGCGAGGCCGCCGAAGCTCGCGCCCATCGCGAAGGCAAGGAGCTTGAGCCGCGTCGTGTTGATCCCCATGGCGCGCGCCGCCACCTCGTCCTCGCGAATGGCCTCCCACGCGCGGCCGATGCGGGAGTTCTGCAGCCTGACGTTGACGACGATCACGGCGAGCATCGCCGCGAGCAAAAGGTAGTAGTACTTAACCGGCCCGCTGAAATCGAGGCGCAGAAGCGTCTCTGCCTTAGCGAAGCTGAAGCTGCCGATGCGGAACGGGTCGATGCCGGCGATTCCCTGCGGCCCGTTCGTCACGTTGACCGGCCGCGACAGGTTGTTGAGGAAGATGCGGACGATCTCGCCGAACCCCAGCGTCACGATGGCAAGGTAGTCGCCGCGCAGCTTCAGCGTGGGCGCGCCGAGCAGCACGCCGAAGAGCGCCGCGAGCGCCGCGCCGATGGGTAGGATCACCCAGAACGGCAGGTGCAGGCCAAAGTGCGGGCTTGCGAGCAGCGCGTAGGCATAGGCGCCGACGGCATAGAAGGCGATGTAGCCGAGGTCGAGCAGGCCGGCGAAGCCGACCACGATGTTCAGGCCCAGGGCAAGCAGCACGTACAGGATCGCGAAGTTGGCGATGCGGACCCACGCGGTGCCCACGTACGCGAGCGCGAAGGGCAGGGCGAGCAGCGCCAGCGCGACGAGCGCGATGCCGACCCAGACGGCCGGGCGGCGTCGTGCTTTCACGCGCGATCGCCCACGCGCTCGCCGAGAAGGCCGGAGGGCCGGAAGACGAGCACGAGGATCAGGACGAGGAAGGCGAAGACATCCTGGTAGTTCGAGCCGGCCAGGACGAAATGCCCGCCGCCCGCGCAGCGCTCCGGCATGAGGCCGGCGAGCCAGTCGTACGCGCACAGGTCGGTGAAGTCGCCGATGTAGCCAGCACCGAGCGCCTCCACCACGCCGAGCAGCAGGCCGCCGAGCATCGCGCCCGGGATGTTGCCGATGCCGCCCAGGACGGCCGCCGAAAAAGCCTTAAGGCCGAGGATCGACCCCATCGTGTATTGCGCGACCCCGTAATAGCAGCCGTAGAGCACGCCGGCGACCGCGCCGAGCGCCGCGCCGATGAGGAACGTGGCGGCGATCACGCGGTTCACGTCGATGCCCATGAGGCCGGCGACCTGCTGGTTTTGCGCGGTCGCGCGCATGGCCGTGCCCAAGCGCGTGCGGTATACCAGCGCCGCAAGCGCCGCCATCATCGCGACGCACACGCCGACGATCGCGAGCTGCAGGTTCGTGATCGTGGCGCCGAAGAGGTCGTAGCCACGGATCTGGATGATCTGCGGAAAGGCAAGCACGTTTCGGCTCCAGATCAGGAGCGCCACATGCTGCAGGACGATCGAGACGCCGATGGCCGTGATGAGCGGCGCGAGCCGCGGCGCCCGCCGCAGCGGCCGATAGGCCAGCCGCTCCATGGCATAGCCGACCGCCATGCAGGCCGGCACGGCGCAGGCCGTGCCGGCGCCGACCACGACGACCGGCGGCAGGCCGCTCGCGGCGAGCGCGCCGATCACCGTGAAGGCGACCATGGCGCCGATCATCACCACTTCGCCGTGGGCGAAGTTGATCAGCTGGATGATGCCGTAGACCATCGTGTAGCCCAGCGCCACGACGGCGTAGACGCTCCCCGCAGTGACGCCGTTCACCAGCTGCTGCAGGAAGGTGTCCATGCGGCATTAGAGCCTAGCAGAAACGAAAACGGCACCTTGCGGTGCCGTTCGTGGCCGGGCCTGCGGGGCTACTTTTTCGCGTCGTCCTTCTTCGCCGCGTCCTTCTGCTCCGCGGCTGGAGCAGGCGCGGCCGGCGCGCCGGCGGCACTCTTGGCGAACTCCTCGAAGGGCACCGTCTTGCCTGCCTTCACCACGGCAATCGGCTCGATCTTGCCGCCCTTCATCGTGAAGATGGTGATCTCCGCGTCCTTGCGGTCGCCCTTGTCGTCGAAGGCGATCTGCCCCGTCGATCCGGTGAAGGAGATCTTCTGCAGCTCCGGCAGGTACTTCGCCGGATCGGCCGAGTTGGCCTTCTTCATGGCCTCGATCAGCAGGTTCGCCGCGTCGTACGTGAAGGGCGCATAGAGGATGGGATCGGCGTTGAAGCGCTTCTTGTACGCTTCGAGGAACTTCTTGTCGGCCGCCTGGGGCGGAATGCCCGCCTGAGAGCACAGCAGTCCTTCGGCCGCGTCGCCGGCAAGCTCCTTCATCTTGTCGGTGCACGCTCCGTCGCCGAACGAAAAGACCGCCTTCATGCCGAGCTCCTTGCCCTGCTTGAGGAGCGGCCCGCCGGTGGCGTCCATCCCGCCGTAGAACACCGCGTCGGGCTTGCGCCCGCGCAGCTTGGTGAGGATGGCCTTCCAGTCCGTCGTCTTGTCCGTGCCTTTCTCGCGCGGCAGGACCTTGATATTGGCGGCCTTGAGCGTCTTCTCGACCTCGTTGGCGATGCCCTCGCCATACGCCGTCGCGTCGTCGATCACGGCGACGAGCTTCGGCTTGCGGTTGCCGGCAAGGTAGCTTGCGATCGCCGGGCCCTGCTGGTCGTCGCGGCCGACCACGCGAAAGACGTTCTTGAAACCCTGCTCCGTCAGCTTGGGATTGGTGGCCGAGCCGGTGATCATCGGGATCGGCGGATTGGCGCCGTTGTAGATCGCCGAAGCGGGAATCGTGACGCCCGAATTCAGGTGCCCGACCACGCCCGCGACCTTCGCGTCGACGAACTTCTGCGCGACCGTCGTGCCGACTTTCGGATCGGCCTGGTCGTCCTCGGCGACGAGCACGAACTTGGCGTCCTTGCCGTCGATCTTCAGCTTCGCCTCGTTCGCCTGCTCGATCGCGAGGCGGGCGCCGTTCTCGTTGTCCTTCCCGAGGTGGGCGATGCCGCCGGTGAGCGGCGCGACATGGCCGATCTTCACCTCCAGCGAGGGGGCTGGGGCGGGCGCGGCGGGCGCCTCCGCCTTGGCTTCCGGCTTGGGGGCCGGCTTTTCCTGCCCGCAGGCAGCCAGCGCGGCCGCGACAGCGAGCGTCAATCCGATCTTGGAAGCGTGGTTCACGTGTCCTCCGCAGGGGGTTCGAGCCGGGACGGAATCATACCGCGCGGAATACACGGAGCGTCACCGCCGCGCCCGAGGCAGGCGCGGCGTCTTGCGGTGCAGCGGGTCGGGCGACCTACTTAAGCGAGAGGATCCACTGCACGAGCGCCTTCACGTCGGCGTCGGGCACGGTGGAGTTCGGCGGCATGGGGACCTGACCCCATACGCCTGCGCCGCCCTTCTTGACCTTGTCGACGAGCTTGGCCTCGGCAGTCTTGTCACCGCGGTATTTGTTCGCGACATCCTTGTACGCCGGGCCGACCACTTTCTTATCGACCGCGTGGCAGGCGAAGCAGTTGTACTTCTTGGCGAGCGCCTCCTGCGCCGATGCGGGCACGGCAAGGACCGTGGCGAAGGCGGCTGCGAGCGTGAGTGCAATGCGTTTCATGCAATCTCCTCTTCGAGCTGAGGGGCAATTCTACTCGATGCCCCGCGACTTCCCTCGTAACGCACGAGCCGGTGCCTTGGTTGACCGCGAGGCATGATGTCGGCCATGCCGGCAATGGACCCGCGAGCAGCAGGTGTACTGGCCTTCTGGTTTCGCGCCAGCGGCCGGGATGCGCGCTGGTTCGGCAAGGACCCCGCGTTCGACGCCGCGGTGCGCGAAGGCTTCCTCGCTTTGCACGAAAAGGCGGCCGAAGGCCGGCTTGCGTCGTGGCGCGACTCGCGTGACGACTGCCTTGCCCTGATCCTTCTGCTCGATCAATTCCCGCGGAACATGTTTCGCGGCTCGGCGCGCGCATTCGCCACCGACGCTCCCGCGCTCGAGGCCGCGCGCTTTGCAGTGGCGCAGGGCTACGACCGTCGCATGCGGCCGGTCGAGCGGCTCTTCGTCTACCTGCCTTTCGAGCATGCCGAGTCGATGGAGGCCCAGCAGCGCGCCTGTGAGCTTCTCGCGCCCCTAGCGGCCTTTCCCGAGACCGAGGATGTCCACCGCTATGCGCTCGCGCACCGGGACATCATTGCCCGGTTCGGCCGCTTCCCGCACCGCAATGCCATCCTCGGCCGTGCCAGCACGGCGCAGGAAGCTGAGTTTCTCAAGCAGCCCGGCTCGGGCTTCTAGCGCGGGGCGGCGACGGACGACGCGTTGTCGGCGAACTTCGGTGCTTGCGGGTTGACCGCCAGCGCGCGATTCGACGCTACTGCGGGCAGCACGCCCGCGAGCTGCGTCGATTTCGGCTCGCCGAGGCGCAGGGCCACGCGATCGCCAAGCGACGCTTCCATGCCGCGCGGCAGCAGGACGAGCTGGCGCTTGCGCGACAAGGGCACATCGCCGTCGAGCTCCACGTCGAGCCAGCGCGCGGCGGAGGCGCTGCGCATCATGCTCGCGTCCACGAGCACGCCAGGCGCAGCCTCGAAGAGGATGCCCCGCACGCGGCCGGTCGTCTCCTGCGCGCCGGCGGCCGGGACGTAAAGCAGGGCGGCGATGCAGAACAGGGCGAGGAGCGCTCTCATGGAGCCGCAGTCTGCCGCTCGCATGTGATCGGCACTGCAGCGCCCGCGCCCGCCGCCCCGGCCCGCTTGGAGCGTCGCTAGGCTGCGTCAGTCGTGATCCGTCACCGCGCCCTCCGACGCGGTCGAGACCAGCTTCATGTACTTGGCGAGCAGCCCGCGCGTATAGCGCGGCTTGGGCGCCTTCCATTTCTTGCGGCGCGCCGCGAGCTCCTTCGCCGGCACGTTGAGCTGGATGAGCAGCCTCTTCGCATCGATGGTGACCGAGTCGCCCTCCTTGACGAGCGCGATCGTGCCGCCTACATAGGCCTCCGGAGCTACGTGGCCGACCACCATGCCCCAGGTGCCGCCCGAGAAGCGGCCGTCGGTCAACAGGCCCACCGATTCGCCGAGCCCCTGGCCAATCAGCGCCGAGGTCGGCGCCAGCATCTCCTGCATCCCGGGGCCGCCTTTCGGGCCCTCGTAACGGATCACGACCACGTCGCCGGGCTTGATGCGCTTGGCCAGGATGGCCTTCATGGCGGCGTTCTCGGAATCGAAGACGCGCGCAGGGCCGGTGATAACCGGGTTCTTGAGGCCAGTGATCTTCGCCACGCAGCCCTCCGTGGCGAGGTTGCCGCGCAGGATGGCGAGATGGCCCTGCTTGTACATCGGCTTCGACCAAGGGCGGATCACCTGCTGGTCGGCGCGCGGCTCGGCCGGCACGTCCTTCAGCATCTCGGCCATGGTCTTGCCGTGGATCGTCATGCACTCGCCGTGCAGGACGCCGTTCACGAGCAGCATCTTGAGCACCTGCGGCACGCCGCCGGCGCGATGGAAATCCACCGCCACGAAGCGGCCGGAGGGCTTCAGGTCGCACAGCACAGGCACCTTGCGGCGCACGCGCTCGAAGTCGTCGATCGTCCACTTCACGCCAGCCGCGCGCGCGATCGCGAGGTAGTGCAGCACGGCGTTCGTCGAGCCGCCGGTCGCCATGATGAGCGCGACGGCGTTCTCGATCGACTTGCGGGTAATGATGTCGCGCGGCTTCAGGTCCTTGCGGATCGCCTCGGCAAGCACGCGAGCGGATTCCGCCGCCGAGTCCGCCTTCTCGGGGTCGGGCGACGCCATCTGGGACGAGCCCAGGAGGCTCATGCCAAGCGCCTCGAAGGACGAGCTCATGGTGTTGGCGGTGTACTGGCCGCCGCACGCACCCACGCTCGGGCAGGCGTTCTTCTCGATACCGATGAAGTCTTCCTGGCTCATCTTGCCGGCGGTGAACGCGCCCACCGCCTCGAAAGCCGAGACGATGGTGAGGTCCTGGCCCTTCCACTTGCCGGGCTTGATGGTCCCCGCGTAGACGTAGATGCCAGGGACGTTCATGCGCGCGAGCGCCATCATGCCGCCGGGCATGTTCTTGTCGCAGCCGCCGACCACCAGCGCGCCGTCCATCGCCTGGCCGTTGACGCTCGTCTCGATCGCGTCAGCGATCACCTCCCGTGAGACCAGCGAATACTTCATCGCTTCGGTGCCCATGCCGATCCCGTCGGTGACCGTCGGCACGCCGAAGACCTGCGGCTTGGCGCCGGCCGCCTCGAGGGCCTGCATCGCCCGGTCGACCAGCGGCTGGATGCCGGCATTGCACGGGTTCATCGTCGAGTGGCCGTTCGCGACGCCGACGATGGGCTTGTCGAAGTCGCCGTCGCCGAAGCCGACGGCGCGCAGCATGGCGCGGTTGGGGGAGCGGGCGACGCCTCCCGTGATGAGGCGGGAGCGGCGGTTGGCGGGCGAGCTGGCCATGGGCATTCCTCCTGTCAGGCGCGCATTGTGCCGCCGCCCGCCCGCTGCGATCCAATGCCGTTGGCGGCGGCTTGTAATACCCTATCGGCATGAATCTCCCGGAAATACGCCAGCTCCGGTATTTCATTGCGGTAGCCGAGCGGCTGCACTTCGGCCGCGCCGCCGAGGCGCTCCACATCTCGCAGCCGCCGCTCTCGCGCGCGATCCGCGCCCTGGAGGCCGACGTCGGCGCCGACCTCTTCGTGCGCAACCGGCGGCGCGTGGAGCTCACTCCCGCGGGCGCCCGGCTGCTCGAGGACTCGCGCCGCCTCCTCGCGCAACTCGCCCGCACGGCGCAGGAAGTGCGCGGGCTCGCCGCGGGCGAGCGCGGCCGCCTGCGCATCGGCTTCGTCTCGCTCGCCGATTTCGGCGTGCTGCCGGCGCTCCTCAAGGGGTACAAGGCCGCGCATCCCGGCGTCCGGCTGGCGCTGCGCGAGATGCTCTCGCCGGAGCAGGCGGCGGCGCTGCTTGCCGGCGAGCTCGATTTCGGCCTGCTGCTGCCCCCGGTGGCGGGCGTCGAGCAGCTCGAGCACGTGGTCGTCCAGCGCGAGCACTTCGTGGTCGCGCTGCCGGCGGCGCATCGGCTGGCGGGCGGCCGAGGCAAGATTTCCGTCTCCGCACTCGCCGGTGAGCCGTTCGTCGTCGCGCCGCGCGAGATCGCACCGGGCTTGTACGATATCGTCTCGGGTCTCGCCGCGCGCGCCGGCATTTCGCTCAACATCGCGCAGGAAGCCATCCAGATGCAGACTGTCGTCAGCCTCGTATCGAGCGGCCTGGGCGCGGCGATCGTGCCCGCCTCGATCGCAAACCTCGGCCGGCGCGGCGTCGTCTACCGCGAGATCGCCGACCGCCATCCCCGGCTCGACGTCTGGCTCGCCTGGCCGCGGGGTGCCTTGAGCGCGCCGGCGGCGGAGTTTTTGAAGATGGCCAGGACGAAAGCCCCGTGATCGCGCAGCCCAACATCGATCCGGTCGCCTTCTCGATCGGCCCGCTCGCCGTGCGTTGGTACGGGCTCATGTACCTCGCCGGCTTCGCAGCGGCATGGCTCCTAGGCAACCTGCGCATCCGCCAGGGGCGCTCGCCGGTGACTCGGCAGGCGTTCGAGGACCTGATCTTCTATGGCGTGCTCGGCGTCATTGTCGGCGGCCGCCTCGGCTACGTGCTCTTCTACAAGCCCGGCTACTACGCCGCCCACCCGCTGGAGATCTTCTACGTCTGGCAGGGCGGCATGTCGTTCCATGGCGGCCTGCTCGGCGTGATGGCGGCGATGGCGTTTGCCGCCAGGAAGCACAAGGTGGACTGGCTGCGCCTCATGGATTTCGTCGCGCCGCTTTGCCCACTGGGCCTCGCCGCCGGCCGGCTCGCGAACTTCATCAACGGCGAGCTGTGGGGCCGCGTGACCGACGTGCCATGGGGCATGGTGTTCCGCGGTGCCGGGCCGCAGCCCCGACACCCTTCCCAGCTTTACCAGTTCGCGCTGGAGGGCGTCACGCTCTTCGCACTGCTGTGGTGGTTCTCCGCGAAGCCGCGTGCGCGCGGCGAGGTCTCGGCGCTCTTCCTGATCGGCTACGGTTCCCTGCGCTTCGTCGCGGAGTTCGCCCGCGAGCCCGATGCGTTCCTGGGCCTCCTCGCCCTGGGTCTGAGCATGGGGCAGTGGCTTTGCCTGCCCATGATCGCCGCCGGCATCGCCCTGTTCGTTTGGGCTCGACGCTAGAGCACGTCGGCGCTGCGGTCCTGCCGGTCTTCGGCCTGGTGGCGTGCGGCGTGGCGGCCGGCCGGTTCAACCTCGTCACGCAGGCCTCGAGCGCGGCGCTCAACCAGTTCGTCTATGCGTTCGCGCTTCCGGCGCTGTTGTTCGTTGCCGTGTACCGCGGCAAGCTCGACGAGATCCTCAGCGGCTGGTTTCTCCTCGCGGTCGTGCTGGCGACGATCGGCACCGCGTGTGCCGGCTACGCCCTGTCGAGGCTTACTCAGGGCGCAACGCGTGCAGAGAGCACGCTGCGCGCCCTTAATGCTTCCTTTGCCAATACCGGCTACCTGGGGATCCCGCTCGTCACGCTGGCGTACGGGGAACGTGCAGCGCTCCCCGCCGCGCTCGCCACCATCGCCACCAACATCGTGACGTTTGCGGTAGCGATCGTGCTCCTCGAGCTTTTCATCCAGCCGCGTCGCGGCGCCGTGGCGCGGGCGCTGGGAGGCGTGGCCCGCAGCCCGCTCATCTGGCCCATCGCGCTCGCCGTAGCGTGCGTGGCGCTCGGAATCCGCGTGCCCGTGCCGCTCGAGCGCTTCGCGACCTTGCTCGCGGGCGCAGCGGGGCCTTGCGCGCTCTTCGCCATCGGCCTCTTCGTCTCGCAGCTCTCGATTGGTGCGGGCATCCGGGCCAGCTGGCCCAGCACGATGCTCAAGCTCCTCTTGCATCCGGTCCTCATGGCGGCGCTCGCTTTCGCCGTCCTGCCGGTGGATCCCTTCTGGGCGAAGATCGGCGTGGTGTGCGCCAGCCTGCCGCTCGGCGCGACGGCCTTCGTGCTCGCCCAGCGCTATGGATTGCTCGAGGCCGAGACCTCCACCGGCGCAGTCCTCTCGACCGCTCTCTCGGTGGTCACGGTCTCGCTCGTGATCGCGCTGCTTCCCTAAGTCTCGAGCGCCTCGGCCAGCACGCGCGCGACATGCACCGCGCTGCGTCCTGCGCCATGCTCGATCTGGTGCCGGCAACTCGTGCCGTCGGCGACCACCATCGTGTCGGGCGCCGCCGCGCGCACCTGCGGCAGCACGGCCAGCTCGCCGATCTTCATCGACGCCTCGTAGTGCTCCGCCTCGTAGCCGAAGCTGCCCGCCATGCCGCAACAGCTGGACTCGACGGTCTCCACGGAAAGGCCCGGAACCATGCGCAGCGCGCGCTCGATCGCCGGCATGGCGCCGAACGCCTTCTGATGGCAATGCCCGTGCAGCAGCGCCTTTCGTTCCGAGGCCTTGAAGCTCGGCTTGAAGCGGCCGGCAGCCACCTCGGCCACGAGAAACTCCTCGAAGAGCTGCGCGCGCCGAGCGAGCGCATCGCTGCCCGGTACAAGAACACCATATTCGTCGCGGAACGAAAAAAGGCATGAGGGTTCCAGGCCGATGATCGGCACGCCGCGCTCCGCCCAGGGCCCGAGCGCTTCCAGGACGCGCCGTGCCTCCGCGCGCGCCTCATGCACCATCCCGGCGGCGAGGAAGGTGCGCCCGCAGCACAGCGGGCGGCCCTGCAGCGCCGCCTCGGCGGCGTGCACCCGGTACCCGCCCGCCTCGAGGACGCGGATCGCCGCCCGGGCGTTCTCCGGCTCGAACCAGCGCGTGAAAGTGTCGACGAAGAGCACGACCTCCCGCTCGCCGCGCTTGGCCCACGCGCGCTCGACGAAATAATCGCGGCGCCATTTCGGCATTTCCCGCTGGCCGGTGAAACCGAGGAGCCGGCGCAGCAGCGTGGAGGCCACGTTGGAAAGCGGTGCCAGGCGCGCGGCCCATGGCGCATAGCGCGGCAGGTACGCGATCGCACGGTCCCGGGCGCTGAAGCCGCGCGTCGCCTTGTCGCGCGCGGTGACCTCGATCTTCATGCGCGCCATGTCGACTCCGGTGGGGCACTCCCGCTTGCAGCCTTTGCAGGAGACACAGAGCTCCAGGGCTTCTCGCGCGGCGTCGAGCGGCACCTGGCCGGACAGCGCGAGGCGCAGCGTGTTGGCGCGGCCGCGGGTCAGGTGCACCTCGTCGCGCGTGGCGCGGTAGGACGGACACATGGTGCCCGCGTCGAACTTGCGGCAGTGGCCGTTGTTGTTGCACATCTCCACGGCCTTGTCGAAACCGCCCCACTCGCTCCAATCCAATGCAGTCTCGTGGGGAACGACGCTGTATCCCGGCGCGTAGCGGAACAATGTCCGATCGTCCATGCGCGAAGGTGCGACGATCTTGCCCGGGTTCATCAGGCCGCGCGGGTCGATCCAGGACTTGATCTCGCCGAGCGCGGCGGTGAGGCGGGGGCCGAAAAACGGCGCGATCCATTCGGAGCGCACCAGGCCGTCGCCGTGCTCCCCGGAATAGGCGCCCTTGTACTGCTTGACGAGCGCGCACGCTTCCTCGGCGATTGCGCGCATCTTCTGCGCGCCGTCGCGCCTCATGTCCAGTATCGGGCGCACGTGCAGAGTGCCGACGGAAGCGTGCGCATACCACGTGCCCCGCGTGCCGTGCTTCTCGAAGACGCGCGTCAGCCGGTCGGTGTATTCGGCGAGATGCTCGAGCGGAACCGCGCAATCCTCGATGAAGGACACCGGCTTTCCGTCGCCCTTCATCGACATCATGATGTTGAGCCCCGCCTTGCGGACTTCCCAGACCTCCTTCTGCAGCTTGGCGTCGACGATTTCCACGACGCTGCCCGGCAGGCCGAGGTCTCCCATGAGCTCGACCAGCGCGCGGAGCTTGCGCTTCTGCTCGCCAAGGTCTTCGCCGGCGAACTCGACGAGCAGGATCGCGTCGGGATCGCCCTTGATGAACGCATCGACGGTGGCGCGGAAGCTCGGGTTCTCCCGCGCCAGGCCGATCATCGTGCGGTCGACGAGCTCCACGGCCGAAGGCCCGAGCTTGACGATGTGCTGCGTCGAATCCATCGCAGCGTAGAAGCGGGGGAAGTGGCAGACGCCGAGCACCCGCGCGGCCGGCTGCCTCGAAAGCTTCAGATGCAGGCGCTCCGTGTAGGCGAGCGTTCCCTCGGAGCCGACGAGCAGGTGCGCGGCGTTGGCATGCGGCGGCCCGAGATGATCGAGGTTGTAGCCGGCGACCTTTCGCAGCACCTTCGGGAACCGAGCCTCGATCTCCGCCTTTTCGCGCTCGTACAACGCCCGCAGCCTTGAACGCAGGTCCTCGTATCCCCGATCGCCCGATTTCTCCTCGAGGGAAGCGAAGCGCCAGCGATCGCCCTGCGCGGTCACCGCGTCGATGGCGAGGACGTTGTGAACCATGTTGCCGTAGGCGA
>JBLNDP010000260.1:0-26498 GCA_050261755.1 Clostridia bacterium
GCGTCGAGCCCGCCGCATGGAAAAACGGGCGGCAATTGAAGTAGCGATCCTCCGGCCGCACGCCGATCCGCTTCCCCGCCTCCAATGCGTCGCGCAGCATGTTCTCGTGCGTGAGCAACGCGCCTTTTGGATACGCCGTCGTGCCGGACGTGAACTGGATCAGGAGCGGATCGCCCGCCTCCACTTTCGTATCTCGGTATTGCCCTACGGGGACACCGTCGGACACTTCAATCGCGATTCCTGGCTTGATACCAACAAGCATGGCCTCGAAATCGATGCTCAAGAACCGGGAGACATAGAAAAGCGTCTTCGCGTCCGACTTCTTGAGGCAGAAGTCGATCTCGTTCGTTTTGAACCGCGTGTTGACCGGGACGGTGACCGCGCCGATGAGGGCGGCGCCGTAGAAAAGCGAGAGCCACTTTTCGTCGTTACCCATCAGGATGGCGACGTGGTCGCCGTGCCGCAGGCCGAGGTCCTGCATCGCGCCCGCGGCGGCTCGGGCGCTTTGATGAAGATCTCTATATGAGATTCTCGAGGTTCGCGTGACGAGCGCGTCCGCGTCCGGCCGCTCCGCAGCGTTCTTCTCGAGAAACCCGCGCAGGATCACTGCTTGCCCATCCACTCTCCGGAGGCGAGCTGCTCGTCGATCGCGTCGATCTCGACCTGCAGGGCGCCTTGCGGATCGAGCTCGACGCCGCGGTCGATGCAGCGCTTGCCCAGGCGCATCGCGTGCGCTGGCGCGCTCGAGATCGCCTTCGCCATGGCGGCCATCTCTTCCTCGATCTTTTCCCGGGGGATGATTCGCGTGACGAGCCCGGCCTGCAACGCTTCCTGGGCGCCGATGCGCCGGCCGGTGAACATCATGTCCTTGGCGAGCCGCTTGCCGACGATGCGCGGCAGGCGTTGCGTGGCGCCGACGGAGCCGCGCATCGTCTCCGGCGTGCCGAAGACGGCGTCGGGCGTCGCGACGGCGAAGTCGCAGATGGAGACGATCTCGACGCCGGCGCCGATGGCCGGGCCTTCCACGACCGCGATCACCGGGATGCCGAGCCCCTCGAGGGCCCCGTAGGCCTCGAAAGCCTTGAGCCGGCGCGCGCGCACCCACTCCTTCGTCTTGCCGGCGCGCTCCTTCAGGTCGGCGCCGGCGCAGAAGGCGGCGCCCTCGGCGCGCACGAAGAGGACGCGGATCGCCGTGTCGCCCGCGACGGCATGGGCCGCGGCGAGCAGGTCCTCGCACATGGGAAGGTTGAGCGCGTTGCGCGCCTCGGGCCGATTCAGCTTGAGGACTGCAACGCCATCGCTCACCTGCAGCGTAATGGTCGAGAAGCTAGCCATGCTTGGGGAGCCCCAGCTCTTCGAGGATCTTCGCGGTGTGCTCCCCGAGCGTCGGCGGCCGACCGATCTCGGGGTTGTCCCAGCCGAGGAACTTGTACGGCAGCGCGAGCGCCTTGAATTCGCCGACGCCCGGATAGTCGAAGCTGCCGACGAGGCGCCGCGCGCGCACGTGCGGGTCGGCGAGGACCTCCGCTACGTCGTTGACCGGCCCGACCGGGACGTCTTGCGCATCGAGCTTCTCGATCAATTGGCTTCTCTTCAAGACCGAAATCTTCTCCGTGAGGCGAGCCATGACCTCTTCCCGGCGCTCGACGCGGATCTCGTTCGTCGGAAACGCCGCGCCCCACTCCTCGAGGCCGAGGGCCTTGCACAGCGGCGCCCAGTGCTGGTCGCTGGCGGTGACGTGCGCGTACTTGCCGTCGGCGCAGCGGAAAGTGGCGGACGGCACGCGGCCGGGATGCTCCGTACCCAGCCTCTCGGGTGTTTCGTTCAAGGCGAAGTATCTGGCCGCGGCGATCGTAAGCAGCGCGACCTGTCCGTCGAGCATGGAGAAGTCGACGTAGCAGCCCTTACCGGTGCGCTCGCGCCCGGCCAGCGCGGCAAGGATGGCGATGGCGATCCATAGGCCCGACGTGAGGTCCGCGACCGGCAGCCCCGGCTTCACCGGCCCGCCGCCCTTCTCGCCCGTGAGGCTCATGATGCCGCCCATCGCCTGGAACACCGTGTCGTAGCCCTTCTTCTTCGCATACGGCCCGGTCTGGCCGAAGCCCGTGCACGAGACGTAGATCAGGCGCGGGTTCAAGGCGGAAAGGCTCTGAAAATCGAGTCCATACCGCCCCAGCGTCCCGACCGGAAAATTCTCCAGCACGACGTCGGCCTTCGCCGCGAGCGAGCGCACCGCCTGCTTGCCTTCGCCCGAGCGCAGGTCGAGCGTCATCGATTCCTTGGAGCGGTTGCAGGCGAAGTAGTAGGCGCTGTCCTGCGCGAGCTGCGGCTCGAAGGCGCGCGTCTCGTCGCCGGTGCCGGGCTGCTCGACCTTGATCACACGCGCGCCCAGCTCGGCGAGGACCATGGACGCGAACGGGCAGGCGAGCACGCGGGAGAGGTCGAGGACGGTCAGGTGCTCGAGCGGCTTCATGGCTTCACCTCAGGGCGAGCGCGCCCACGCCGGCGAGCACCAGCGCGGTACCGGCGAGCGTGCGGCCGGTGATCGCCTCGCGATGCTTGAGCAGCAGCACGCTGACGGGAAAGACGATGAGCGGCGTCGTGTGGACCACGAGCACCGTTAGGCCGATCTCGAGCTTCGTCATGGCGATCGAGACGAGGATCGAGCCGATGGAAGTCGCCACGCCGCAGGCAACGTAGAGCGCCAGCGCGCGCGGCCCGGCGGTGGCCAGCTGGCGGCGAATCGCCGGCCAGTCGCGCGTCACGGCGAGCTGCAGGAGAAAGGCGGAAACGGAAGAAAGCGCCGAGCCGAGCACGGCTTCGTTCCAGCCACGCATGGCGATTCCACGGATGACGTTGCCGAGCGCAAACCCCGCGGTCGCGAGCACACCGGCGACAATTCCCTTGCGCAGGACCTCGGGCGCGAGGTGCTCCGGAGTGGAGCCGCCCGGCGGATTGGCGATCCACAGGCCCAGCCATACCACCGCCACGAGCGCCAGCTCATACCAGCCGAGGCCTTCGCCCGCCAGCAGCCACGCGCCAACCAGGGCGAACGCCGGCGAGGAAGAATGAAAGATGCTCGCGCGCGAGGGCCCGAGCAGCGTCACCGTGTCGAAGAGCGCCTTCCGCCCGAGGAACGTGCCGATCACGCCGCCGATCGCGAAAAGCCCGGCGCCCTTCCAGCTCCACGCGTACGGCTGCGTGCGCAGGCCGAGCTCGCCGGCGAAGAGCGCCACCGGAAAGAGAACGTTGGTGGCGAGGACGACGAGGAAGCCGGACTCGAGCGGCATGCCCTTCACGGCGTAGCGCGTGACGATCATGTTCGTCGAGAAGCACAACATCGCCGCCACCGCGAGCGCGACCCCCACGGCTAGCCCTTCTGGAAGGCGCGCATGCGCTTGTTCGCGTCTCGGCCCTTCTCCAGCGCCTTGTCGAGCGGCAGGTCCGCCACCTCGTGGAAGAGGCGCTTCGTCTCTGCCATGGCCGGGCGCGAGACGGCGGCAAGCTTCTCCGCGAAGGAGACCGCTTCCCGCAGAAGAATTTCTTTCGGGAAGACCCGGTTCACAAGACCCAGGAACAGAGCGCGTTGCGCGTCGATCGGCTCACCCAGGGAAACCAGCTCGAAAGCCGCCTTGCGGCCGACCTGGCGCACGAGGTTGCCGAGCACGATGGCGGCCACGATGCCGTGGCGCGTCTCCGGATAGCCGATCTTCGCGTCCTCGGCCATGACGGCGAGGTCGCCGGCGATGGCGAGGCCGGCGCCGCCGCCCATGGCGGCGCCATTGATCGCCGTCACGACGGGCTTCGCCGTCCTCGAGAAGCTCAGATGCAGCTCCATGGTGAGCTGGGCGCGCGCCTCGGCGGCCTGCGGGTCCTTGAGCCCCTTGAATTCGCCGAGGTCCGCGCCGGCGCAAAAGCCGGGGCCGGCGCCCGTGACCACGACCGCGCCGACGGTCTCGTCGCCGTCGGTGCGCCTGATTTCCTCGAGCAGCGCGCGGGTGAGCTCCGCATTGAGCGCATTGCGCTTCTCGGGGCGGTTGAGCGTCAGGATGCGCACGCCGCCGCGGTTCTCGACGAGGAGCGTCATAGCGAGGCCAGCCTGCGGCGCGCTTCTTCCGTCTCGCGCACGAGGCGCTCGAGGAGCTCTGCCGCGGGAACGATGTCCTCCACGAGCCCGACGGTCTGCCCCGCCTCCACCTTGCCCCACTCGACATCCCCTTCGAGCGCGGCCTGCTTCAGGCTTGCGTGGTTGTAGAGGTCTTGCGCCTCGGAACTTCCCAGGGCGTGGAATTTTTCGGAGAACGCGTTCTTCAGCAGGCGCACCGGGAGCGCCTTGGGCCCGACGAGCGTAGTGCCGTCCACATCGGCATCGAGCACCGCCTGCTTGTAGTTCTGGTGCACGCTCGCTTCCGGCGTGGCGATGAACCGCGTGCCGAGCTGCACCGCGTCCGCGCCCAACGCGAGAAGCGCCGCGATTCCGGCGCCATCGGCTGCGCCGCCGCTCGCGACGATGGGTAGCTTGACCGCCTTGGCCACGCGCCGCACGAGCACCAGCGTGGTCACTTGCGCGGCGGGCGGGTGTCCTCCGGCCTCGGCGCCGTCCACGACCAGCGCGTCGACGCCTGCGGCTTCGGCCTTCCTCGCGTGCTCGACCGACGCGACCACGTGAAGCCACTTCGTGCCGATGGAGCGGAAGCGCGGCAGCTGCTCGCGCGGCCCGCCTTGCGAGGCAACCATGACGGGTATCTTGTTTTCAAAAGCAATTTCCAATAACTCGGCGGCGCGCGCATTGTTGAGCGGAATATTGACCCCGAAAGGCTTGCGCGTCTTTGCGCGAATTTCCTTCAGGCAAGATGCGAAATCGACCGGCCGCATGGGCCCCGCGGCCAGCACGCCCATGCCGCCCGCTTCCGACACGGCGATGACGAGCGGCGCGCTCGAGGAAGCCCAGCTCATCGCCGCCTGGATGATCGGATGCTCGATGCCGAGGAGCTCGGTGATGCGCGTCTTCATCAGGCGGCCCTTTCCTCGTGGATGAGGCGACGCGCCTCGTCGGCGAGCTTGGCGAGCGCGCGGTCGAATACCGCACGCTCCTTCTCCGAGAGGCAGTCGCGGAATGCCGCATCGCGCTGCGCGGCGGCGCGGATGAGGCCTTCGTACACTCGCCGTCCCGCCTTGCCGAGGGCGAGGCGTACGCCCCGGCCATCCGCGGCATCCGCCTCGCGCAGCACCAGGCCGCGGCGCGCGAGGCCGGAAACGACCCGGCTCATCTGGCTCTTGTGAATACCCGCGGAACGCGCGAGCTCGTTCAGCGACAGCGGCTTCGGCGAGCCGCCGAGCAGCGCGATCGTGCGCCATTCCCAAAGGCTCACGCCGAAAAGCCGCCGGTAGCGCAGCTCCGCGCCGCGCGAAAGCAGGTTCGCCACCTGGTGCAGGCGGTACGACAGCAGCGCCCGGATCGGCGCCCCGTCAGTCGTCGAAGAACGGGGTCTCACCGTCTCCTTGGGTGCGAATGTCAAAGCGGTAGCGGTCGGGAGATTCAAAACGCGCGATGAGAAGGGCCCGCAGGGCGGCGGGTACGGCGAGAAGCACAGGATCGTCTTGATTCGAGAAGAACAAGGTGGTCTGGAGTTGGCGCATCAGACCGGAGAAAAGGATGGCGACGTTCACGTGCGGCGCGCGGTCCGGAAGTGAGCCGGGCATCACGGTCTTAAAGGAGTAGACGCCGTCGGCGTTCGTCGCCGCACGGCCCCAGCCAAGGAAATCGGGATCGTCCAGGCGCCCTTCGGCGCTGGCCTGCCAGATCTCGACGATGGCGTTGTCGAGCGGCTTGCCGTCGCCCTGCACGATGCGGCCGGTGATCTCGATCGGCGCGCCGCGGGCCGGCTTGCCGGCGAAGGACGAGAGGTCGTTCGCCCCATGCCCGAACTCGCGCGGGAAGAACGGGCCGAGGGTCATCTCGGAGGAAGGCGTCAAGCGGCTCATGGCAGCTTTGCGCTGGCGTTGCGGCCGCGCACCACGAGCTGGTAGTCGTACGCGAGGGCGTTCTCCGGCCCACCGGTGCCGAGCCTGGCAATGCACGCCTCGCGCGCGCGGGGATCGCGCACGGCATTCAGCACGGCATCGTTCTCGTTGAGCGGGTCGCCGGGGAAGAACATCTGCGTGACGAGGCGCGAGAGCCAGATGCGCCCGCAGACCGAGAAATGGATGTGCGGCGGCCGCCACCAGCCAGCGGCGTCGGGCACCGGATACGCGCCCGGCTTGATGGTGCGCAGCTCGATCCGCCCGCGCTCATCGGCGACGAGCCGCGCCGCGCCGTAGAAATTGGGATCGACCGGCGCGTCGTGCGAGTCGTTGGGATGGATGTACTTGCCGGCGGCATTCGCGTGCCAGATCTCGACCACGGCGCCCGCGACCGGCGTTCCGTCCTCGTCGACCACGCGCGCCCGCACGTGGATGAGCTGGCCGATGGCCCGCTTTGCGCCGTGGCCGGCGAGGTCGCTGCGAGGCAGGGCGCCGAGGCGCGGCAGGACGCTCGGCGGGCCGCTGAGCTCGGAGGCGCCGAGCGGTCGGGGGAGCAGCGGCCGCGACGGCCAGCGCACCGCCGTCAGGGGGTAGCCGGCCTCCACGCCGCGCGGCTGCGTCAGCGGGTCCCTTTTCTCGAGTCGCCAGTCCATGATTGACAGCGTAACGGCCACTAGTTGATACTGTCAACGATCAACAGGGCTTTCCTCCCCGCTTACATCCCATGAGTTCGGTCACCCTGTGCGAATGTTTCGCGCGCGACGGGCTGCAGCACGAGCCGCAATTCATCCCCACGGAGACCAAGCGCGCGCTCATCGAGCGCTTCGCCGCGCTGGGCTTCCGCCGCGTCGAGGCCACCTCCTACTCCAACCCGAAGGTGGTGCCGCAGTTTGCCGACGCCTCCGAGCTCCTGAAGGAGCTCAAGCGCCGCCCGGGCGTCTACTACAAGGCCACCTGTGCCAACGTGCGCGCGGTGGAGCGCGCGCTGGCCGACGCCGATGCGGGATTCGGCGTGAACGAGATCAGCCTCCTCGTCTCGGCGACCGAGTCGCACACCAACAAGAACCTGAACCGCACCCGCGACGAGCAGTGGAAGAACGTCGCCGAGATGGCGAGCGCCGCGCAGGGCCGCTTCCGGCTGGTCGGCACGGTCTCGGTGGCCTTCGGCTGCCCGTTCGAGGGGCGCGTCGACACGCAGTCCGTCGTGGACGACGTCGAGCGCTTCCGCCGCCTCGGCGTGAGCCACGTCGCGCTCGGCGATACCACCGGAATGGCGACGCCGGCGACCGTGAAGGAGATGTTCTCCCGCCTCGCCGACGTGGAGGGCGTGACGCCCATCGCGCACTTCCATGACACGCGCGGCACCGGGCTGGTCAACTACGTCGCCGCCTACGAGGCGGGCGTGCGGCACTTCGACTGCTCCTTCGGCGGCGTCGGCGGCCATCCCGCCAAGGTGAAGTACGGCGGCGGCTTCACCGGCAACGTCGCGACCGAGGACCTGGCGAACCTCTTCGAGTCGATGGGCATCGAAACGGGGCTCGACCTGAAGAAGCTCCTCGAGACGGCCGAATACTGCGAGCACGCGCTCGGCCGCGAATTGCACGGCCGCGTCACGCGCAGCGGCCTGAATCCGCTTTCCGCCTGAATGACCGTCCTCTATCCGCCCGCAAGCCTCCATGTCCGCTCGGCGCGGCTCGCCTCCGGCGACGAGCTCCTCATCGCCGAGGTAAGAACCGAGGACGGCCGCGTGGGCTACGGGTTCAGCTACCGGCTCGACGCCACCGAGGCGCGGCACATGGCCGAACGCCACGCCGGGCTGCGCGAGCCGGACGAGCGCTAGGCCGGGGCGACCTTTGCCTGCATCCGTGCTTCGCGGATCGGCAGGTTGACGAGCGCGGCGCAGCTCGAGAGCGCGATGTCCGCATACCACATCCACTGGTAGCTGCCGGTGTTCGCCACGGCGAGGCCGCCGAGGTACGCGCCAAGGAAGCCGCCGATCTGGTGCGAAAGCAGCGTCAGGCCGAAGAGCGTCGCGAGGTAGCGCACGCCGAAGAGCTTGCCGACGATGCCGGCCGTGGGCGGCACGGTGGCGAGCCACGTGAGGCCGAGCCCCGCGGCGAAGAGATAGAACGTGAGCGCGGTCTTCGGCGCCATGAGGTAGGCGGCGATGAGCACCGCGCGCGAGCCGTACATCCAGGCGAGGATGTACTTGCTGCGGAAGCGGCCCACGCCCACGCCGACGAGGAGGCTGCCGACGATGTTGGCGATGCCGATGATGGCGAGCGACCAGCTCGCCACCGTGGCGGGCAGCCCGCACAGGTTCACTTCGCCGGGGAGGTGCGTGACGAGGAACGCGATGTGGAAGCCGCAGGTGAAGAAGCCGGCGTGCAGGAGCAGGTAGCTCGAGTCGCCCATGGCGTTGCGTACGGCCTGCCACACGCCCTCGCCCGCGGCCGGCTTCTGCGGCGCGGCGCCGCCCTTCGTCACGAAGCCGACGAGCGGCAGCGCGGCGAGCGTGAGGACAGCCATCGTCCACATCGAGCCCATCCAGCCGAAGGCCTGGATGAGCTTCTGCGTGATCGGCGCGAAGACGAACTGCCCGAACGACCCGCCTGCGTTGATGACGCCGGAGGCCGTGCCGCGCTCCTGCGCGCTCAGCCGGTTCGCGGCCGCGCCGAGGAGGACGCTGAAGCTGCCCGCCCCCGCGCCGAGAGCGGTCAGGATGCCCATGGAGAACACGAGCCCGGCGCCGCTCGACATGAGCGGCGTCACCGCGCTGCCGATCGCGAGGAGGACGATGCCGCCGATGAGGACCGGCGCCGGCCCATAGCGGTCCGCGAGGCCGCCGGCGAGCGGCTGCGCCGCGCCCCAGACGAACTGCGCGACCGCGAGCGCGAAGCTGATCGTGACGATGCCGAGCCCCGTCGAGCTGTTGATCGGCGAGACGTAGAGGCCGGTGGTCTGCCGCATCCCCATCGTCACCATCAGCACCGCGGCGGCGGACAGCGTCACCGCGACGGCCGGCTTGCTCCAGTTCTTCATGGCCTGCTCCCTTCAGGTCCGATTATGGCTTGAGTTGATCCTGCGCAAATACACGTGCCAATAATGGGGATTTACTCCTGCGACACGGCATAGAATCGCCGCCCTCGAAACAGACCTTTTCCCGGAGATTTCCTACAGATGCAACGCAGAGAGTTCCTCAAGAAGGCCGGCATCGGCGCCGGCGCGGCGCTCGCCGCCTCCCCGGTCCTCGCCCAATCCGGCGGCCTCCCCTCCATTTCGTGGCGCATGGCGTCCAGCTTCCCGAAGAGCCTGGACACCCTCTACGGCGGGGCCGACTTCTTCACCAAGCGCGTCGCCGCGCTGACCGGCAACAAGTTCCAGATCAAGCTCTTCGCCCCCGGCGAGATCGTCCCGGCGCTGCAGGTGCTCGATGGCGTGCAGAACGGCACGATCGAGTGCGGCCACACGGCGGGCTACTACTACGTCGGCAAGAACCCGGCGTTTGCCTTCGACACCACGCTGCCCTTCGGCCTTAACACGCGGCAGCAGAACGCCTGGATGTACGGCGGCGGCGGCCTCGAGCTCATCCGCGATCTCTACAAGGAGTACGGCATCGTCAACTTCCCCGGCGGCAACACCGGGGCGCAGATGGGCGGCTGGTTCCGCAAGGAAATCAAGGGCGTCGCCGACCTCAAGGGCCTGAAGATGCGCATCCCCGGCCTGCAGGGGCAGATGCTCGCGAAGCTCGGCGTCGTGCCGCAGCAGATCGCCGGCGGCGACATCTACACCGCCCTCGAGAAGGGCACGATGGACGCGGCGGAATGGGTCGGCCCGTACGACGACCAGAAGCTCGGCTTCGTGAAGGTGGCCAAGTTCTACTACTACCCAGGCTTCTGGGAAGGCACGGCGCAGCTCTCCGTGATCGTCAACCAGAAGAAGTGGGACGAGCTGCCCGCCGAGTACAAGGCGGCGGTCGAGAGCGCGTCGGCGGAGACGAACCTGCACATCACCGCCCAGTACGACACCAAGAACACGCAGGCGCTACGCCAGCTGATCGGCGAGGGCGCGCAGCTGCGTGCGTTCCCGCGGCCGGTGATGGAAGCGGCGTACAAGGCCGCGTTCCAGCTCTACGACGAGCTCGCGGAGAAGAGCCCGCAGTTCAAGCGGATCTACGGTCCGTGGCGGGCCTTCCGCGAGAACGAGTACATCTGGTTCCGCGTGGCGGAGCACAGCTTCGACAACTTCGTGTACTCGCAGAGCGCAGCCGAGCAGAAGGGCGGCGCGAAGCCCGCCAAGAAGAAGTAGGAACGGACCCCGCTTCGGCGGGGCCGGCTGCCTAGCGCACGGCGCGAGCGGCGCCCGAGCGGCGCAGGTGCTCGCGCCGGCGCGCCTCGTGCTCGAACTCCTCCAGGTCCGGGTCGAGCGCGTTGCGCGCGGAGACGATGCCGACCGGCCGGCCGTCCTCCACCACCGGCGTATGCCGGAAGCCGTTCTCGTGCATGAGGACGAGCGCGTAGCCGAACGTATCGTCCGGGCCCACGGTCTTGGGTTGCGGCGTCATCACCTCGGCGAGCCGCGTGGTCGCCGGGTCGCGTCCCGCCGCCACGACGCGGTAGACCACGTCGCGCTCGGTGAAGATGCCGGCCAGCCGGCCCTCCTCAACCACCATGACGGCGCCGACGTTCCGCTTCGCCATCCGCTTGGCCGCGCGGGCGACGGTCTCCGCGGGCGACGCGGTGAGCAGTTTCTTCCGCTCCATGACCGAGCGGATGGACATGCCAAACATGAGCTTCAACCTCCTTGCAAGGGCACACGGTATCGCGCCGGCAGCCGGCCTGTTTGATGCTGGTCAAACGTGGCCATGAAGCTCATCGCGCCGTTCCCCCACGCCATCCTCGACTACTCGCTCGCCGTGCTCTTCCTCGTTGCGCCGCCCCTTCTCCGATTCGAGTCGGCCGGGGCCATCGGGCTGGCGCGCGGCATCGGCGCGGTCTACGTCGTCGCGGCGCTCCTGACGCGCTACCCGCTCGGGGCCTTGCCGCTCATTCCCTTCCCCGTGCACGGCGTCCTCGAAGCCCTCATGGCGCTCGTTTGGATCGCCCTGCCCTGGATCGCCGGCTTCTCCGACGAGGCCGCGGCGCGGAACTTCTACTGCGTGGCCGGCGCCGCCCTCCTGATGCTCGCGTGGCTCACCGACTACGAGGCCGCCGGAGCACCGGCCTCCGGGGACGAGCGGCGGCGCAGGACGACGGATCGCCGGCGGCACGGCAGGCCGGGCGATAGACGCCGCCAACAAGCCGTGACTAAGCTGCAGGGGACATCGGGTGCAAGGTGAACTCGGAGCTCTTCGGAAAGCCGGCGCCGCACGACGCGACGAATGCCCTGCGGGAGACGCTCAAGGAGGCGGAGGAGCTGCTGCGCTTTCCCGGCATCCCGGGGCACGTCGAGAAGGCCTGCAAGCTCCTCATCGGCATCGCGCGCAAGGCGCCGAACGTGGCGGTGCGCAACGCCGCGATGAACGCCGTCACGCTCGCCGGCCACCTCGGCGCGCCGCCGCCGGTCGCCGCCGACACGGCGAACCTGCAGCTGCTGCTCGCCGAAGTCCGGCGCGGCCTTCAGGGCTAAAGCCCTGATGGACGAGATCGAGGCCCTCTCGCTCCGCGAGCGGCGCGAGAAGCTGCCCTTCCGCTCGCTCATGCGCCTCTACCTCGACCCGTTCGCGCTCTTCAAGAACGTGAGCGTCGGCAGCCATGCGGCGCGGGCGGCGGCGCTCGACTACAACCGCCGGCAGCGGCGCATCCTCCTCGTCTACCTGCGGCGCTGGGCGCTCATCGCGGCGGCCTCGTTCTTCGGCGCGACCTCGGCAGGCGCGGCCACCGCGGCGGATCCGCTCCTGTGCGTGCCGTTCTTCGGCCTGGAAGTCACCTTCTCGCTCGCCTTCTGCATGGTGCTGCTCTCCGCCACCCTGTATTTCCTGCTCGCCGGCCGCGAGCCGCCTACTTGATCTCGGGCGGCGTCTCGAAGGAGTGATACGGGGCCGGCGTCGGCAGGTGCGTCCAGTCGAGGGAGTCGGCGCCCTCCCAGGGCATTTGCGGCGCGGGCTCGCCCCGGCGCAGCAGCTTGAACAGGAGATAGAGGAAGAGCACCTGCCCGATGGCGAAGAGGAATGCGCCGATGGAGGAGATCTTGTTCCAGGTCTCGAACATGAGGGGATAGTCGGGAATCCGGCGCGGCATCCCGGCGAGGCCGAGGAAATGCTGCACGAAGAAGATCATGTTGAACGAGACGAGCGTCAGCCAGAAATGGATCTTGCCGAGCGTCTCGTCGTACATCTTGCCGGTCCACTTGGGCAGCCAGAAGTAGATGCCCGCGAAGGCGGAGAAGAGCGCCCCGGCGACCATCACGTAATGGAAATGCGCCACGACGTAGTAAGTGTCGTGCAGCTGGATATCCACGGGCGCGAGCGCGAGGACGAGGCCGGTGAAGCCGCCCAGGGTGAACATGAAGAGGAAGCCGCACGCGAAGAGCATCGGCGTCTCGAACGTGAGCGAGCCGCGCCACATCGTCGAGACCCAGTTGAAGACCTTGACGCCGGTCGGCACTGCGATGAGGCTGGTGGCATACATGAAGAAGAGCTGGCCCGTCACCGGCATGCCGACGGTGTACATGTGGTGCGCCCAGACGATGAAGGACAGGATGGCGATCGCCGCCACGGCGTACACCATGGACGCATAGCCGAAGAGCGGCTTGCGCGAGAAGGCCGGGATCACCTGCGAGACGACGCCGAAGGCGGGCAGCGCGATCACGTAAACCTCGGGATGGCCGAAGAACCAGAAGATGTGCTGGTAGAGCACCGGGTCGCCGCCGCCCGCGGCATCGAAGAAGGTCGTGCCGAAATGGCGGTCGGTGAGCGTCATCGTCACCGCGCCCGCGAGAACCGGCATGACCGCCACCAGCAGGTAGGCGGTGATGAGCCAGCACCAGCAGAAGAGCGGCATCTTCATCAGCGTCATCCCCGGCGCGCGCATGTTGAGGATCGTGGTGATGATGTTGATGCCGCCCAGGATGGAGCTCATGCCCAGGACGTGCACGGCAAAGATGGTGAAGTCCATGCCCAGGCCCTGCTGCACCGAAAGGGGCGGATACATGGTCCAGCCCGTCTGCGGCGAACCCCCGGGCGTGAGCACGCCGGCGATGAGGAGCAGCGCGGCGAAGGGAAGGAGCCAGAACGACCAGTTGTTCAGGCGCGCGAAGGCCATGTCCGGCGCGCCGATCATCATCGGGATCTGCCAGTTCGCGAAGCCCACGAACGCCGGCATGATGGCGCCGAAGATCATCACCAGGCCGTGCAGCGTGATCATCTGGTTGTAGAAATCCGGCGTGACGAACTGCAGGCCGGGAGAGAAGAGCTCGGCGCGGATGACGAGCGCCGCGACCCCGCCGATGAAGAACATCACGCCGCTGAACCACAGGTACAGCGTGCCGATGTCCTTGTGGTTGGTGGTGGTGATCCAGCGCAGGATCCCTTCGGAAGGCCCGTGGTGGCCCGCCTCGGCATGGCCGGGGTGCAGGACAGCGCTCATCGTCCGCGCAAGATAGGCGGCGCCGCCGGGACCCGGTAGCGCGGCAGGTGGGAAAGCAATGTCCTGCTTTGCACCACAGGAATGCCCCTTACAGGAATAGCCCTTGCATGGCCGGGGCATGGCCACCCTACTCTCCAGGCTTTCCCCCACCGCCACCGAAACGATTCGCGCGGATCACACGCGCGTGATGGCGGCGTTCCACCGCTATTCGATCGACGCGCCCGTGCTCGTGAAGCAGGCCGTCGTGCGCCTTGCCTGCGCGCTGATCGAGGTACACGCGCAGCTCGAGGAGGAAATCTTCTATCCGGCGGTTCCGGGAAGCGACCTGCCGCTCGTCGGCGAGCTGGCATCCGGGCACGGCCGCATGCGCGAGCTCATCGCCTCCCTGCGCGGCGCGGCGCCGGGCAGCCGGGAATCCGACGAGCTCTTCATGGAGCTCATGCGCGAAGTGATGCACCACGTTGCCGACGAGGAGACGCGCGTGCTGCCGCACGCCGAGCGCGTGCTCGGCCCGCAGCTGCGCGAGCTCGGCGCGCGCATGACGCGCCGGCGGCTCGAGCTCATGGCGCCGCGCGCGGCGGACTTCGCCGCCGAGCAGGCCTCGGGCGCGGTCAAGGCGGGACTCGCGGCGGGCGCCGCGCTCGCGGTCGTGGGCGGCGCGCTCCTGCTGCAGAGCCGCTCGAAACGAGGCTTCCGCATCTGACGCGCGCCGCCTGATTGGTGGCACACTGCCGCATCCCGGGAGGGGATGCATGCGGCTGGACCAGTGCCATAACTTCCAAGATTTCCGCGAGCTCGCGCGCCGCCGCCTGCCCGGGCCGATCTTCAACTATATCGACGGCGCCGCCGACGACGAGGCGACCTACCGCCGGAACACCGCCGCGTTCGACGATTGCGATCTCGTGCCCAACGTGCTGCGGGGCGTTGGCGAGGTGGACCTCTCGGTCACCGTCATGGGCCAGAAGCTGGCCGTGCCCTTCTACTGCTCCCCCACCGCCCTGCAGCGCCTCTTCCACCACACCGGCGAGCACGCCGTGGCTGCGGCGGCCGCCGGAATGGGCACGATGTTCGGCGTCTCATCCCTCGGCACCGTGAGCCTCGAGGCGCTGCGCAAGCAGTACGCCAATCCGCAGTGCTACCAGTTCTATTTCCACAAGGACCGGGGGCTCAACCGCGCGATGATGCAGCGCGCGAAGGAGGCCGGTATCAACGTGATGATGCTGACGGTGGACAGCATCACCGGCGGCAACCGCGAGCGCGACAAGCGCACCGGCTTCTCGATCCCCTTCCGCCTCACGCTCGCCGGCATGCTGCAGTTCGCGGTGAAGCCGCTCTGGGGAATCAACTACGTCACGCACGAGCGCTTCCGGCTGCCGCAGCTGGAGGAGCACGTCGACATGGGCGGCGGCACGATGTCGATCCAGCGCTATTTCACCGAGATGCTCGACCCGGCGATGACCTGGGACGACGTCGCCCAGATGGCCCGGGAGTGGAACGGCCAGTTCTGCCTCAAGGGCCTCATGTCGGTCGACGACGCGAGGCGCGCCGTCGACATCGGCTGCACCGGCATCGTGCTCTCCAACCACGGCGGGCGCCAGCTCGACGGCTCGCGCAGCGGCTTCGACCAGCTAGCCGAGGTCGTCGATGCGGTCGGCGACCGCATCGACGTGCTCATGGACGGCGGCGTGCAGCGCGGCACGCACGTCCTCAAGGCGCTTTCGCTTGGCGCGAAGGCGGTCGGCGTCGGGCGCTACTACCTCTACCCGCTCGCCGCCGCGGGGCAGGCTGGCGTCGACAAGGCGCTCGGCATCCTGAAGGCCGAGCTCGAGCGCGACATGAAGCTCATGGGCTGCCGCTCGATCGCCGAGCTGTCGCGCGCCAACCTGCGCTACCGGCGCTAGGCCATGCCGTGCGGCCGGCCGTGCCGCTGTCCATGCTCCCCGCCGCGGCCGAACTCGCCGTGGCGGCCGGGCACCAGGACCACGTCGGCCACCTTCTTCTGCTCGGCGCTCAGCGACGCGTAGAGCGGCTTCACCGCCGCGATGCGCTCGTTCAGCTTCGCGCTCGCCTCCGCCAGGAACTTCTGCTGCCGCTCGAGCCGCTCGATCGCCGAAGGGCGCTCGTGCTCGGTGCGCTGCGCGCCCTGGCCGGCCTGCTCGTGCTTCTGGCGCCATTCGGCGAATTTCTGCTCGCGCTCGGCGGCGTCCTTGCGCACCGTCTGCGCATAGGCGTTCCACTGCCCTTCCTGCGCCGGGGTGATCTTGAGCGCCGTCTTCAGGTACGCGAGGCGCGCCTCGACGCGCTCGGTGGGCTTGCTGAACGCGCGCGGCTCGTGCGCGCGGTGCGTGTCCTGGGCCAGCGCCGCGGCGCCCGAGCCGGCAAGCGCGGCGGAAAGCAGGATCATTCCAATCGACTTCGTCTTCATGAGGTACTCCGGGGGTAAGTTGGTATGGCGCTATCTTTGCGCCGCCGGAGCGCAGGGGCAATCGGCAATGTGCAACGAAATGCTACCCCGCGAAACAAACTACGACTGCTTGTACGCGACCAGCTCGCTGCGCGTGATGCGGACTTTCTTGCCGATCGGCTCGAATCGCAGGTCCCGTGCGATGGGACGGCGCACGCTCTGCGGTGCCATCCAGACCGTGGCGCGAATTCGCGCGGCGCCGAACGAGCCCGAGCTGAAGCCTTCCGACTCGATGCGGTAGCAGTCGAACATCCCCGCCGGCACGGTGATCTTCTCTCGCGCGACGATGCGCAGATCCACCTCGGCATCGAAGCGGCCCAGGCGTGGATGCAGCCCGGTGTAGCGGGTCGTCCAGCGCTTGCCCACGGCGTACTCCACCGGGACAAGCTGGCTGTCGGTAAACGTGCGCCCGTCGCGCTGGCGGCGCACATTGCCGAGCAGGTCGGTGATGAACTCGCCCTCGTCGTAGATGACCTCGCGGTCGGTCACCGCCGTAATGGTTTCGGTGCGCGTCGATTCGACGACCCGCGAGTACGGATCGATCTGCTGGTACGTATACGAGTCGCCCAGCCGGAATTTCGTGTCGGCGGTGGCGCTCCCCTTCGTATAGGGGTTCTGCGGCGCGGCGACCACCTCGACCTTCTTCTCCCCCTCCTTGGCGAGCGCGCGGTCGAGCTCGAGCTGGGCGAGCTCGGCGAAGCGGCCGGTCGGATATGCCTTCAGGTATTCCTCGATCTTCGGCGGCGAATCGGTGCCGCTCGCCTTCTCCCAGGCGGCCTGCTCGCGCTTGAACGCCTCTTCCGCCTCCTGCTCCGACTGTTTCTTCAGCTCCTTCGGCGGAATGAACCAGAAGTCGTCCTCGAGCGAGGTGCTTTCCCACGGGACCTGCAGGCCGCGCGAGCTGCGCCGCACCGCGAGCCGCACGCGCTTGAAGACGTCCTCGATCTTCGCCTCCGGCACGACCAGTTCCTTGAGCAGGTGGCCGGTGTAGAGGCCGTTGTCGCCGTCGCCGTCGCTCGCGACGTTGCCGGGCGCGGTGGCGTAGGCGATGAAGGTGCCTGCCGGCGCGTCGAGCTGGGACAGGCCCTTCTGCTCCAGCCGCACGCCGCTGCCGAAGGGATTATCGCGGCACGCATCCAGCACCACGACGTTCATGGGGTTCGCCGCTCCGGCGATTCCCTCGATCACGGCGTTCAGGTCGACGCAGCGCTGCTGCATGTCCTCGATGCGGTCGAGCTTCGCGTCGATGGGAAGGAGGTAGTTGCGCCACGCGAGCTGGGCGCCATGCCCGGCGAAGTAGAAAAGCCCCATGGCCTTGCTGCGCTTGAGCTCGGTCGCGTAGGCGGAGATCGCGGCGAGCATCGCCTCGCGGGATAAATCGGTCGCGAGCGTGACCTGGAAGCCGGTGTCGCCGAGCTCGCGCGCCATGGCGCGGGCATCGTTGGCGGGGTTCTTGAGGACGCCGATCGAGTACCGGCTATTGCCGATGATGAGGGCCCGGCGCGGCGCGCGCAGCAGCGCCTTGGTCTCCGGCGAGGCGTCCCGGCTCTCGGCGAAGGCGCGAGCGACCGGCGCCAAGCCGATCGCCCCTACCGCACCGATGAAACCGCGCCGCGAAATCAAAACCTGTCCGCCCCCGAACCCAACCGGGCGAACCTTACACCACTTTCATCTTCACAACCTTCAGGTAACGCTCGAGCTCGTTCAAGAGCTCGGCGAGCGCCCGCACGTCCTGTCGTCTGGCTGTCTCCAGCAGCACGCGCGCCGTGCTCGTGACATGCGCGAACCCGTACGGCGTCCCGACGCCGATCATGCGCTGCGCAAGCGCCGCGATGTCGTCGAAGGCGCGCGCGCGGAGCATGGCCCGCATGTCGGAGATTTCCTGGTGCCGGTTCTTGAGGAAGACCGGCACCAGATCGGCGAGGTCGCGCGGGATGTGCGCGACGTAGACGTTGTCGTCCATCAACCCTCCCGCTGCTGTGAACAGCGCGGAGAGCCGGATATTTCCTCAGGCGGCGCGCCGGCGCTCCGGGCCGTAGTAGGCCGCATTCGCCGCCACGCGCCGGTCCTGGCCGCGGTAGGTGCCGCGCTCGATCCCCGCGCTTTCAGCGCCGGGCTCGACGGCTACGCCGCGGGCGTACACCATCTCGCCGCCCAGCCAGCCGGAAACTCCGAGGGCCGCGACCGAAACCACGGAGAGCCAGATCAGGCCGTCCGTCACGCCGTCCCGGCGCAGCCAGGCGTTGATGGCATAGAGGACCACCACCGTCAGGTTCAGGCCCATGTGCGTGAGCCCGATGGGCTTGACGCGCGGCGGCAGGGACAGGACGTCGATGAATCCCGGGACCGCCGCCAGGAGGGCGCCGACGATGCCGCCCACCATGGTGTAGAAGGCGACGGTCGTCCACGCGCCGCCTCCGCCGCCGAAGCGGCCGATCAGGTCGCAGGCGAGCGAGAAGAGCCAGAGGCCGATCGGAATCGGCACCAGCATGGGATGGATGGGGTGCTTCGCGATTCTTGCCGGGGTACGCATGGCAACTCCTTCGAGTCTCGAATGCCGCAATGCCTGTGCAACCTGCGTGCCTGAAGGCTCTGCCCTGCCCGGTTAAGCCGACGGCCCCCAGGTAAACCGTGTATAACGGCTCACGGAGCGTTTTCGTTAGAAGCCGAGTCCTCAGCGGTTCTTCCCTGCTTCGCCACTATTCAACTGGAGCGAGGCATGGGCGAAAAGACCGGCCCGGCGCAGGCCGGCCAGGTGCTCGCGATGGCGGGCATCGTAGCGACATTGCTTTTCTTCCCGGTCGCCATGGCGCTCGCCTTCGGGCTTCGGCTCGCCGGCATCGCCGTCGAGCCGCTCGCGACTTTTGGAGGCGCCCTGGGCGCGCTGGCCGGCGCCCTCGTGTGGTGGCTGATCTTTTTCGCGGGCGCGCTCGTCTACGTCGCCTGCCTCTTCCCCTGGGGAGACCAGGTGCTCGCCTGGCCGAAGAAGAAGTGATGCAAGGCAAAGCGCCGCCAAGGGCCCGGCACGCAAGCCTTTTCTGTGCTACAGTGCGCGCCGCAGTGATCTTCAAGCAGTGAAGTGGCAGTCCCTCCCTCGCCGCGCAAGCGGTGCCGAAGTGGCCGTTCAATTCCTCCCTTGATCGTCATGCCCGCCCGCGAGACTCGGTTTCGTCTCGCAACAAGAAAGGAAATACGCAATGGCTACAGGTACCGTGAAGTGGTTCAACGACTCCAAGGGTTTCGGGTTCATCACGCCGGATGACGGCGGCAAGGACCTCTTCGCCCATCACAGCTCGATCCAGATGTCGGGCTACAAGTCGCTGAAGGAAGCGCAGAAGGTCTCGTTCGACGTCGTGCAAGGCCCCAAGGGCCCGGCCGCCTCGAACATCAAGCCGCTCTAAGGGCGCGCTTCACCTAAGGAAAGGCCCGGGGTTCCCGGGCCTTTTTCTTTTTACGAAGGCTTCTCGTCCGAAATCGCTTGACCGTTCCGGCCGGCAAGCGCAGCCTGTCCTGGCAGGTCCTTCGCGCCGTACAAGACGGACTTCTTTCCGTCCACTCCGCCAGGGGGTTTCACCCGAGAGGAGTGGATATGCCGCAAGCCGTTCGACTGCGCGCCCTCAAACGCGCAACTGAAATCCTCGGCGGCGCGAGAGAGGTCGGCAAGTTCCTCGACGTTCCCCTCGCGCGCGTGACTGACTGGCTCTATGAAGTCGAGCCGGTTCCGGAGACAGCCTTCCTGCGCCTCGTCGACGTCATCATCGAGCACGACGCGCTCGAGAGCCTCAAGGTCCGCCGGCACGAACGGCCGCGCGGCCAGGAGCACGACGCCTAAAAACGAAAGGGGCTGCATCGCTGCAGCCCCTTGAAGTGTTTGGCGCGCCCGGCAGGATTTGAACCCACGACCCCTTGGTGCGTAGCCAAGTACTCTATCCAACTGAGCTACGGGCGCGAATTGAGGATTATATCAAAGGCTCCTCGCTATCCCTGTGACGCAGCGGGGAAAACGAAAAAGCTGACGTCCCGCCGGGCCCCGGGTTTGCGCGGCGCGTATTGACCGGGGCGAAACCCCACCCCATGCTGGCCGCGGAGGGTTCACCTAGGGAGGAAGCCATGATCGAGCTAAAGCGACGGCGCTTCGTCGCCGGGATGGGCAGCGCTCTCGCGCTGGGCATGACGAGCTTCGCCGCGCGCGCGGCGATGGGCCCGAACGACAAATTCGACCTGCTGATCAAGGGCGGCGAGCTGCTCGACCCGGGCTCCGGGATCCGCGGCAAGCGCGACATCGGCATGCGCTTCGGCAAGATCGAGGCGGTGGAGGCGGACATTCCCGCGGCACGCGCGCTGCGCGTGCTGGACGCTTCCGGCAAGACCGTGCTACCAGGCCTCATCGACCTGCATGCGCACGTCTATCCCTATGGCTCGGCGATCGGCATTCCGGCCGACGAGCTCGTCCCCTTCCAGGGCACGACGACCATGGTCTCCGCGGGCGACGCGGGCGCGAACAACTTCGCCGCTTTCCGCCGCTACGTGCGCGCCCAGACGCGCACGCGCCTCTACGCCTTCGTGCACATCGCCAACATCGGCCTCTCCGGCTTCCCGGAGCCCGAGCTCTATCACCTGGGGTTCGCGCATCCCGAGGAATGCGGCAAGACCGTCGCGGAGAACGCCGACATCGCCATCGGCGTCAAGGTGCGCATGTCGGAGAACGTCATCGACCAGGCGGGCATCGAGCCGCTCAAGCGCGCGATCCGTGCCTGCGAGATCGCCGGCGGCGGCGCGAAGGTGATGTGCCACATCGGCGGCGTGGCGACGCCGCAGCTCATGTCGGACATCCTCGACACGCTGCGCCAGGGCGACATCCTCACGCACTGCTACAGCGGCTTTCCCAACAACGCCGGCAAGTTCACCAACATCGTCCAGGAAGGCAAGCTCCTCCCGGCGGCGCTCGCGGCGAAGAAGCGCGGCGTGCACTTCGACATCGGCCATGGCGGCGGCAGCTTCGACTTCACGGTGGCCGAGGCGGCGATGCAGCAAGGCGCGATGCCGGACTCCATCTCCTCCGACATCCACGTCTTCTCGGGCAACTCGCCCGGCATGCCGTACCTCACCTGGGTGATGAGCAAGTTCCTGGCGCTCGGCTTCACGCTCGACCAGGTGGTGCAGATGGCCACCGCGGTGCCGGCGCGCGTCATCAACCGCATGCCGAAGCTCGGCACGCTGCAGGTCGGGGCGCCGGCGGACGCGACGCTGGTCGAGGTCGTGCAAGGTCCGGTCGAGTTCGTCGACACGCGCAACAACAAGCGTTCCGGGAAGGCCTACATCAAGCCGGTCCAGGCGGTGCTCGCCGGCGTGCCGTTCGGCCGGCCGTACAACGCCCCCTTCTCGGTGAGCTAGAGCCGGAAGCTGCCGCGCTCGGCGGCGTCGAGCTGGCCGACGAGCGCGGTTTCCCAGGCCAGGTACTGCTCGGCGGCGGCGCGGTCGCCCTCGTGGCGCTTCGCGGTGAAGAAGAGGAAGTCGATGCGCTCGCCGTCGGCCGGCCGGCCGGGCGTCGCTTCCTGAGGCAACGATGCGGCGCGCGCGGCGTCGAGGAAGCGGACGTCCCGAGCGCCTTTCTCCTGCAGATCGATGGCGGCGAGCTGCGCGACGCCGCGCTCCTCGGCGACGAGCACGACCCGACCGTCCGCGGCCTCCGGCAAGCGCGGCCGGATCGCCCATGCCGCGCCGCGAACGTGGCCCTTTCGATAGGCAGCGCTCGAACGAAGGTCGAGGATCCGCGCGCCCTCCAGCGACGTCGGATCCGCATCGAGCAGATCCGGAAGCGCCGGCGGCGGCATGGCGGGAACCGAGACCTTGGCGCGGATGCCGTCCTTGAGGACATAGGCATCGTGGCCCATCTGGCGCAGCCAGTTCGCCACGACGATCGCGCGCACGCCCTCGCCGTCCACGAGCACGAGGCGCGCGCCGCGCACCCCGACCCACTGGTCGGTTGCCTGCACGAGCTGTCCGCCCGGCGCGTGCTGAGCCCCCGCAATGCTCGCGGCGGCAAATTCCTCGGCAGTGCGAACGTCGAGCACGTAGGTCGTTCGATCGCGATCCGCGAGGAACTTCTCCAGGGTAGAAGAAGAGATGGAAGGCACTTGAGAGCGATGAGCGAGCGCCTCGGCCCTGGCGCGCAGCGCCTCCAGCTCGCTGCCCGACGGCGCCTCGGGATAGCGCCGCGCGGCGCCGCGCTCGAGCTCCAGGCCGGCCAGGAACCAGCCCTGCGTGCCGTTTTCAAGCGCCACCACCGGGTTGGGCACACCGAAGTCGATCAGCGTCTGCGCGCCGATGATGGAGCGCGTGCGGCCGGCGCAATTGACGACGATCTTCGTGCGCGCGTCGGGCGCGATGCGGCCGATACGCAGCGCAAGCTCGCCGTTCGGGCAGCAGACGCCGCCCGGGATGTTCATCTTGCCGTACTCGGCGAGCGGCCGGCCGTCGACGATCACCATCGGCTCGCCCCGCTCGCGCATGGCCTGGAGGTCGCGCGCCGAGATGCGCGGCACGTGCCGGGCGTGCTCGACCAGCTCGCCGAATGCCTTGCTCGGCACGTTGACGCCCGAGTAGAGCTGGAAGCCGGCGGCCGACCAGCCGGCCGTGCCTTGTTCGAGGACATGGACCCTGGAGAAACCGAGGGACGCCGCGCGCTTGGCTGCGCGCCCCGCCACGCCCGACGACCCGTCGTCGCAGAGAACGAGCCGGACGTCCTTGCGCGGCACGAGCCTCGGCAGCTCGAGCTCGAAGCGGCTGTAAGGCAGCGGCACGGCGAAGAAGAGATGCGATTCTCCGAATTGCCCGGCCTCCCTTACGTCGAGGAGCGCGAGCTCCTGCCCGTCGGCGAGCCAGGCCTTCAGCTGCTGCGCGGATACGGTGGCGTACATGCGTGCCCTTATAGCAGAATGCGCGCATGGCCTTCGCCCTGGAAGTACAGATCCGCATCAAGCCCGAACACCTGGACCGCTTCATGTCGTTGCTCGGCGAGAACGCCGCCGCCGCGCGCAAGGAGCCGGGCTGCAGGACCTTCGACGTCCTGGTCGATCCGCAGGACCGCGCCAAGGTCATGCTCTACGAGGTGTACGCCGACGAGAAGGCGTTCGAGGCGCACCAGGCCACGCCGCACTTCAAGAAGTACCTCGCCGAAGCCGTCCCGCTCCTCGCGTCGCGCGAGCGGCGGTTCTGGAAGCGCGTCTAGCCGCCGTCCAGCAGCTTCTCGGCGTCTGCCAGGGTCGCGACCGAGTCGGCGCGAATGCCCTGCCCCTCGCTCGCCGTGCGGTTCCACTGCATGTTGGTGATGGCCTGCTTGCCCACCACCCGCACGACGCGCACGCAGCCTGCCTTGGCCGACGCCCCCTGCGCCGCCTTGAGGTACGCGGAGGCCTTCTCGCTTGCCGGCTTGAGCTCGCTGATGTCGTTCACCACCGCCCAGCCCGGCTTGAGCTTGCGCATCTCGGCGAGGATCGTGTCGTGGACCTTCTTCGCGTCTTCGTCGCTCATCATGCCGACCAGCTTGAGGTAGAGCCGGTTCTTCGCCGTGTTGGCGCGGATGTCGCAGCTGAAGCTCATGCCTTTTCCTTTCCCAGGATCGGGCGCAGGTCCTCGAGCTTGTCGAAGAAGTGCCAGATGTAGTCGGTCGTGCCGTTCACCCGGCGCGGGTGCAGGTCCGCGAGCTTCGGGTCGTCGATGTAGCTCTGCAGCGCCTCGCGCGATTGCCACTCGACGAGGATCATGACCTGGCGCGGCTCGATGCCGCGCACGCCGGCCTCGCGGAACTTGCCCAGCGCCACGACCTTGCCGCCGTGCGCCATCACTTCTTTTGCCGAGCGGCGCGAATAGGCGAGGTAGTCATCGTTGTCGGCGAGGTTGAAGAGGTTCAGCGCGTATACCGGTCCGCTCATATGAGGATGGCTCCCAGCAGCCCGCCGCCGGCGAGCAGCCAAAGGGGGTTCAGCTTCTTCAGGCCCAGTATGCCGGCGCAGGACAGCGCCGCGATGGTCCACATCTTCCAGGCCGCCACCGTGGCCGGGGTGGCGAGCACGATGCCGCCCGCGGCGGTAAGGCCGACGACGAGCGGCACCATGGCCCGCTGGATCACCGCGCGCGTCGGCGATTCCTTGAACCGCTCCCAGAGGCCGGACACCCACCACGAGATGGCCGCCGCCGGACCGCACATGGCGAAGAGCGACACGAGCGCGCCGGGAAGGCCGGCCACTTTGAAGCCGATGAGCGCCACGATGAGCACGTTCGGTCCCGGCGAAGCCTGGCCGACGGCGTAGAGCTGCACGAACTCGTCGGCGCTGACCCATGCGTTCTGCTCGACGATGATGCGCTGCACCTCACCCATCACCGATGGCAGCCCGCCCACGGAGATGACCGACATGATGCAGAAGTAGAGGGCGAGCTGGAGAAGCGTCACAGCAGCTTCCGGTACGACAGGAAGAGCGACAGCGCCGCCGCCACCGGCAGCACGTAGAGGAGCGATATGCGCCCCACGCCGACGGCGAGCAAGCAAGCGACAGCGATCACGAGGCCCGCCGGCTTCTTCGTGAGCGGCCGGCCGAGCTTGATGGCGGTGGCGATGAACATCCCGGCGCCCGCGGCGCCGACGCCGACGACCACCGCACGGACCGACGGGATCTGGGAAAACTGCAGGTAGAACGCGCCCAGTGCCAGAACCCACATGAAGGGCAGCGCGAACAGGCCGAGGAACGCCACGATGGCTCCCTTCAGGCCGAACCAGCGCTTGCCGAGCACGATCGACGCGTTGCCGATGTTCGGCCCCGGGAGGAACTGGCACAGGCCGACGGTCTCGGTGAAGTCCTGCTGCGTCATCCAGCGCCGCTCCTCGACCATGGTGCGGTGCGCCCACGGCATGACGCCGCCGAAGGAGCGCGCGCCGATGGCGAGGAAGCCGAGGAACAGCTCGCGCAGCGAGGCAGGCGGGGCGACAGGCATTTTCGGCCAGAATATACGGCATGAGGTTGCTGCTGTTCATCGTCTTCGCATTTGTTTCATTGTCGGCGCAAAGCAATCCGGCGGACGTCGAGTTTTCGCAGGAAGAGAAGCGCAAGATCCTGAGCCATGGCCCGTGGCCGCCGAAGCTCGTGCGGGATCCGAGCAACCGCGTCTCCGGGAAGATCGAAGCGGTCGCGCTCGGCGAGCGGCTGTTCTTCGAACCGCGGCTCTCCGGCACCGGCTCCGTGAACTGCGGGACGTGCCATGTGCCCTACCGGCGCTTCCAGGACGCCCGCCCGCGCGGCTTCGGCCTGGAAGACGTGGACCGCAATACGCCGACGGTGCTCAACGTGCGCTTCAACCGCTGGTTCGGCTGGGACGGCGCGAACGACAGCCTGTGGTCGCAGAGCATCCGTCCGCTCCTCGATCCTCGCGAGATGCGCTCGAGCGCCCGCGTCGTCGCCTCTTTCGTGAGAACGAACGAGTTCTTCTCCAAAGGCTACGAGAGGGCCTTCGCGCGCCCGGTCCCGGCGGACGATGAAGAGGTCATGGTGGACGTGGCGAAGGCGCTTGCCGCTTTCCAGGAGACCCTGGTCACGGGCAGGACGCCGTTCGACGATTTCCGGGACGCGTTGGAAAAAGGCGATGCTTCATCGGTCAAGACCTTTTCCATTGAGGCGCGCAGGGGCCTGAGGATTTTCGTGGGCAAGGGCCATTGCAGCGCCTGCCACTCCGGCCCGGCGTTCACCAATGGCGGGTTCGCCGATTCGGGCGTGTCCTTCTTCGTGCGTCCGGACGTCGTGGACCCGGGCCGCCAGGGCGGCATCAAGAAGCTCCTCGCGAGCGAGTTCAACCTGCTCGGCCGCTTCAACGACGATGCGCCTCGGGCGACGGCCGTCTCCACGCGGCACGTCGAAGCGCAACACGGCAAGGTCGGCGAGTTCCGCGTCCCCGGCCTGCGCGAAATCGGTGAGACGGCGCCGTACATGCACAACGGCAGCCTCGCGACGCTCGAGGACGTGGTGCGCTTTTACTCGGAGCTCGATGAAGAGCGCCTGCACGCCGACGGCGAGAAGATCCTCAAGCCTCTGCACCTGACGCCGGACGAAAGCCGCGACCTCGTCGCCTTCCTGAAGTCCCTCAGCACGCCGCGGTAGCGGCCCGGCGGCACGTGTCATCGTCCGGCGACAGACAGGCGCGACGAGATGTGTTTCCCTGTGACGTTGTTCGCTGCGGCGCAAGGGCACGCCCTTTAAGCTCGCAGCACGGTTCGTAGGGGGCCATTCTTCAAGGAGCTTCCATGCACAAGAGACAACCCGCCAAACTCATCCTGGCCGCGCTGCTCGCGCTGCCCTTCGCCGCGCTCGCGCAGACGAGCGGCACGACGAGCACCGGAACGAGCACGACCACGACGACCACGTCGAGCACCTCGA
>JBLNDP010000261.1:0-11020 GCA_050261755.1 Clostridia bacterium
CACGCCGCTGATCCCGCGGAACACCACCATCCCGACGAAGAAGTCGGAGGTGTTCAGCACGGCGGCCGACGGGCAGACCAGCGTGGAAGTGCACGTGCTCCAGGGCGAGCGCCCGATGGCGCGCGACAACAAGACGCTGGGCCGGTTCCACCTCGACGGCATCCCGCCCGCTCCGCGCGGCGTGCCGCAGATCGAGGTGACCTTCGACATCGACGCGAACGGCATCGTCCACGTCGGCGCCAAGGACAAGGCCACCGGCAAGGAGAACAAGATCAAGATCCAGGCGAGCTCCGGCCTGAACGAGGCCGAGATCCAGCGCATGGTGAAGGATGCCGAGGCGCACGCCGAGGAAGACCGCAAGGCGCTCGAGCTCGTCAACGCCCGGAACCAGCTCGAGGCGCTGGTACACTCGATCCGCAAGTCGCTCGGCGACTACGGCGACAAGCTGGAGGCCGGCGAGAAGGAGAAGATCGAGGCGGCCGTGAAGGACGCCGAGGCGGCGCTCAAGTCCGAGAGCAAGGCCGACATCGACGCCAAGGCGCAGGCGCTCGCGCAGGCCGCCCAGAAGCTGGGCGAAAAGGTGTACGCCGAGACGCAGAAGACCGCCTCCCAGGGAAATCCTCCCGAAGGCGCGGCGAATGCGGGCGAGGCGAAAAAGGACGACGGCAACGTGGTGGACGCGGAGTTCACCGAGGTGAAGGACAAGAAGGCGGGTTAAGCGAAAACGCTGCCGCGGTAAGGCGAACGGCTCCCGAGTGAACGCTCCGGAGCCGTTCTGCCGTAAAGGGCTTCGGGAAAGATAGAAGGGAAATGGCAAAGCGCGACTACTACGAAGTGCTCGGCGTCAACCGCGACGCCTCTGACGAGGACCTGAAGAAGGCCTACCGGCGCCTCGCCATGAAGTGGCATCCGGACCGCAACCCGGAGAACCCCAAGGCGGAGGAGCACTTCAAGGAGGCGAAGGAGGCCTACGAGGTCCTCTGCGAGCCTTCGAAGCGCGCCGCCTACGACCAGTTCGGCCACGCGGGAGTGGATCCCCATGCCGCCGCGGGCGCCGCCGGGATGGGCGGCTTCGGCGACATCTTCAGCGACATCTTCGGCGAGATCTTCGGCGGCGGTGCGGGGCGCGGCGGAGGACGCAACGCCGTCTTCCGCGGCGCGGACCTGCGCTACAACCTTGAGATCAGCCTGGAGCAGGCGGCGCACGGCTTCGAGACCAAGATCCGCATACCGGGGCTGAGCGCCTGCGAGACGTGCAAGGGCAGCGGCGCGAAGCCCGGGAGCCAGCCGCAGACCTGCCCGTCCTGCCGCGGCGCCGGCCAGGTGCGCGTTTCCCAGGGACCCTTCTCCATCGCGCAGACCTGCCCGCGCTGCCACGGCAGCGGCAGCATCATTCCGAACCCGTGCACGTCCTGCGGCGGAACCGGGCGCGTGAAGCTGCAGAAGACGCTCTCGGTGAAGATTCCCGCCGGCGTCGACGAAGGCGACCGCGTGCGGCTGTCCGGCGAAGGCGAGCCCGGGGTGAATGGAGGGCCGCCCGGGGACCTCTACGTCCAGGTCCACATCAAGCAGCATTCCGTCTTCCAGCGCGACCACGACGACCTGCATTGCGAGATGCCGGTCTCCTTCACGACCGCGGCGCTGGGGGGCGAAATCGAGATCCCGACGCTCGATGGCTCGGCGCGCATCCGCGTGCCCGCGGAGACTCAGTCCGGGAAGACCTTCCGGCTCAAGGGCAAGGGAATCAAGGGCGTGCGCAGCCAGCTGCCAGGCGACCTCTTCTGCCACGTCGTGGTTGAGACGCCCGTCGCCCTCACCGAGCGCCAGCGGCAGCTCCTGCGGGAGTTCGAGTCGATCAGCCAGCAGGACAGCGCGCGCCACAACCCGCGCGCGAAGTCATGGCTGGACAAGGTCAAGGAGTTCTTCGACGGCTAGCGCCTCGGCCAGGGCGAAGGCCTTCCGATCAGGTTGCCCTGGTAGCCGGCGAACCCCAGCGCGCCCAGCGACTGGAACGTCTCGTCGTCCTCGACCATCTGCGCGATCACCGGGATGTCGAGCTGGCGCGCCGCGCGGATGAGCGATTCGGCGAAGAACCGGGCCCCCGGGTCGCCGACCATGCGCGGCGTGTGCGCGCCGGCGAGCTTGATGTAGGCGGGCTTGAGCCGCGGCACGAGCGCGAGGCTGTCGCGGTGGACGCCGAAGTTGTCGATCGCGAACCCCGCCCCCGCCCGCGTCACCGCGGCCGCGAAGTTGCGCGCCGCCGCCTCGTTCTTCATGACGCCGTGCTCGGCGACCTCGAACACCAGGCGCGGCGCCAGCGCGCGCCGGCGCTGCAGGAGCTTCACCAGCCAGTCGACGAACTCGGGCTGCTCGGCGCAATGCATCGAGACGTTGACGCTCACCATGTCGTCGCCCTCGCCGGCCTCCTCGGCGACACGCTCGATCACGCCGCGGTCGAGCTGCTGGACGAGCCCGTGCGCCGCGACGATCGGCATGAAGAGGCCCGCCGCCATCTCGCGGCCGGAGGCATCCCTCAGCCGGGCGAGGATCTCGGTATGCAGCGCCCGGTGGTCGCTCATGCGATAGGCGACCTGGCCGACGAGCTGCAGCCGGCGCGCGGCGAGCGCGTCCGTCACCAGCTCGACGAGGTCCGCCCTGCCGGCGCTCGCGGCCTGGCTGGAGGTCGCGCGTAGGATGACGACGCCGTCGGGCGCCTCGCGGGCCTGCAGGAGCGCCTGCTCGGCGCTCCCCGCAAGCGCCGGCAGCGTCACCGCCACGCCGCGCGCTTCCGCGGCGCCGCAGAAGATGCGGTCCGAGCCCGTCACGCCGTACTCGCGGATCGTGATTCCCGCGCGCCGGCGCATGTCGGCGAGCTTCTGCATCGCCGCCTCGCCGGCCGTGTTGGGGAGCGCAACGATGGTGAGCGACCCGGTCCAGCGCCCTGCGAAGCCGGCCACCCCCTTCGCCACGTCGTCGATCTCGCCGTAGACGGCGCGAAGGAGCGCATCGCAGCGCTCGCTGCCGAGCTCCTTGTTGAGCGCCGCCAGGTCGGCGAATTCCACCAGCACCAGGATGCCGTTGAACGCCTGGCCCTCCTCGTAGCCGCTCTCGAAGCGCGCGGCGAACCCGCGCCCGTTCAGAAGTCCCGTGACCGGGTCCTGGTAGGCCGCCGCCTGGAGCTGCTCGGCGCGGCGCGTCTCGGCCTCCAGGACATCGTTCACCTTCCGCGAGAGCGCGTTCATCGCCTGCACGACGCGCGCGAGCTCGCGGGTGCGCGGGCGGATGTTCAGCGCGACGAAATTGCGCGCGGAGATGGCCTGCGCCGCACTTTCCACCGCCGCGAGCGGGCGCAGGACGCCCTTCAGGAAGAAGCTGAGGGCGAAGAGCGCGGCGGCGTAGATGAGCATCAGGTAGAGCGCCGTGTCGCGCGCCGTCGCCCAGAGCTGCTCGTATGCGAATCGCGGATGCACGGTGACCCGGACCTTGCCGAGCTGCCGCCAGCCGGCCGTGACGAGCGATTCCGCCGTGGGCGAGGTGAGCGGAAAGAGGCCGACGAACCATTGCGGGTAGCTGCCCTGCTCGGCGCGCAGCTCCTTGCTCACCAGGCTCTCGCCCGCCGCGGAAACGTACTCGATATGTTCGTAGTGGCCGCGGTCGAACGCCGGGTTGATGACCGTCTCGGCCATCGCCGCATCGCCCGTGCTCATCAGGACGCCGAGCGAGAGTCCGAGCGAGGTGGCCGCGTCCTGGGCCAGCGCGTCGAGCTGCTGCTGCAGGTGCGCCTGCGCGCTGCGCAGGTGGATGGCCTGGACGCCGACCAGCGCGACGAGGAACATGGCCGAGACGGCGATCGCGAGCTGGCGGCCGAGCGTCACGTGCGCATCTCCCGGTCGAGGCGCTCGAGAAGGAGGTTCCAGTTGCGGATCTGGCGCGGCGAGCCGCTGCGCCCGCGCGCCTCGATCCAGACTTCCTCGTCGTTGAAGCTGTACACCGGCACGAGATCCGTTCGCTGCGACGCCGGCCGCACCGTCTCCTCGAGGTTGTCCAGCACCAGCGGATCGGCATCCGGCCGCGGGTAGTACGCCAGCACCATGTGCGCCTGGTTCAGCTTCAGGGCCTTCACGTAGGTCATGCGCAGCCGCGAGATCGGCACGCCGAGCTCCTTCAGGAGGAAGTACTTGGCGATGGTGAAGTCCTCGCAGTCCCCGCCGTTGCTCGCGACCGATTCAGCCGGCGTGGCCCAGTAGTCCGCCTCGCCCCAGTGCGTCTGGTCGTCCACGAACTGGATGCGATTCAGCATGCGGTTGACCTCGACCAGGAGCTCGCGCTCGCCTTCCGGCGCCGCCTTGCGTTGCGCCGCATAGCGCTTCCAGTCCTTCAGGTGGCCGCGGGCCGGCGGGCCGAAGCGCCGGCTATACGCGTCGATCAACCGCTCGGAGACCGCCGTGGTGTAGCCGCGCTGGTCGAGCCTCGGTTGCGCGTGCAGCAGCGAGCCGTCCCACGGCAGGAGGACTGCCAGGGCGCCGAGGAGGCAGGCGAGCGAGGCGAGCTTCATGGACGCCCGGAGGGAACGTCAGATGCCCAGCGAGCGCCGCAGGTAGGCAATGGGCTTGCGAAGCAGGTAGTAGCCCAGCGTCACGCGGCCGGAATAGACCTTCGCGGTGCCGCGCAGGCCGATGCGTGGCAGGTCCTGGCCGGGCTCGAGGAAGGCGCGGATCACGTAAGCGAGCGAGCCGTCCGCCTGCGCCGTCGCCTCGTAGCTCGCGCGCTCGATCTTCGCCTTCAGCGTGTGGAGCGGATCCACGTGCAGCAGCAGGTCCACCTCGCCGCCGGGCTCGAGCTCGATCGCGTCGTCGGGCGGCAGGTAGACGGTCACGTCGATAAGCGAAGGATCGGCGATCATCATGACCCGCTCGCCGACCTGCACCGGCCGCCCGCGCCAGTCGTCCTGGCCGGAGAAGATCGCCACCCCGCCTTGCGGCGCGGTGAGCTTCGACTTCTCGAGGAGCTCCGTGAGGTAGGTCACCTCGGCGGCCTTCTCCTGCACGCGCGCATTGAGCACCTGGAGCTCGAGGCGGCTCGCCTCGTCGCTGAACGACTTGAACGTGGCGCGCTGCAGGTCGGCGCGCGCCACGTCGAGGGCCTTGGCGGCGAGCTCGAGGCGGTTGCGCAGCGACGTGTCGTCGAGCTCCGCCACCACCTCGTCGGCCTTCACGATCTGGTTGGGCTTCACCAGGATCTCCTTCACCACTGCATCCAGCGGCGAGGTGACGGGGGTCGGCCGCAGCGGCGTGATCTCGGCCGGAGCGAGCGCGCTCAGGCGCACCGGTATGAATCCGCACAGCGCGACGATGCCGACGCCGAGGAACACTTTCTTCCGCAGGTCCTTGTCGCGCAGCCAGCGCTTCGCCCAGTGCCGCTCGCTGCGCCAGGCCCACAGGCCATAGCCGGCGGAGCGCGCCACCCACTCCGCCGCCGCTCGCTCGGCCTCGGTGAAGGGTTGCGCACGGAAGAACAAGATGCCGCCGAGGGCGACGCCGGTCGGCGCGCGCAGCGGGCAATGCAGCAGGTTGGCCGGCACCCAGTCCTCGCCGTCCGCGACGACGCCTTCCGGCAGCTCGGCGGCGGTCTTCTCCTGCGCCGTTTCGAACGCATCCGGCGTGATGCTCTGGATGAGCTCCACGAGCCATTGCTGGTACGGGCTGTCGCCGCTCACGTCCGCGAGCCCCGAAGCGGCCGCGATCATCGGCCGGGAGAAGACATCGACGCGCCACAGCACCGCCTGGTCGAAACGCAGGACCTGCGAGCTGTCGTTCACGGCGCGGAAAGCGACCTCGCGGTTGGACGAGGCAGACTGGATGCGCCGCTCGAAGTCGAGCAGCGCCAGGGCGGGATGCGGGCTGACGCTCATTGCGGCCCTATTTTCCCCTGAACCAGGGGCTTGCCCGTCATTTTCCGTTCGGGCGCTGATCGAACTGTGCGGTGCCGACCATGCCCGGCAGGAGGCGTCCGCCGCCCTTCTCGATGCGCGCCTCCACCTCGAGCTGCTGGCTGACGCCGTCCACGCGCGAGTTCATCTTGGAAACCCGGGCGCGGAAGCTCTGCCCGGTCTCGCGCACCTGGATGGTGAGCGGCATGCCCACGCGCAACCATGCGACCCAGGCCGCAGGAACGAACATCTGTGCCTTGAGCGACGCGGGGTTCACCAGGTCCACCAGGGGCTGGCCGAGCTGGACGCTTTCGGACGCCTTCACGCGCAGGCGCGCCACGTTGCCCGGGAAAGGCGCCGCGACCTTGCAATAGGCGAGTTGCGCCTCCCGTACGGACACCTGGCCGCGGGCCTTGTCGGCGGCAGCCGCCGCCACGGTCACTTCGAGCTCGCCCGCGGCGCCCAGCGCCTGGAGGCGCAGGCGAGCAAGATGCGTCTCGCGCGCGGCGCGGAATTCGGCGTCGGCCGCGTCGAACTGGGCCTGTTGCTCCGAGCAGTCGAACTCCAGGAGCGGCGCTCCCTTCTTCACGGGATCGCCGAGGCCCACGTCGACCTGCTTGATCCGCCCGGCCATCTGTGCCGAGAGCGTGGTCTCCTCGCCCGCGGCGATGAGCGCGGCAATCTCGTTTTCCGCGGCGGCCGGCTTGGGCTTCGCGACCGGCGCGATCGGGCCGCCTTGCGTGCCGGGCGCTTGCGCGGCGCTTCGCGGCGCGGGCGCCGGCTGCGGGGCGGGCGCCTGGGCCGGGGCTGCGAGCGGCAGCAGGGCAAGCAGGAGCGCAAGCCGCCGCATCATCGGTCCGCGCCTCCGGCGGTCGCGACATCGGCGGAGGAAACCGCAAGGCCCGCCTCCAGGCGCAAGGCAAGCGGCGCGCGCACCGGCTCGCCGGGCGCCGGGGCGGGAGCCGGCGCGTTGCGCGGCTCCAGGCGCTGCGCCGAACGCAGCGAGGGCCGCGTGATGCGCACGGGGGACAGCTCGCCCAGGACGCGATAAGCGGCGCCTTCGCCCAATACGCGCCATTGCTCGTCGTCGATGGGCTCGCTCAACGTGGTCTTGAATTCGCGCGTCAGGGACGCCGGCGCGGACGAGCGCGGCGCGGCGCTCACGCTCACGGTGACGGAGCGGCGCCCTTCCTGCGGCGGCTCGAGCGCCACGCGAACATCGAGCCGCACGTCGGCGGTCGCGGCGTCCGGCGCTTTCATCTCCGCGCTTTCGAGGACCCGGTCGATTCCTTCGCGCATGAGGCGCGCCACGCGGGGCTCGGTACCGCTCACCTCGCCGGCGGCGATCGCCGGCCGCTGCGCGGCGGCTCGCATCGTGAAGCTCGCGCGCTCGAGCTCGCCGTAGCGGCGCTCGACGCGCCCGGCAAGCTCGGCGACGGTGGCGGACTCGTCTTCTCGCGGCACGGCGTCATAGCCCACCGAGTTGAACACCCGCGCCATGCTCGCCTGGACGTTGGCATACGCCAGGTCGCGGTTGATGTGGCTCGCCATCGCCCGGGCGCGCGCGCGGATCAGCTCGAGCTCGGTGTCGATGCCGACCTTTTCGCTGGAGGCGAGATATCGCACGATCAGGTCGTCGTCCTTCGCAGCCTCGTCCCACACCAGGAACTCGTCGGCAACGAGGCCATAGCGCACGGCCGCCACGCGGGTCTGCGCAAGGATCGCCATCGCCATGGCCTGCCGGCGCGCGTCATCCGCCTTGCGCTGCGCTTCCTCGGAGCGGTTCAGGGCCGGTAGCGAAAACACCTTCACCAGGTTGAAGGCCACGTTGATGCCGGCCTGCGTCCAGGTGTTGTTCACCAGGAACTTGTTGGTGTCGTGCTGCCGCGAGAGGTCGAGGCTGAGCGCCGGAAGCAGCCCGACCAGCGCCTTTCTCGCCTCGTCGGCCGAGATGCGCGCTTTGTAGGTCTCCTCGCCCATCTCCGGGCGCGAGCGCAACGCGAGCGTCTCGAGCTTGTCGACTTCCGCGGTGAGGTCGGGGACGTCGCGCTGGTCGCTCGCGGGAGAGGCGACGCGCAGGGCTTCCACATCGGGGGCGTTGACCAGGGCAGCGAGCTCGATCCGCGCCTGCGCGAGATCCTGGCGCCGGAAGGCGATCTGCTGGCTGAGGTCCAGCAAAGCGCGCCGCAGCGTGGCCGTCTGCACCGGCGGCAGGAGCTTGCGCGCCTCGATGTAGCGGGTTTTCTCGATCGCCTGCTCGATCTCCGCGAGCAGCCGGTCGGCGCCCGGCAAGAGGCGCTCGGCCGCCTCCGCTCGCCACCACGCTACGCGCACGTCGTGCATGAGCGTTTGCACGGCCTTGCGCCGGTGCTCCTCGGCGATGAGCTTCTGGTCGGCGAGCTGGCGCGCCCGGTAATAGCTCACGCCGAAGTCGAGCAGGTTCCAGCTGAGGCCGATGCTGGAGGTCGTGTGCGTGCGCTCAACCGCAGAAGTCGGCGTCGTCGCAAGCGTGCCCGCCGGCGTGAAGCCGAAGCCGAACGCGTCGTTGTTGCGCGTGGTGTAGCCGGCGTTGAAGGTCAGCTTGGGGAGCAGGTCGAATTTCGCGACGTCGAGCTGCGCCGCGGCGGCCGCCTCTTCCATCTGCCGCTGGCGGTACTCGGCCTGATACTTGATCGCCCGCGCGGTCGCTTCGGGAAGGCTCAGCGGATGGTCGATCGGCTCCTGCCCCGCGAAAAGCCCTTTGCGCGCCTCGTCCGCCACGCGCTCGCGGTCTGCGTCATCGAGCGGGCGCGGGTTGACGGCACAGGCGCCCAGAAGCAGGCAAAGCGCTCCGGCGAGCGCTCCCTTCGTCCAGCCCCACGATCGCCTCCGGCAGTCCCCAGCCGCCATATTTCTCTTTTTAGAACGCCGCCTTACGCGCGGACCCTCACACCCATTCTAACCGAGCGGGAGAATCCTGCTTTCAGCGGCGGGATCGGGGCTTGTCGGGCTCCGCTTTCGCCAGCTTGTCGAGGAGCGGGTCGCGAGCGGCCTTCGCCGCCCGCATCTGCTCGGTGAACGAGGCAGCCGGGTCCTTCTGGCCCCTGCCCTCGCCGACCGGGCGGCCCTACGCCGGGGAGGCCTTGCCCTGGTTCTGCTTGGCCTCCACGCGGGCTTTTTCGGCCTCCTTTTTGTCGACATCGAGGCCCAGTTGCACGTCCGAAGAGGTCGCGTTGTGCATGCGGTCCGCACGCAAATCCTCCACCAGCAGAACGAACCGGGTGTGCGCCTCGCGGCCTTCGGTATCGCGTGCGATGACCTCGATCTCGAGCTGGCCGATGAGGCCTTCGGGCGGCACGCCGGCGAACGTTCCGCGGTTGCCCTCGAACCTCAGCCAGGCCGGGAGGGCGGTGCCGTCCGCCATTCGAGCCTCGAGGTGCACGATCGCCGACGGATCGGTATGCGCGAACGCATCCTCCGGGATGTACAGGGAGCTCGAGCCATCGGTCCCGAGCTGCATGTCGGGAACGCCGTGGAAGACGAACAGGCGGTGGCCGCCAAGCGAGGTCCCGGAGCTGCCAGGCTGCAGCACGGCCTGCGCGAGCGAGACACGCTCCAGCGGGAAGCCATCGGCCTCCGCCGGGCCGGCCCCCGTCGGCGGCAGCGCATTCAGGTCCGGCATGGTCGGCGCGGAGAATGCCGGCGCCGCCGTACCGGGGGCTGCTTTCGAGCTGAAGTCCGAAGCGGGCACGCTGCCATCCACAGGCAGCTTGAGCGCAAGGCCGCCGCCCAATGCAGGCCGGGAAGCGTCGGCCGTCGTGGAGGCGCTGGACACCTCCGTCGCCACGGGCTGGGGCGCGGCGGCCGGCGCCACGGGCGTCGCCAGGACCGTCGAGGCGGCAGGCGACGGCGAGGGCGGCAGGACCGCGCTGCCGGTCGACGTGATCACGAAGCCGCTCGACGCCGCCAGCGTTCCGTCGCTAGCGGTCAGGCGGATACCCAGCGAAGCGAACCCGGCCGGAGGCGTGCCGCTGAAGGTGCGCGTGGCCGGATCGAAGCTCAGCCAGGCGGGCAGCGCCGAACCGTCCGATTGCGTCGCCGAGAGCGTCAGGAGGGGCGAATCCGGGTCGCTGAACGCCCCGCCCGGGACGGTAAACGTGAAGGCACTGAGCGGCGAGGCGACCTGCGGCGCGATGGGCCCGCTGGCCACCGGGGCGTCGTCTTGTGCGGCCACCGTGACGCTCGAGGCGACCGCGAGCGCGCGGCTGTCCACGCCGCCAGCGGCCGTGCCGCCGTTGTCCTGCACGCGAGTCAGGGTGAATACGCGCAGGCCTGCGGTCGGATTGTCGATGTTGGTATCGACGTAGGCGATTGCGTTGACGAGCGCTTCGGCCGCCGCGGGCGCGAGCGGCGTGGCGGGCGCGAGCGAAACGGTCGCCGTGGCGCCGCTCAACGTCACGCTATAACCGATGCCGCCGGACGTCGTCCCGGCGCTGCTGGCGCCAAGCGAGATGGTGGTTCCGTCGACCACCACGCATTCGTTGGCGCCGTCGAGGAGGCCGGCCACCGTGAAGTCGAGGCCGCCGATCGCTTGCCCGGCCTCCACGGTGCCGATCGAAGCCGCGGAGAACACCGCGACTGCGGCGCCCTGGCTGCTGCCGGCGCCTTCGAGGAAGGTCGGATTCAGCGCGGTGGCGGCGAGCGTAGGCGCGTCGTTCACCGGCACGACCGTGACGGTGGAATTGACGTTCAGTGCCGCGGTGTTCACGTTCGGCGCCGTGTTGGAGCCGCTGTCGTCGATCCGGGTCAGCGTCACCACGCGCGCGCCGGCGGTCGGATCCTGGCTGGCATCCAGGTATGCAAGTCCGTCCACCAGGCCTTGCGCCGCCGCGGACGAGATGCCCGTTCCCCGGGTCAGCACGATGCTGGCCGTGCCGCCCGACACGGTGACAGAATAGCTCAGGCCGTTGCCGGCCGTCGTGCCGCTCGCACCGTTCACCAGCTGGATGGCCGAGCCGTCGACGATGAGCTGCTCCGCAGCGCCGTCCTGCACGTTACTCACCGCAAGGTCGAGGCGCGTGACCGTTTGGCCGAGCTCCACGGTCGAAACCG
>JBLNDP010000262.1:0-2833 GCA_050261755.1 Clostridia bacterium
CCGCCCGCGGCGGGCCGGGCGCCGGACTTGACCTCTTCGTACCAGAGCGAGTGGTGCTCCTTGGCCCAGGTCTCGTCGGTGTAGCCCTGGCGCATGTTCTCGTAGGCGCCTTCGACGCCGATGGTGCCCATGTAGATGTGCCCGAGCGCCGCGCAGATGTAGAGCAGCGCCGCGCTGGCGTGCCAGATCCACGCGTCCTGCATCACCGCGCGCGTCTGGTCGAAGTTCGGGAAGAGCAGCACCACGCCGCTCCACGCGACCACGATGCTCAGGCCGAGCACGCCCGCCCAGAACCAGATCTTCTCGCCGCCGTTGAAGCGCCCGGAGGGGATGTGCTCCCCCTTGGTGAAGAAGCGCCACAGCGTGAGCGGGTTCAGCCAGCGGAAGTCCACGGCGCGCGGGAGGTTGTCGCGCAGCCACATCAGCACCATCACCACCACGGAGATGATGAAGAACGGCGCGACGAAGTTGTGGAGGTTCTTGCCGAGGTTTGTGAGCCAGCCGAAGAGCGTGTGGCCGATGATCGGCAGCAGCACGTACTTGCCGAAGAGCATCGTCAGGCCGGAAAGGCCGAGGATGCAGAAGCTGATCGCCACCGACCAGTGCACCACGCGCTCCGCGTCGGTGAACCGCATCATGAGCCGCCCGGTGCGGGGCTCGTGCAGCTTGACCGGCCCGAACACCACGTAGAGGACCGCCATGATGAGGAGGACGATCACGACCAGCCAGCCGCCGAAGAAGGTCAGCGTGCCGTTGCGGAACTGCCGCCAGGCCTCGCCGGCCGTCGTGAAGTGCGTCTGGCCCGGAAAGCGCGCGCCCGGTTGGATGAGCACGTTGGTCTCGCGCCCCGGGATGCTCGTGTACTGCGGCGCGCCCGAGCGCACTTCGCGGTAGACGGGCGCGTTGTTGCCCGGCTGCGTGGCGGAGCGCTCCTGCTGCGAGCCCGGGGCCTCGTCCTGCTTGGCCGCGTCCTGCTTCGGCTGCGCGAAGGCCGCAGCGCTTACGCTGAGCAAGAGAGCCAGGGCGAGCCTGGAGAGAAGCTTCATGCGTGCCCCCTTACTGGTAGATGCGCTTGTCTTCGTTCTGGCCGTTCTGGCGCGCCTTGATCTGGTTTTCCCAGCTCACGCGGTCGCCCTTGGACCAGGTGGGCGACGCCGACATGCCGCGATAGGCCAGCGGATCGTTTTCCCAGGGCTTGCCGTCGCGCTTGCCCTGGTAGCGCTTCTCCGAGCTCTGCTCGATGACCTGCTGGCGCTCGCCGCAGGCGGACAGCACGAAGGCGGCAACGAGGAGCAAGAGGATGTTCTTCATGTCAGGACTTCCGCGCCGGTTGCTGCGGAGCGGCGCCGGGCTTGCCCGGGCCGTACGCCGTGCCCCAGCCCCAGACTTCGGAGCCCTTGCCGCGGCGCGTGACGCGCTCGCGATAGATGTCGGCGATGACGTCACCGTCGCCGCCGAGGAGCGCCTTGGTCGAGCACATCTCGGCGCACGCCGGCAGCTTGCCCTCCGCCAGGCGGTTGCGGCCGTACTTCTGGAACTCGGCCTCGCTGCGGTCGGCCTCGGGGCCGCCGGCGCAGAACGTGCACTTGTCCATCTTGCCGCGCAGGCCGAAGGCGCCGGCCTGCGGGAACTGCGGCGCGCCGAACGGGCAGGCGTAGAAGCAGTAGCCGCAGCCGATGCACAGGTCCTTGTCGTGCAGGACGATGCCGTCATCGGTGCGGTAGAAGCAGTCGACCGGGCAGACCGCCATGCAGGGCGCGTCGGAGCAGTGCATGCAGGCCACGGAGATCGACTTCTCCGCGCCCACCACGCCGTCGTTGATCGTCACGACGCGGCGGCGGTTCACGCCCCAGGGAACCTCGTTCTCCTGCTTGCAGGCCGTGACGCAGCCGTTGCACTCGATGCAGCGCTCCGCGTCGCACAGGAATTTCATTCTCGCCATGGCGTTCTCCTAGGCCTTAGCCACTTGGCACAGCGTGGTCTTGGATTCCTGCATCAGCGTGATGCGGTCGTAGCCGTAGGTCGTGGCGGTATTCACCGCCTCGCCTCGCACGATCGGCGCCGCGCCTTCCGGGTAGTAGGGCAGCATGTCCTCGCCCTGCCACCAGCCCGCGAAGTGGAACGGCATGAAGATCGTGTCGGGGCCGACGCCCTCGGTGACCTTCGCCTTCACCTTGAGCCTCGGATGGCTGCCGTCGCCGTTGCGGCCCGGCGTGCTGAGCCACACGTACTCGCCGTTGCGGATGCCGCGGTCGGCCGCGGTCTTCGGGTTGATCTCGATGAACGCGTCCTGCATGAGCTCCGCGAGCCACGGGTTGGAGCGCGTCTCGTCGCCGCCGCCCTCGTACTCGACCAGGCGGCCGCTCGTGAGGACGAGCGGGAACTGCTTGGCCATCCCGTCCTGCACCGCCTTCTGCTGGGCCGTCTTGAAGAGCGTCGGCAGGCGCCACAGCACCTTCACGTCATCGTGGTTCGGGTACTTCTCGACCAGGTCCGGCCGCGGCGAGTAGATCGGCTCGCGGTGCTGCGGGATCGCGTCGGGCCAGTTCCACACCACGGCGCGGGCCTTGGCATTGCCGAACGGAGAGCAGCCGTGCTTCATCGCGACGCGCTGGATGCCGCCCGAGAGGTCGTTCGCCCAGGTCTTGCCCTCGGCGGCCTTCTTCTCGTCCTCGGTGAGCTCGTCCCACCAGCCCAGCTTCTTCAGCAGCACGTGGTCGAACTGCGGATAGCCCGTGGTGATGTCGCTGTCCTTGGAGCACACGCCGTCCTCGGCGAGCAGGTTGACGCCGTCCTTCTCGACGCCGAACAGCGCGCGGAAGGTGTGGCCGCC
>JBLNDP010000263.1:0-3454 GCA_050261755.1 Clostridia bacterium
AGTGATTGTGCGCCACCACGTCGACGACGAGATGGCTCGCGTAGCCGAGCGCAAGGGCAAGCTCTGCCTCGTCGCGCGGCGCCGTGGCGAGCCGGCGCAGCGTGGACCAGCGGTGGGCGCGGCGGAAGGCCGGCGTGCCGAGCGCCCCGCCGGCCAGCGCAAGGTCGGGAAGGCAGGCGCCGGCGAGCACCAGCGCGGGCAGGCGCGTGGCCGCCTCGCGCAGGCGCGGATCGGCGAACGACAGGCCGAGGAGCGCGTACTGTCCGAAGAAGACATGCGTCTGCAGGCCCCACGCGAGCGCATCGGGAGCGAAGAGGGCGAGGGGAAGAACGTAGAGGAACGCGCGCAGCCGCATGGCGCGCGATGCTCGTCCGGCGCCGTGACCGCAGCGTGAAGCGGGCCTTACTCTTTTGCGACGATGGGCTCGGGCGCGACGAGGCGGTGCGCCGGAAAGCGCACGCTGAAGCGGCTGCCGGCGCCCGGGCGGCTGTCGATCTCCAGGGTCGCCTGGTGGCGCGCTACGGCGTGCTTGACGATGGCGAGGCCGAGGCCGGTGCCGCCGGTCTCGCGCGAGCGGCTGCGGTCGACGCGGTAGAAGCGCTCGGTCAGGCGGGGCAGGTGCTCCGGCGCGATGCCGACGCCCGTGTCCTCGACGCTGAAGCGCGCGCCGTCCTCGCTGTCGCGCCAGGCGAGGGCGATCTTGCCGCCCTCGGGCGTGTAGCGTACGGCGTTGGTGACGAGGTTGCCGAAGGCGCTCGCGAGCTCGCCTTCCGCGCCAAGAAGATCGAAGCGCGCCTGCGCATCGAGCGTGATCGCATGCCGGCCGCCCGAGAGCGCCTGCGCGTCGGCGAGCAGGCGCTGCAGGAGCGGCATCACCCGCACGCGGTCGGAGGGCGGCGGCGGCGCCGACTCGAGCTGGGACAGCGTGAGCAGGTCCTCGGTGATGCGGTGCATGCGCGAGGCCTGGTCCTGCATCATCGCCAAGTAGTCGCGCACGCGCTGCGGATCGAGCTTGAGCTCGCGCACGGTCTCCAGGAAGCCGACGAGCACGGTGAGCGGCGTGCGCAGCTCGTGCGAGACGTTGGCGACGAAATCGCGCCGCATGGTCTCCACGCGCGCGGCCTGCGTGACGTCGCGCGAGACGAGGAGCTTCTGCGACTCGCCGTAGGGCACGAGCTGCAGGGAGATCATCTGCGCCTCATCGCGCTCGAGCTCGAGCGGCGCTTCGTCGAACTTGCCGGCGGCGAGGTACTCCACGAAGGCGGGCTCGCGCAGCAGGTTGGCGACGGACTGGCCTACGTCCGCTGCCGGGTCGAGGCCGAGCTGGCGCGCCGCCGCGCGGTTGAACCATTCGATGCGGTTCTCCGCGTCGAGGATGACGACCCCCTCGGGCAGCGCCTGCGCCGCGTTACCGAATCGCGACAGCGCGTCGGCCAGGAGCCGCTCGCGTCCCGCGGCATTGCGCTCGTAGCGGTGCAGGGCGGTCAGGACGTCGTCCCAGCTGCCGGCACCCTCCGGGACTGCGCCAACGGGATTGGAAAGCCAGCGCTCGAGCCGCGCGAGATGGATCGAATGGAAGAGATAAAGGGCGAGGAGGAGGCCGCCGAAGAATCCCCATCCCCAAGCGGCACCGGCGGCCAACCCGACTGCGCCGCCGACCGCTGCCGCGCCGGCAATGCTGAGAAGAGTCCGCCGGTAGATCCCGCTCACGAAGCGGAATTATCCCATCCGGCTAGGGGCGCCGGAGGCCGTACCCGGATCCGCGCACCGTGTCGATCAGGTCGTCGTGCCCGCTGGGCTCGAGCTCCTTGCGCAGGCGTCGGATGTGCACGTCGACCGTGCGCTCCTCGATGAAGACGTGGTCGCCCCAGACCTGGTCGAGGAGCTGCGCGCGCGTGTAGATGCGCTCCGGGTGCGTCATGAAGAAGTGGAGCAGGCGGAATTCCGTCGGCCCGAGGTGGATGCTCTTGCCGCTGGCGCTCACGCGCTTCGCCACCGGGTCGAGGCGCAGGCCGTCGATCTCGACCACGTCGTCGGCGAGCTCGGGCGCGCGGCGCCGCAGCACGGCCTTGATGCGCGCCGAGAGCTCCTTGGGCGAGAAGGGCTTCGTGAGGTAGTCGTCGGCGCCCGCCTCCAGGCCGGCGACCTTGTCCTGCTCCATGGCGCGCGCCGTGAGCATGAGGATCGGCAGGCCCTGCGTGCGCTCCTGCGAGCGCAGCCGCCGCGCGAGCGCGACGCCCGATTCGCCGGGCAGCATCCAGTCGAGGATGAGCACGTCGGGGAGCTCCTCGCGGATGGCGGCTTCTGCCTCCTCGGCGCTCGAGGCGCGGCGCACGCGGTGCCCCGCGTGCTCGAGATTCACGGCGACGAGCTCCTGGACCTGCGGCTCGTCCTCGACCACGAGGATCGTCGCGCTCATTTGGCGTCGGCAGGAGCCGGCCGGCTGTGGCGGACGTCGGTGCCCTTCACGATGTAGATCACGTACTCGGCCATGTTCTTGGCATGGTCGCCGATGCGCTCGATCGCCTTGGCGGCCCAGACGATCTCGAGCGCGGTCGAGATGGTGCGCGGGTCCTCCATCATGTAGGTGATGAGCTGGCGCAGGATCGAGCGGAACTCGCTGTCGATCGCCGCGTCGTCCTGGATGATCGTCTCAGCCGCCGCGACGTCGAGGCGGGCGAAGGCGTCGAGTGCCCGGTGCAGCATGGAGAGCGCGATCTCGGCGGCGTGCCGCACGTCGACGACCCGCGGCGAGCCGCGCTCGCGCTCGTGGATCGACTTCGCCATGCGGGCGATCTTCTGCGCCTCGTCGCCGATGCGCTCCAGGTCGGTGACCGTCTTGGTGATGGCGAGGATCAGGCGCAGGTCGTTCGCCGCCGGCTGGCGCCGCACGATCACCTGGCTGCAGTCCTCGTCGAGCGTGACCTCCATCGCGTTCACGCGGTGGTCGTCGGCGATCACACCCTCGGAGAGGGCGGTGTTGCCGTGCGCGAGGGCCTCGAGGGCGCGTCGGATCTGCGACTCGACGAGCCCGCCCATCTCCAGGACGCGCGAGCGGATGGACTCGAGCTCCGCGTCGAACTGCTTGTAGGAATGCTCGCTCACGCCCATGGGCCTCGATTATGACAGTTCGGTTTCACCGCTCCCCGTAGAGGCTAAGGCCGCGGAATGACGGTTTCGTGACGGCGCCGGGCCGGGGCTGTCATGAAACGGCAACGGCGCCGAAATAGCCTGCGGCCGTTCCCCACAGACAACCGCTCAGGAGCCCCTACATGCTCAGAACCCTTCTCGCCGGCTGCGCCGCGGCGCTCGTCGGCACCCAGGCGCTCGCCGCCGACATCACCGGCGCGGGCGCCACGTTCCCGTATCCCATCTATGCCAAGTGGGCGGATGCCTACAAGAAGGAGACCGGCGTCGGGATGAACTACCAATCGATCGGCTCGGGCGGCGGCAT
>JBLNDP010000264.1:0-2966 GCA_050261755.1 Clostridia bacterium
GCGCTCTCGCGGTGCGTGCGCTGCACCTTGCACTCCAGCGTGTCGCCCACGGCGGACTCGACCACGGCCGTGACGCGGCCGTCGTCCAGCACGACGCGCTCGCCCGGCCGCACCTGCGCGAGCAGCGCCGGCTCGGCGAGCGCGAGCACCGGCAGCGCGGGATCGGGGCTGAGCCCGGTCGAGTTGACGACCAGCCGGTCGCCGGCCGTGAGGTGCAGCTCGCGCGGCTCCTTGGGCAGCTCGCCGAGGCGGCCTTCGCCGAGGATCTTGCCGGCGCGGCACCACGCGACCTTCAGCCCGCCGAGGAGGTAGAGCGAGCGGGCGCAGTGCGCGGCGACGCCGCCTTGCACCTTGCCGCGCACGACGAGCGCGCGCTCGCGGCCGCCGGCGTCGATGAAGGTGACCTCGTCGCCCGTCTTCATTTCCTTCAGCCACGCCGCCGGGACCGGCAGCTGGCCTTCGGCCGAATAGTGCTCGACCAGCAGCAGCTCCGTCGGCGCCACGGTGCGGCCGAGCCGGTCCTTGCGGCGCGGCAGGTGGAGGACCGCTTCCTCGAGCTGGCGGATTTCCGCCCGCAGCTTCGGCCCCGGCAGGTCGACGAGGACGCGCGCGGATTTGCCCAGCGCGGCGGCCCGCTCTTTGAAGAGCGTCGCGACCTGCTTCCACTGCTCCGGGCCCTCGTGCGCCCCGTTGATGCGCAGCACGTCGGTGCCCGCCTGCAGGAGGTCGTCCGCCCAGGCCTGCGTCGCGTCCGCCGCGTCGGGCGAGGTCACCATGATGTACACGTGCCGGTCGGCCGGCTTCGGCCCGAGCAGCGCGCGGGTGTTGTCGTGGAGGAGGCTCTCCGCCTTGCTTCTTCCCAATGTCCCTTCAGGGAGGGGTTTGGAAGAAAGCCAGCCGGAAATCCGCTGCAGTGTGTCGAGCACGTGGCCTTCGCAGCGGCCGAGCGAGGAGAGGCCGAGGCCGGCGAGGGCGAGCTGGAGCTTGCGCACGTCGCGCGCGCGCAAGGCGAGGTAGTGGGCGAGGTTGACCGCGCTGGCGCGGTGGCGCGGCAGGACCGTGTCGATCGAGGCGCGGCACGCCGCCTCTTCGTCGAGCGCGGCCTTGAGCAGCGCCTCCACTTCCGCGAGGACGGCGGCGCTCGAGAGCTCCTTGCCGCCCACGGCGCGCCTAGCCGCTCGCGCTGCCGCGGATGACCATCTCGTCGAGCGCGCGGCGCGGGCGCCGGCTCTCGTCGGGCTCGGCGTGGCCGAGGCGGAAGAGGTGCTGCGCGACGCGGTCGCCGAGCTGGAAGATCTGCGCCGTCTCGTGCCGCGCTTCCTCGACCTCGAGGAGCTGGCTCACCGGCTGCACGCGCACGTCGTGCGCCTCGGCGACGAGGGCGATGCGCATGTACGCCTCGCCCGCCTGCACCTGGTCGATGCGCGTGTCCTTGCGCGTGCTGAGGAGCGCGACGAGGGGCGCGCTCGCGAGGCGCTTCACGTCCTCCTTGCGCACCTGAGCGGCGACCGGCAGGTGGCCGAAGGCGAGCTCGCCGAGGCGAGAGGCGAGCCACGAGCCGCCGAGGTGCGAGCCGCCCACGTAGCGGCCGAGCTCCTCGCGGTAGCCGGGGCGTGCGAAGAGCGCGGCGTCGGCGCGTGCACCGCTCACGGAAAGGGCATCGAGGCCGGCGCGCTCCTGCAGGAAGTGCAGCGACACGTCGCCCGCCTGGAAGCAGGCATACAGGCGCTTGCGGTCGGCATCCGACACCGGCTTGCCGGGATCGAAGGCGTTGTGGCTCGTGCGCCGCGAGAGGATGCGCGGCAGGAGGTCGGAGGCGCTCATGTCGCGCTTCGGGCCCTGCAGCGCGACGTTCACGCGCGCGACCAGCGTCTGGTCATGCTCGACCGGGAAATAGGCGACGCTGCTGCCCCAGCCGGCGTGGTCGGCGGCGATGCGGATCGCCTCGATCGCGCAGCCGAGCGAGATGTGCAGCTCGCGCTTGTCCGGGTCGATCGCCGGCATCCAGCGCTCCATGTCGGCGAAGACGTCGATCTCGCCGGCGCCGGCGACGAAGCGCCAGGGCTGCGAGTTGTGCGAGGAGGGGGCGAGCCGGGCGTAGTACGCCAGCCGCTCCATGGGCCCGCTCGGGAAGGTCTTGTCGCCGTCGCGCGCGACGTACCAGCCGTCGATCATCGGCGCGCGCTTGGGCGGCGGGGGGGCGATCTTGGTAGTCATGGCGTCAGGATGCGCCGCGGCGGCCGCGCCACGTTGATCTAGGTCAGCATTTCCTCCAGGCCGAAGAACGCGCGGATGCGCGCCACCAGCCCTTCGTGCCGGGCCTGCGCCGCGGGGGCGCCCGGCTGCTCGGCCGCCTGCGCGAGCTCGGCGCCGCGCTTCGCGAGCACGCGCGCCAGGCCGTCGGCGATCTCCGGCCGCGCCTGCAGCACGCCGGCGAAGGCCTCCTTGTCGAGCCGGTAGCACTGCACGTCGTTGCGCGCGGTGACGGTGGCGCGCCTCGGCTCGCCGGTCATCATTCCCATCTCGCCGAACACGCTGCCCGGCTCGAGCGTCGCCACGCGCTTGCGCCCGCCTTCGGCTTCGAGCCAGATGTCCACCTCGCCCTCGGCGAGGATGTAGAGCCAGTGCGCGACCATGCCCTGGCGCGTGACGACGTCGCCGGCGGCGAAGGGCGCCGGCACCAGGTGCGCGGCGAGCTCGTGGCGCTCCGCCTCGGTGAGCATGGAGAAGAGCTCCACGCCGCGCAGCGTGGCGGCGCGCTGGTCGGCCTCGCGCTCCCGGCGGGCCGCGTCGCGCTCCTCGGTCTCCTTGAACTCGTGCGTCATCTGCTTCGGCAGCGAGGGCGAGATGCCCTTCCTCTCGAGCGCGGCCAGCAGGTGCATGCGCACGGCGCTGTCGGTGCCGTCGTCGTGCCGTGGGTCGAGGAGCCAATAGCGCAGCGCGTAGCGCGCCTGACCGAGGGCGAG
>JBLNDP010000265.1:0-7296 GCA_050261755.1 Clostridia bacterium
GAGAAGCTGAAGCTCGAGTGCGAGCGGCTGGTGAGCCGCGAAGAGACGGCGACGGTGCAGCGGGGCCATCCGCTGCGCCGCGCCGCCGACCGTTACATCAGGGTCTCAAGCCAGAAGCCGAGTTAAGCCGCGGCTTTTACAGCCTTCTTCTTCTCGAAGGCGATCTTGCCGCCCCGGCTGTCCACCGCGATCGTGTCCTTCGGAGCGAAGCGCCCCTCGAGGATCGCTTTCGCAAGCGGGTTCTCGATCTCCGACTGGATCGCGCGCTTGAGCGGCCGCGCGCCGTAGACCGGGTCGAAGCCCGCTTTCGCCACCTCCGCGAGCGCCGCGTCGCTGACCTCGAGGCCGAGGTCCATCTTCGCCAGCCGGGACTTCAGCGTGTTCAGCTGGATCCGGGCGATCGCCTTGATGTTCTCCTCGCCGAGGGCGTGGAAGACGACGATCTCGTCGATCCGGTTGATGAATTCCGGGCGGAACTGGGTCTTCACCTCGGCCATGACGGCGACCTTGATCACGCCGTAGTCGCTGCCGGCCATGCTCTGGATCATCTGCGAGCCCAGGTTCGAGGTCATGACCAGCACCGTGTTCTTGAAGTCCACGGTGCGGCCCTGCCCGTCCGTCAGGCGGCCTTCGTCGAGAACCTGCAGGAGCGCGTTGAACACGTCCGGGTGCGCCTTCTCGACCTCGTCGAAGAGGATCACGGAGTAGGGCTTGCGCCGCACCTGCTCGGTGAGCTGGCCGCCCTCCTCGTAGCCGACGTATCCCGGCGGCGCTCCGATGAGGCGCGAGACCGAGTGCTTCTCCATGTACTCGGACATGTCGATGCGGATGAGGTGCTCCTCGGAATCGAAGAGGAACGACGCGAGCGCCTTGCACAGCTCCGTCTTGCCGACGCCCGTGGGGCCGAGGAAAAGGAAGCTGCCATAGGGCTTGTTCGGGTCGGCGAGGCCTGAGCGGGAGCGCCGGATCGCGTCGGAGACGAGGCGCACCGCCTCGTCCTGGCCGACCACGCGCTCGTGCAGCCTGGCCTCCATGTTGATCAGCTTCTCGCGCTCGCCCTGCATCATCTTGGACACCGGGATGCCGGTCGCGCGCGACACGACCTCGGCGATCTCCTCCGAGCCCACGTGCGTGCGCAGGAGCTTGGGCTTCACGCCCTTCTTCTCGGACGACTCGGCCTTCTTCAGCTGCGCCTCCAGCTGCGGCAGGCGCCCGTACTGGATCTCGGACATCTTCTGCCAGTCGCCCTTGCGCTTCGCCTCGTCCATCTGCAGGCGCAGCTTGTCGATCTCTTCCTTGATCGTCGCCGTGCCCTGCACCGCCGCCTTCTCCGCCTTCCACTCTTCCTCGAGGTCGGAATAGTCTTTTTGAAGCTTCTCGATCTCGCTTTCAATGAGCGAAAAGCGCTTTTGCGAGGCTTCGTCCTTCTCTTTGCGCACGGCTTCCCGCTCGATCTTCAGCTGGATCAGGCGCCGCTCCAGGCGGTCCATCGACTCCGGCTTGGAGTCGATTTCCATCTTGATGCGCGCCGCCGCCTCGTCGATCAGGTCGATCGCCTTGTCGGGCAGGAAGCGGTCGGTGATGTAGCGGTGCGAGAGCTCGGCCGCGGCCACGATCGCCGGGTCGGTGATTTCCACGCCGTGGTGCAGCTCGTAGCGCTCCTGCAGGCCGCGCAGGATGGCGATGGTGGCCTCCACCGAGGGCTCCTCGACCAGCACCTTCTGGAATCGCCGCTCCAGCGCGGCGTCCTTCTCGATGTTCTTGCGGTATTCGTCGAGCGTGGTGGCGCCGATGCAGTGCAGCTCGCCGCGCGCAAGCGCGGGCTTCAGCATGTTGCCGGCGTCGATCGCGCCTTCCGCCTTGCCGGCGCCGACGAGCGTGTGGATCTCGTCGATGAAGATGATGGTGCTGCCGCCGTCCTTGGACAGGTCCTTGAGGACCGCCTTGAGGCGCTCCTCGAACTCGCCCCGGTACTTGGCGCCGGCGAGGAGCGAAGCGAGGTCGAGCACGAGCAGGCGCTTGTTCTTCAGGCTCTCCGGCACTTCCTCGTTGACGATGCGCTGCGCGAGGCCCTCGACGATGGCGGTCTTGCCCACGCCGGGCTCGCCGATGAGCACCGGATTGTTCTTGGTGCGGCGCTGCAGGATCTGGATGCAGCGGCGGATCTCCTCGTCGCGCCCGATCACCGGGTCGAGCTTGCCTTGCCTCGCCCTCTCGGTCAGGTCCAGCGTGTACTTGGCGAGCGCGCCGCGCTGGGATTCGTCGGCCTGGCCGGTGACGTTCTCGCCGCCGCGCAGGTCCTCGATCGCCTTCTCGAGGGATTTCTTCGAAAGGGAAACGGACTTGAAGAGCTCGCCAATCCGCCCCTTGTCCCCTGCGGCCGCCAGGAGGAAGAGCTCGGAGGCGATGTACTGGTCGCCGCGCTTCTGCGCCTCCTTGTCCATCACGTTCAGCAGCTGCGCGAGCTCGCGCGAGAGGTGCACCTCGCCCGGCGTGCCCTCGACGCGGGGGAGCTTCTCGATGGATTGGAGCAAGTTCTTCTTCAGGAGCGGCGCGTTGCCGCCGGCCTTGGACACCAGGCCGGCGATGCCGCCGTCTTCCTGGTCCAGCATGGCGAGGAGCACATGCTCGGGCTCGACGTACTGCTGGTCGCGGCCGAGCGCGAGGCTCTGGGCCTCGGCCAGCGCTTCCTGGAGCTTGGTGGTGAACTTGTCGAATCTCATCGTATTGATCCGTAAGGCATTTAAAGAGTGGCGTCACTAGTCCAGATGGGGTCTTTCGGCCCACATTCAAGCGCTCGTTTCTTGCTTGAAGATTCGCCGTCATGGAACGCCGCATGCAGTTCAACCTCGCCTACCTGCTCTTCGCGGTGGTCGCCATGCTCGCCCTCCAGCAATGGTGGCACCAGGCCAAGACGGTCGAGGTCCTGCCTTACTCGGAGTTCGAGAAGCTCCTCGCCGAGCACAAGATCGACGAGGTGGTGATCTCGGACCAGCGGATCACCGGAAAGCTCACGCAAAAGGCGGGCAGCAAGACCGTCGCGGTGGCGAACCTCGTGCCGCCCGACCTCGCCGAGCGGCTGTCCAAGTTCGACGTCAAGTACACGCGCGTCTACGAGAGCAACATCGTGCGGGACCTCCTCTCCTGGATCCTGCCCGCGCTCGTGTTCTTCGGCGTCTGGTACCTCCTCGCGCGGCGCATGGCGGGCCAGCAGGGCCTCGGCGGCAGCTTCATGAACATCGGCAAGAGCCGGGCGAAGATTTACGTCGAGAACAAGACCGGCGTGGCCTTCAAGGACGTGGCGGGCGTCGACGAGGCCAAGGCGGAGCTCCAGGAGGTCGTGGAGTTCCTGAAGAACCCGAAGAAGTACGGCCGCCTCGGCGCGCGCGTGCCGAAAGGCGTGCTGCTGGTCGGCCCGCCGGGAACCGGCAAGACGATGCTCGCGCGCGCGGTCGCCGGCGAGGCCAAGGTGCCCTTCTTCTCGATCTCGGGCTCCGAGTTCGTGGAGATGTTCGTCGGCGTGGGCGCGGCGCGCGTACGCGATCTCTTCGAGCAGGCGCGGCCGAAGGCGCCGGCCATCATCTTCATCGACGAGCTGGACGCGCTCGGCCGCGCGCGCGGCGCCTACGGCCTCGGCGGCCACGACGAGAAGGAGCAGACGCTGAACCAGCTGCTCGTCGAGCTCGACGGCTTCGATTCGAGCACCGGCCTGGTGCTCATCGGCGCGACCAACCGCCCGGAGATCCTCGACCCGGCGCTGCTGCGCGCCGGGCGCTTCGACCGCGCGGTGGTCGTGGACCGGCCGGACAAGAAGGGCCGCTTGCAGATCCTCGCCGTTCATTCCGAGAAGATAAAGATGGAGGCGAACGCGAGCCTGGAGAAGATCGCGGCGATGACGCCGGGGTTCACCGGCGCGGACCTCGCCAACCTCGTGAACGAGGCGGCCCTCCTCGCCACGCGCCGCGGCGCCGAGGCCGTGTCGCTCACCGACTTCTCCGAGGCCGTGGAGCGCCTCGTCGCCGGCCTGGAGAAGCGGAACCGCGTGCTCAACGAGACCGAGCGCCGGGTGGTCGCGCACCACGAGATGGGCCACGCGATGGTCGCCATGGCGCTGCCCGGAAGCGACCCGGTGCACAAGATCTCCATCATCCCGCGCGGCGTCGCGGCGCTCGGCTACACGCTGCAGCGCCCGACCGAGGACCGCTTCGTCATGACCCGCACCGAGCTCGAGAACAAGATGGCGGTGCTCCTCGGCGGCCGCGCCGCCGAGGAGGTCATGTTCCAGCACCTCTCCACGGGCGCGGCCAACGACCTCGCCAAGGTGACCGAGATCGCGCGCAGCATGGTCATGCGCTACGCCATGGTCTCGACGCTCGGCCATGTCGCGTACGAGGAGGAGCGCCCGCCCTTCCTCGCCGGGCCGCTCCCCCAGGGGCATCGCGAATACAGCGAGGCGACCGCGCGGGAGATCGACGTGGCCGTGCGCGAGATCGTGGACGGGGTCTACAAGAAGACGAAAAGCATCTTGCTGGGCCATCGCGAGCTCCTCGAGCGCTGGGCGCTCAGGCTGCTCGAGAAGGAGACGCTGGACGAGGACGAGCTCGGCGAGCTGCGGGCCTCCCTCGCCCCGGCCTGAGCTACACGGCCGCGCGAACGACGTGCAGCGCGCCGACCAGGGCGGCGATCGAGAGCACGACCGAGGCGGCGATATAGGCGCCGGCCAGGCCCAGGTCGCCCCGCTCGATCAGGACGTAGGCATCGAGGGAGAACGTCGAGAAGGTCGTGAAGCCGCCGCAGATCCCCACGGTGAGGAAGACGCGCGCTTCCTGCGGCAGGTCCCACTTCAGCGCGAAGAGCTCGACGAAGGCACCGATGAGGAACGAGCCGACGATGTTGATGATGAGCGTGCCCCAAGGGAAGCCGAGCCCGAACGCCTTGCTGGCGCCGACGCCGACGAGATAGCGGGCAACCGAGCCGAGCGCTCCGCCCGCGGCAATCGCGAGCAGCATCTGCGGGCTGATCACCGGCCGGCGCCCTGCTTCCAGCGATCGGCCGCCTGGTCGTCGCTCGCCTTGGCGTCCACCCAGCCCTTGCCGGCCTCCTTCTTCCAGAACGGCGCCTGGGTCTTCAGGTAGTCCATGATGAACTCGCAGGCGGCGAAGGCGTCGCTGCGGTGCGCGCTGGCGACCGCGACGAGGACGATCTGGTCGGTGGGCTTGAGGGGCCCATAGCGATGGATCACCGTGCAGTCCATGACCTGCCAGCGCCCGGCAGCCTCGGCCACGATCTTCTCGATCGCCTTCTCCGTCATCCCCGGGTAGTGCTCGAGGGTCATCGCGACCTCGCGCACCTGGCCGACGAAGGACGCCACGGCACCGACCTCGGGCTTCCTCGATATTTCCCTCACTTCCCGGGAAAGATCGAAATCTTCCTTCTGGACGGAGATCTTCATCCGCCGGTCACCGGCGGGAAGAAAGCGACCTCGTCGCCGCCCTTCACCGACGTGGCCGCGCCGACCATGTCCTGGTTCAGGGCCGCGCGCACGAGGCGCTTTTCCGCGAGCGCTTCGCCGTAGGCGCCGCCGCGCGAGCGCAGGTGGGCGCGCAGCGCGCCGACGGTCGCCACGCCGGCGGGCAGCTCCAGCTCCTCGGCTTCCTTGCCGAGCGTCTCGCGCAGGCTCGCGAAGTAGCGCACCGTGACTTTCATCCGCCGGATCTCATCCTCGATACAGCTCCGAGTAGGCAAGGAAGCGCACCACGTCGCCCTTGCCGATCACGTTCTTGGCGGGATTGTCGACCAGGCCGTCGGCCCAGGAGGTGGAAGTGAGCACCGCGGAATCCTGCGTCGGGTACAGGTCGAGCCCGCCCTGCGCATTCCATTTTACGCGCAGGAACTCGCGGCGCGGATCGGGCTCCTTCCAGTCGAAGTCGGCGCGCGCGAGGATGAAGCGCGGCGACGGGTCCGCGACGCCCTGCAGCCTCATCAGGAACGGCCGCACGAAGACGAGGAACGTGACGAAGCTCGAGACGGGGTTGCCCGGCAACCCGATGAAGAACGATTTCTGGACCGAGCCGAACGCCAGGGGCCGGCCGGGCTTCATGGCGATGCGCCACATGAGGAGCGAGCCCTCCGCCTCGACCGCCGGCTTGACGAAGTCGGCATCGCCGACCGAGACGCCGCCCGACGTCACCACGAGGTCGCACTCCGCCGCCGCCTGCCGCAGCACCGCGCGCGTCGCCTCGAGGCTGTCGGGCACGATGCCGTAGTCGCGCATCTCGCACCCATACGCCTGCGCGAGGCCGCGCAGCGTGAAGCGGTTGGAGTTGTAGATCCGTCCGGGCGCCAGCGGCTCCCCGGGCATCACCAGCTCGTCGCCCGTGAAGAACAGCCCGAGCCGGACCCTCCTGTAGACGGGAAGCGTCGCGAGGCCGACCGAAGCGGCGAGCCCGGTGTCCTGGGGCTGGAGGCGCTTGCCGGCCGGGAGGATTTCGCCGCCCTGCTTCACGTCGCTCGCGCGCAGGCGAACCCAGTCTCCCTGCCGCGGCGTCTTCTTGACGGTGACCTCGTCGCCCGCCACCTCGCAGTGCTCCTGCATGACGACCGTATCGGCCCCGGGCGGAATGGGCGCGCCGGTGAAGATGCGCGCGGCCGTGCCGGGCTCGAGCGGCTGGCCGACGCTCCCCGCCATGATCTTCTGCTTCACCTTCAGCTTCATGCCTGAAGACGACAGGTCGGAAAGCCGCAGCGCATAGCCGTCCATCGCGCTGTTGTCCATGGGCGGCACGTCCATCGTCGACGCTTGCGAGCGGGCCAGGACCCGGCCGGTGGCTTCGAGCGTGGCCACCTCCTCGAGGTCCGCGACAGGCTTTCCCGCGGCGAGGAGCTGCGCCAGCGCGTCGTCGACCGAGAGGAGCCCCTTGCCCTTTTCGCTCATGCGAGGCCCAGGTGCTTGACGATGAAGGCGGCGATGCCGGCGTCGTCGTTGAGCTCGAGGCGCGGCAGCCGCGTCTCGATCTTCGCGTCGGTCGCCACTGCGACGATGTGCGGATCATTGGGATGCAGCAGCGGCTCCCCCGGCGCCTCGCGCCAGACTTCGAGCTTCGGAATGGGCGCGAACTTGAAGCCCTCCACGAGCAGCAGGTCGCAGGGCGAGAGGCGCTTCACCTGCTCGTCGAACGACGGCTCCTGCGCCCCGCGCAGCTCGTGCATCAGCACCCAGCGGCGCGAGGAGGTGACCAGGACCTCCGTCGCGCCGGCATGCCGGTGGCGGTAGGAGTCCTTGCCCGGCGTGTCGAC
>JBLNDP010000266.1:0-4297 GCA_050261755.1 Clostridia bacterium
GAGGCCCCGGCGCTTCTCGCGGCACTCTACGAGGTGTATTGCAGCAAGGTCGGCAAGGCGGCCGGCCGGCGCGCTTCGGCCGCGGCGTAGCCGCGTTATAGTCCGGGCGTGAACGAAGCCAATCCGGCGCAGCTCGCGCCCTACGTCACCGGCGGCGCGTTCCTCCTCGCCTTCGTCTTCGGCGCGGTGGGCAACAAGACCAACTTCTGCACCATGGGCGCCGTGTCGGACTGGGTGAACATGGGCGAGACGAGCCGGCTGCGCATGTGGCTGCTCGCCATCGGCGTCGCCATCCTCGGGGCGAATGCGCTGCAGCTCGCCGGCCTCGTCGACCTCTCCAAGTCCATCTACCAGGCGCCCACGTTCACCTGGCTGTCGTACCTGGTCGGCGGCTTCCTTTTCGGCGTGGGCATGACGCTCGGCTCGGGCTGCGGCTCCAAGACGCTCATTCGCGTCGGCGCGGGCAACCTCAAGTCGGTGGTCGTGTACGTCTTCCTCGGCATCGCCGCCTACATGACGCTGCGCGGGCTCTTCGGCGCTTTTCGGGCCGGCGTGCTCGAGAAGGCGTCGGTGACGCTTGCTTCCGGCCAGGATTTGCCTTCGCTTCTCGCCTCTCACACAAGTATCGGCAAGCATGCGTGGACCATGATCGTTTCCCTCGTCATCGGGGGCGGGCTGATCGCTTTCGCCTACTCGAGCAAGGCCTTTCGCTCTAGCTCCGACTACACCGTGGGTGGCGTGGTCACGGGGCTCGTCGTGGTGGGCGGCTGGTACCTCAGCGGCGTGATCGGCCACGTGGCCGAGGACCCGAACACGCTGCAGGAGGCGTTCGTCGCCACCAACAGCGGGCGCATGGAGTCCTTCTCCTTCGTCTCGCCGCTCGCGTACACCCTCGAATACCTGATGTTCTGGACCGACAAGTCGAAGATCGTGACCTATGGAATCGCCTCCGCGCTCGGCGTCATCGCGGGGTCGGCGGCATACGCGCTGGCGACGCGCACGTTCCGCTGGGAGGGCTTCCGCGACGCGGAGGACACGGCCATGCACATGGTGGGCGGCCTGCTGATGGGCTTCGGCGGGATCACCGCGCTCGGCTGCACCATCGGCCAGGGCATCACCGGCTTCTCGACCCTCGCGCTCGGCTCGATCATGACCTTCGCCGCGATCATCGCCGGCTCGGCGCTGACGATGAAGTGGCAGTACTGGCGGATGACGCGCGAATGAGGCGCCTTCTTCTCCTCCTCCTTCTGGTCTCGCCGCTCGCTTTCGCCCAGGCGCAGCAGCAGCCGGTTCGCGTGGTCTACCACTTCAGCGAAGGCGCGGCGCAGGCCTCGCGCGGCCTGGAGTACATCCGCAACCAGCTGGAAGTGGACCCGAACGCGAAGATCGTCGCCGTGGCGCACGCCGGCGGCGTCGACTTCCTCATGAAGGGCGCGAAGACGGAGCGCGGCAACGAGTTCCGCGGCGCCGTCGAGGACCTCGACCTGCAGGGCGTGAAGTTCCGCGTGTGCGAGATCACGCTGCGCGAGCGCAACCTGCGCCGCGACCAGTTCCTGCCCCTCGTGGAGTTCGTGCCCTCCGGCGTCGCCGAGATCGCGCGGCTGCAGTCGCGCGAGGGCTACGCGTACATCCGGCCGTAACGGCCGCCGCGGCTACTTGAGCCGCTTGCCGTCGCTGTCGTAGACCTCGACGTCCACCGGCAGGGCCGCGCGCACGCTGGCCGTCACGGTGCAGAAATCCTCGAACTGCGCGAGCGCCCTGGCGAGGTGCTCGCCCAGGCTCGCCGCCGGCACGCCGAGCACCAGGCGGGCCTTGAGCCGCAGCACGCGCATGCGCTTCTGCTCGTTGCGGCCGACTTCGGCCTCGACCCGCGCGTGGATCGGCTCGGGCGACTGCTTGAACTTGCGCAGCGAGAAAAGCAGGCTCGCGGCGAGGCAGTTGCCTACCGCAGCCTCGAGCAGCTGCACGGGCGTCGGGCCGCTGCCGCCGCCGACCGGCGGCGCCTCGTCGGTGCGGATCTCGCCCGCCGGCCCGAAGTCGTTGAAAAAGGCGTAGTCGCGGTCCTGCCTGAGGCTGACGATCTCGGCCATGGGACCAGCTTCCTCCGGCAAGCCGCGTGCCGCTTGATGTGCATCAAGTTTGCGCCGCGCAGGCCGCCTATCGTGGGGCAAAGGAAAGGAGTCTTTATGAAGAAGCTCAACGAAGGCACCGTGGACCGCATCATCAGGGTCGTCGTGGGATTGGGGCTGCTGTATCCCTTCTTCTTCGGCGAAGGCCTGCTGAGCTACGTAAGCCTCATCGGCGCCGTGCCGCTCATCACCGGCATCGGCGGCTACTGCCCGCTCTACAAGATCGCCGGCATCAGCACGATCGGCTTCGGCCGCCGCGATTCCGCCGCGCACGGCGGGCACGCCTCGCACGCCTAGACGTCCCCGCGCCAGGCGGGGATAACATGCGCGCATGAAGGCCATGCGCGCGACCGGCGCGGGCAGGGCGCTCGCGCCGCAGGAAGTCCCGGTGCCGCGCCCCGCGCGCGGCGAAGTGCTCGTCCGAGTGAGCGCGTGCGGCGTCTGCCGCACCGACCTGCATCTCGCCGACGGCGAGCTTCCGCAGGCCCGCTATCCCGTCACCCCCGGCCACGAGATCGTCGGCACGGTCGCCGAATGCGGCCCCGGCGTCGCCCGGCTCGCGCCCGGCATGCGCGTCGGCGTTCCCTGGCTCGGCCGGACCTGCGGCGCGTGCGAGTACTGCACGAGCGGCCGCGAGAACCTCTGCGACCGCGCGCTCTTCACCGGTTGCCATCTCGACGGCGGCTACGCCGAATATGCCGTCGCCGCCGAAGAAGCCTGCCTCGATCTTCCCGAGCGCTACTCCGACGCCGAGGCGGCGCCGCTTCTCTGCGCCGGCCTGATCGGCTACCGCTGCCTCACGAAGTGCGGCGACGCCAAGACGTTGGGACTCTACGGCTTCGGCGCGGCCGCGCACATCATTGCCCAAGTGGCGAACGCCCAGGGACGGCGTGTCTTTGCTTTTTCACGGCCGCAGGATCTTGAAGGGCAGAAATTCGCAGTCGCCATGGGCGCCCGCTGGGCCGGCGGCTCCGACCAGGCGCCGCCCGAGCCGCTCGAGGCGGCGATCCTTTTCGCTCCCGTGGGCGGCCTCGTTCCCGCCGCGCTGCGCGCCGTGAAGAAGGGCGGCCGGGTGGTGTGCGGCGGCATCCACATGAGCGAGATCCCGTCCTTCCCTTATTCGACCCTCTGGGGCGAGCGGCGCGTGGAGTCGGTGGCGAACCTCACGCGCGCCGACGGGCGCGAATTCATGGCGCTCGCCGCCCACCTGCGGATCAGGACCGAAGTGCATCCGTATCCGCTCGCGCGGGCGAACGAGGCGCTCGCCGACCTACGGGGCGGGAAGTTCTCGGGCGCCGCGGTGCTCGTTCCCTAGACGCCCCAGCGCCGGACGAACCACGTCTTCGCCAGGTGCGTGAGCACCGCGTAGGCGACCAGCATCGCGGCGAGGAGCGGCCAGTAGAGGCTGGGCAGGACCACGAAGCCGAGCGCCGCGCCGGCAGGGGTGAACGGCAACGCGATGCCGATGCCGCATACCGCCAGGCTCGTCGTCATCAGGGTCGCGCTCGCGCGGCTTTCCAGGAACGGCACCTTCGCGGTACGGATGATGTGGATGATGAGCGTCTGGCTGAGAAGCGACTCGACGAACCAGCCGGTCTGGAAGAGCGCGGGGTCGCGCCCGGCGTCGAAGACCAGCAGCATCATCGCGTAGGTCGCGTAGTCGAAGAGCGAGCTCACCGGCCCGATCACCACCATGAACTTGAAGATGCCGTCGATGTCCCAGCGCCGCGGCGAGGCGAGGTATTCCTCGTCCACCTCGTCGGTGGGGATCGCGGTCTGCGAGAAGTCGTACAGCAGGTTGTTCGTGAGCACCTGGATCGGCGCCATCGGCAGGAAGGGGAGGAAGAGGCTCGCCCCCAGCACGCTCAGCATGTTGCCGAAGTTCGAGCTCGCGCCCATGCGGATGTACTTCACGATGTTGCCGAAGACCTTGCGGCCCTCGATGACGCCCTCCTGCAGCACGAGGAGGCTCTTCTCCAGCAGGATGATGTCGGCCGATTCCTTGGCGATGTCGACCGCGGTGTCCACCGAGATGCCGACGTCGGCGGCCTTGAGCGCCGGCGCGTCGTTGATGCCGTCGCCGAGGAAGCCCACCACGTGCCCGTGGCGGTGCAGCGCTCTCACGATGCGTTCCTTCTGCGCCGGCGTGAGCTTGGCGAACACGGTCG